>JAYEKP010000036.1:0-24210 GCA_034661075.1 Bacteroidota bacterium
TTAAAAATTATTGTTAAAAATTTGGTAGAATCAAATGGTATTTTTTAATTTGACCAGTTAGTTAAATTAAATGGTTAAACTTTTTAGTTAAAATTTAAATAATGACAGAAAAAGAAGTAAATACGGAAGATAAAATTTTAAATGCAGCTAAAGAGGTATTTCAAAAAAAAGGAATGACAGGTGCCAGGATGCAGGAAATTGCTGATAAAGCCCGAATAAATAAAGCTTTATTGCATTATTATTATCGAACTAAAGAAAGATTATTTGAGAAAGTTTTTGAAAATGCTTTCTCTTTAATAATTCCAAGAGTTAAAGAAATGATAGCGTCCGAGAAGTCAATCCTTGAAAAGATCGATTTTTTTGTAGACAATTATATTGAATTGCTTCAACAGCATCCGTATATCCCTGGTTTTATTATTAACGAATTAAATCGCAATCCGCATATTTTAATTGATATTATTGAAAAGAATACCCTGGTAAAACAAGATCATCTGATTGAAGATTTGGAAAAACAAATACAAATTGATGTTAAAGCAAATAAAATTAGATCTATAGATGCAAGAAATTTATTGATAAATATACTTGCTTTATGTGTATTTCCTGTGGTTGCCAAGCCTGTTTTAACCGGTGTTTTGTTTGATAACGAACCCAAAGCGTATGAATTATTTATGGGGCAACGCAATGATATAGTAAAAGAATTTATAAAAAATGCACTACTGTTATGAAAAAATTTATCTTGTTTTTTTTACTAATTGGAAATATTACACTGGCTCAGCAAAAGGAAATCTATTTGCAGGATTGTTATGGCCAGATGTTACAAAACTATCCTTTAGCAAAAGATTCGGTGATTTATTCAAACATCAATGAGTTAAAAATAAAAAACCTTAAATCCGGATGGCTACCTCAAACTGAATTAAAGGCTCAGGCTACTTATCAGTCCGATGTAATTGATATTGACATTGATATTCCAATGGGAGATATTCAAATACCACAAGCCGATAAAGACCAATACAAAGCTACGGTAGATATTAATCAGCTAATTTATGATTGTGGAAGGATTAAATCAGCCAGGCAAATTGAAAATGCTGAGTTGAAAATAAATCAGCAAAATAACCGGGTTGAGCTGAATAAACTGAAAGAACAAATTAATAAATTTTATTTTGCCATCTTGATTCTTCAAAAAAACGAAGAGTTGATGAATGTAATGATGCAGGAGATTAAAAAGAAAGAATCATCAGTAGAATCAGGAGTGGAAAATGGGGTGTTGTTACCTTCTGATTTGAATGTTTTAAAAGCAGAAAAATTAAAGTTAAAGCAAAACATTAATCAAATCATGCATCAACGAGTTGCGGCGTTAAATATTTTAGCAGAAATCACCGGAATGACAATTAATGAGAATTCTATTTTAAAAATCCCGGATTATGAGCTGAATGAAAATGCAGAATGGAACAGGCCGGAACATCAATTGTTTGATTATCAAAAAGAAAAGATTGATTTTTCGATAAAAGCTACATCAAAGCAAAATAAACCAATGATTTACGCTTTTTCGCAGTTGGGCTATGGGAAGCCCGGTTTAAATATGCTAAATAACGAATTTGATACTTACTACTATCTTGGACTAGGTGTTTGTTGGGAATTCTGGGATTGGAACCAAAATAAAAGGCAAAGAGAAATATTTACGCTCAATAAAGAGATAATTCAGATGAAAGAAGAATCATTTAATAAACAATTGGAAGTAGCGTTAGATAATGCAAAAGCAAACATCAGAAATTATAAGGATGCGGTTAAAAGTGATTTGGAGATTATTGAATTACGCGAAGAAGTTACAAAAAGCGCACGCTCAAAGTTAGACAACGGGGTAATTACTTCCACCGAATTTATTACTGAGCTTAATGCCGAAACACAGGCCAAAATAAATTACGAAACCCATAAAATTAAACGGGTACAGTCGATTGTAAATTATTTGTACATCAAAGGCGATATATAGCAGAAAATGGTTTATTGAATTAATTAGCTGCAGTAAGCAGTTACATGGAGTAATAATATCAATAGAATAAAAGAAATTAAAAAAAATAAAATCAATGAAAACAAAAATTAGCGTATTCTTATCGTTCCTATTATTTGCCTGTTCAGGCAATGATAATGGATCGGATGCTTATGGAAACTTTGAAGCAAGAGAAATTATTGTTAGTGCCGAGAGTCAGGGTAAATTGCTTCAGTTTAATGTAGAAGAAGGCGAACAATTAAAGAAAGACCAGCTGTTAGGATGGATTGATACTTCTACCTTACATATTCAAAGAGAGCAACTAAAAGCTCAAAAACAGGCTGTTGCTTCTAAATTGGCTAATATTAAAGCACAAATTGATGTTCAGCAGGAACAAAAACAGAATCTGTTAACTGAAAAAAACAGAATTGAAAAGTTGTATAACGACCAGGCAGCTACCAAACAAAAATTAGATGATATCAACGGGAAGTATGAGGTATTGTTAAAGCAAATTGAAGCAACCAAAACACAAATTAATGCTGTTCATAAAGAACTGGAAGTGATGGAACGGCAGATTGATTTGGTTGATGAGCAGATTAGAAAAGCAAAAATTACAAATCCCGTAACCGGAACGGTTTTGGAAAAATATGTGGAAGAAAGTGAAATTGCTGCCATGGGAAAAGCATTGTATAAAATTGCCCGGCTTGATGAAATTGATTTGCGGGTTTATATTAGTGGAGCGCAGATTCCATCGGTAAAAATAGGGCAGAGAGTTACCGTTATTGTAGATAAAGATAAAAAAACAAACCAGGAATTTGAAGGAAAGGTCATTTGGATTTCAGACCAGGCTGAGTTTACGCCGAAAATTATCCAAACAAAAGAAGAGCGCGTAAATATGGTATATGCCGTTAAAGTGCGTGTTCAAAATGACGGAACAATGAAAATTGGTATGCCGGGTGAAGTGAAATTTAGGTAGGCAGTAACCAGTAGCCAGTAGCAGTATGCAGCTTGCCTGCCATATGCAGGCAGAAATTGGCAGGTGGCAGTTGTAGTAGGCAGTAGTATAATACTAATTTATGAATAATTAAAGCTTTTCGGCTTAGTGCCTTAGCGGTGAAAAAATAGATACAGCATTTATTTTAAATGATTTTATTGGTAACTAAGAATAATGATGAAGGATTTTGCAGTAGAAGTAAACCAGCTGAAAAAAAACTACGAAAAGGTAGAAGCGGTAAAAGGGATTAGCTTTTCGGTACCCAAAGGCGAGCTGTTTGGGTTAATTGGTCCTGATGGTTCAGGGAAAACCAGCATTTTCAGAATACTTACTACACTAATTTATCCAACCAGTGGCGATGCTAAAATTTTTGGTTTAGATGTGGTGAACGACTACAGGAAAATACGCAGCAATATGGGTTATATGCCGCAACGCTTTTCGTTATATCAGGATTTGTCGGTTGAAGAGAACCTGAACTTTTTTGCTACGATTTTCGGAACAACTATCGAAGAGAATTATGACCTGATTAAGGATATTTATTCTCAAATAGAACCTTTTAAAAACAGGTTAGCCGGAAGATTATCGGGTGGGATGAAACAAAAACTGGCACTTTCGTGTGCATTGATTCACAGTCCGGATATTTTGATTCTGGATGAACCAACAACTGGTGTGGATGCGGTTTCGCGAAAAGAGTTCTGGGAAATGCTTATTCGATTAAAAGAAAAGGGAATTACCATTTTGGTTTCAACTCCTTATATGGATGAAGCCAACCTTTGCGATCGCGTAGCATTAATACAGAATGGAGAAATTCTGTCGATCAATCAACCGGATGCCATTATTAAAAATTTTAATCGAAAACTGTGGGCTGTAAAATCCGGGAATATGTATCAATTAATCCATGACTTAAAAAACATGGACAATATTGATACAGTTTACACTTTTGGTGAGTATTTACATGTAACATCTAAAAATGAATCGATTGATGAGAATAAACTGGAATCGGAACTTTGTCAAAAAGAACATCAAAAAATTGAGATTCATGAAATATCTGCCAATATCGAAGATTGTTTTATGGAATTGATGAATTAGAATAAAAGGAAATCTGCTTTCGCTAAAGCTATGGCAGGCAAGATAATGAAAAAGAATAATGGGAAAGCATACTGAAAATATTATTGAAGTAGAAAACCTGGTAAAAAAGTTTGGTGATTTTACCGCCAACGACAATCTTTCTTTTTCTGTGAAAAAAGGAGAAATTTTTGGCTTTTTAGGAGCCAATGGCGCAGGAAAAACAACCGCGTTGAAAATACTGTCTGGTTTATCTTTACCTACTTCTGGCAGGGTTATGGTTGCCGGATTTAATGTGTACAAAGAACGGGATAAGGTGAAGGAGAATATTGGTTACATGAGTCAGAAATTTTCTTTATACGAAGATTTAACGGTAAAAGAGAATATCCGGTTTTATGGTGGGATTTATGGGTTGTCGGCAAAATACATCAGGGAAAAGACCACAGAATTGTTAAAACGCTTGAAAATGGAAAATATCAGGGATAAATCCATAAAATCGCTGCCATTGGGATGGAAACAAAAAATCGCTTTTTCGGTGGCTATTTTTCACGAACCTAAAATTGTTTTTCTGGATGAGCCAACGGGCGGAGTGGACCCAATAACCCGACGTGATTTTTGGGAAATGATTTACGAAGCATCGCATAACGGAATTACTGTGTTTGTTACAACACATTATATGGACGAAGCAGAATATTGCGACCGGGTTTGTATTATGGAGCGCGGAAAAATTGAAGCCATAGGAGCACCAACTGCTTTGAAAAATGAGTTTAATGCGCAGAATATGGATGATGTTTTTTTGAAAATAGCACGGTAGTTCACAGCTTGCCTGCCGTCCCGATCCCGATGGCTATCGGGAGGCAGGTTCAGAGTTCAGAGTTAAAAGTAACAATAAATAATATGAGTTGTTTTTTTGGTTTTGTTAGAAAAGAGTTTAGGCATATTTTCAGAGATTATCGCACCATGTTAATTTTATTTGGCATGCCGGTGGCTCAGATATTAATTTTCGGCTATGTTATTTCTAACGAAATTAATGATGTTAAGATAGCAATTCTCGATAAATCAAAAGATAATGTAACACAGGAAATAACGCACAAAATACTTTCATCGGGCTTTTTTATTTTGGATGAAAACTTGCACAGCGATGAGCAAATTGAAAATGTTTTTCAAAAAGGAGATGTTCGCGAAGTGGTTATTTTTGAGCCTAACTTTGCCACCAAATTAGAAAAGGAAGGCAAAGCGAGTGTACAAATTATTGCCGACGCTTCGGATGCTAATACAGCCAATATTGTATCTAATTATACATCAGCAATCATCAGGAGTTACATGAAAAATGAGTTGATGGAGCAGGATTTGCCCTACGAGATTGTACCCGAAATTCAAATTCTTTACAACAAGGAATTAAAAGGTGTTTACATGTTTGTTCCCGGAACTATGGCGTTGATTTTAATGCTTGTTTCTGCCATGATGACTTCCATATCCATTGCCCGCGAAAAAGAACTGGGTACCATGGAAGTGTTACTGGTATCACCGTTGCGGTCAATGCCAATTGTTATCGGTAAAGTAATTCCATACATCGGTTTATCTTTTTTAAATGCTGTTGTAATTATTGCATTGAGCTACATTGTTTTTGAGATGCCCATGCAGGGTAGCCTGGTATTGTTATTACTCGAAACGTTGTTGTTTATTTTTATGGCACTCTCGCTGGGTATCTTAATTTCATCGGTGAGTAACAGCCAAATGGTTGCTATGTTTATTTCCATGTTTGCCTTAATGTTGCCCACCATGCTTTTATCCGGATTTATTTTCCCAATCGAAAATATGCCCAAAGTCCTGCAATGGCTAAGTACCATTATGCCGGCAAAATATTTTATCATCATCATTAAAAACATAATGATTAAAGGTTCGGGATTTATGTTTGTTTGGAAAGAAACGTTAATCTTTATGGGCATGACAGTGATTTTTTTGGGATTAAGTATAAGAAATTTTAAAGTCAGATTAGAATAATATAGTATGATAACATTTTTTTTATCGTTTGATGATTTTAAACCATGCCTCCCGGCAGGTAAACCTGAAACTTGAAATGCCGAAATGAGCAAAATTTTCAATTTTGTAATCATCTCAGCATCCACGAAAAACAAGCAAATTAAAAATTTGTGTTTTTCGGGACTTGAAATTTGAAATCAAAAATGCGAAAGATAAAATTTATATTACAAAAAGAGTTTATCCAGATTTTCAGGAATAAAACCATGTTACCACTGATATTTGGAGTTCCCATTATTCAGTTGGTGATATTGGTACATGCCGCTACGTTGGAGATGAAATCGATTGAGCTTTTTGTGGTAGATAAGGATTTGTCGTCCATGTCATCAACGCTTGTGAATAAATTTGAAGGCTCTGCATTCTATAAAATTACCGGAAACTCTTTTTCTATTCAGGAAGCGGAAGCAGAAGTATTGAAAAATAATGCCGATGTAATTCTGCATATCCCGTATGGTTTTGAACGTAATTTAATGCGGGAAAATACGAGTAAAATTCAACTGTTAATCGATGGAATAAACGGCACAGCAGCCAGTTTAATCAATGGCTACTCAACATCGGTAATCAACGATTTTAACAAAAATATCCTGGTGGATTTAACACAAATGCCGCATATAAAAGAGATGGAACCCATCGAAGTAAATACTTCTTTTTGGTATAATCCGGAGTTGAATTATAAAACCTATATGCTACCCGGGATACTTGTGATACTGGTTACCATTGTAAGTATGTTTCTTGCTGCGATGAACATAGTTAGAGAAAAAGAGATTGGAACCATTGAGCAGATTAATGTTACACCCATAAATAAGCATGAGTTTATTATCGGGAAATTGGTACCTTTCATGATTATAGCCTTATTCGAGCTGGCTTTTGGTTTACTGATTGGTAAAATATTTTTTGACTTACCTGTAGTTGGCAGTATTCCTTTATTATTTGGATTTACACTGGCTTATTTGTTAGTTGTTCTGGGTATTGGGTTATTTATTTCAACCATTTCGTCTACACAACAGCAGGTAATGTTTATAACTTTTTTCTTTATGCTGGTATTTATTTTGATGGGCGGAATATTTACCCCCACCGAAAGTATGCCGGTTTGGGCACAACAAATTAATATCATCAATCCTTTTTATTACTTTATGAAAGTGATTCGTATGATTTTACTTAAAGGTGCCGGCTTTTGGGATATTTCTTATGAGTTTTTCAGCTTGTTGATTTACGGAATTATAATGTTAACCCTGTCGGTTTGGAGATACAGAAAGGCAGTGTAAAAATTATTCCGGCAAAACAGATTCATTCGGTTGTATACCTTTGCAGTAAGCATTATATCTATTACATTGTTTCCAGTTGCCATGACAAAATTTATCCAGAATGTCCTTAGGAATCAGTCCGTTTTTATATTTTTGGGGTATTATGCATTTGTTAAAATACGTGCATTTGGACTGAAGTGTTTTTAATATTGCATATTCACCGATTAATTTTTTTAGGTTTGTACTGTTATGTACCACGGTAGCCGGATGCCGCAAGGGGACAATTTTCCGGTTTTTGGCAGTAAATAATTGACCAAAGGTATTCTTAAACTCAATTTTATTGGGGACTTGAAGCCCGTTTTGTGAAAAGATATACTTGGTTACATGATAGCCCAACGTAACCATTATTTCCGGTTTAACCAGTTCTATCTCTTTTTGCAAATATCTTTGGTAACAAATATTCATCTCATCACGCCTGGGTTTGCGGCAATTGGGTAAGAAACATTTTAACAGGTTGGTAATATAAATATTTTCTCGTTTTAAACCGGCCGAATAAATGAGTTTATCAAAAACTTTACCCGAAGGGCCAATCAACATTTTTGCTTCTTTATCTTCTATTTTGCCTGGTGCCTGGGCAATAATCATTATTCTTGATGGTACCGGCCCTTCTCCGCAAACCGCATTCATTCTTGTAGCATGTAACCGGCAGTGGATGCAATGTTTAATTTGATGATTGATATCTTCAATAGTTCCTTCCATTTATCATTAGTTCTATTTCAAATTTAGGGATTTTATAAAGGAATATCCCATAGTTCTAATTTATTTTTTAAATTTATACTTTATTAATTATACTCATTTAATTATGGTGTCTTTAAAGAAAATTATTGATTTTATTAGTGTCGATATTTGGCGAATCCCTTTGAAGAATCTGCCTAAGTATAAGCTCTTTTTAATTAAGCAGTTACGGGTATTGTTGCTTGCTTTCCGAGGATACAAAGAAGATAAATTAGGGTTAAGAGCATCTGCCCTGACTTATTTTTCAATGATGTCTGTTGTTCCGGTAGTTGCAATGGGATTTGGTATTGCTAAAGGGTTTGGATTTGATAAGTATTTAGAGAATCAGCTTACCCAAAATTTTTCAGGTCAACAAGAAGTTTTAGATTGGATTATCAAATTTGCCCATAGTTTTTTAGAAAATATTAAAGGGGGCATAATTGCAGGTATTGGTATTGCCATTTTAATATGGACAGTGATGAAAGTACTGGGGAATATTGAAAGCTCATTTAATGCAATATGGCAAATACGCACACCACGGGTATGGTTCCGTAAATTCAGCGATTATCTTTCGATGATGCTTATTGCCCCGATTTTGTTAATTTTATCTACCAGTGCAAACGTATTTATTTCTACTCAGCTAACCCGTATAATGGCAGAGGTAGATATTTTGGGCTACATCAGTCCAATGATATTTTTTCTGGTTAAGTTAATTCCCTATGTCTTGTTTTGGTTGGTGCTTACTATTATTTATATGGTGATGCCCAACACCAAAGTTAATTTTAAATCGGCTTTTATTGCTGGAATTATTGCAGGTACCATTTTTGTTTTTGTCCAATGGGCTTATATTCATTTCCAGGTTGGAGTTTCTAAATATAATGCAATCTATGGTAGCTTTGCAGCTCTTCCATTATTTTTAATATGGCTGCAAATCAGTTGGTTAATTATTCTTTTTGGAGCAGAAATATCTTTTTCTGTACAAAATGTAGAGCGGTATGAATTTGACCCGGATATTCAGAATCTGAGTTTGTTTAGTGAACGGGCATTAACTTTAATGGTAGCTCAATTAATTGTTAAACGTTTTGAACAAGGAGAAGAACCTTTAACCGATAAAGAAATAAGTCAAAAACTGGAAATTCCTATTCGTTTGGTACGTGATATTCTTTTTGTACTGAACGAAAGTAAGATTCTTACTGAACTGGCTACTCAACAATATAAAGAAAAAGCCTATCAACCGGCACAGGATATTCATAAAATTACTGTTAGTTATATTTTAAATGCAATTGACCATAATGGTGTAGATAAAATTCTTGCAGCAGATTCAACAGAGAAAAATCAAATTAAAAAATTATTGAACGATTTTGATTTGGCTATCCAAAATGCTAAAGGAAATATGTTATTAAAAGATATTGTTTAATTTAATTTTGAAAGTAAAAAAATAATTCTATTTTTGATTTATCAAAATAACAGCAATGAAAAATATAATAAATAATAGAAATTGGTGGTGGATGATGATATATCTGAATACAGGTATGTAATCTAACGCTTATCGATAAAATCTAAAAGGCCGTAGGATAATACCTGCGGCCTTTTTTTGTTAAAAAAATTAAAGTATTTAAAAATGATAATTTGTAATACTCAATATATTGTCTGGTGGCGAAAAATTCAATTTTTATGGCACGGATGTCATGTATTTTATAATAAAAATAACAGAAAAGAATAAAATAATTAAAAACAAAAATTGAATTTTAAAATCATAAAAAATGGATACTAATACATTAAATAAAACAGAAATAACCGTAAAGTCAACAAATAAATCAGGTTATTTTGGCATCTATGGAGGGATGTTTGTTCCCCCAGCATTAGAACCAAAGTTAAATGAGTTGTCCGAAGTGTTTGAGCAGTTAAAAGATAACAATGATTTTATTAAAGAGTTTCATTATTATTTAAATCAATATGTAGGACGACCTTCGCCATTATATTTTGCCCACCGTCTTTCAGAATATGTGGGTAGCAGGATTTATTTAAAGCGTGAAGATTTAAATCATACCGGGGCACATAAAATCAATAATACTATAGGGCAGATTTTAGTGGCAAAATTTATGGGCGCAAAAGAAATTATTGCTGAGACTGGTGCCGGCCAGCACGGTGTGGCAACGGCTACGGCAGCTGCTATGTTTGGCATGAAATGTAAAATTTTTATGGGGCAAACCGATGCTGAACGACAGCAATTAAATGCATACCGAATAAAATTGTTAGGAGCAGAGTTTATTACCACAAGCAGAGGAACCGGAACGCTCAAAGATGCTGTGGATGCAGCCCTTGAATATTACATTGAACATCCCGATTCATTCTATATTTTAGGCTCTGCTGTTGGCCCACATCCATATCCTTCCATGGTACGCTTTTTTCAGAGTGTCATTGGTACCGAATCGCGTAAGCAAATTATTGAGCAGGAGGGGAAACTACCTGATTCAATATTTGCATGTGTGGGAGGAGGATCGAATGCCATTGGCTTGTTTTCAGGGTTTCTGCAGGACGAAAATGTAAAAATCTTTGCTGCCGAAGGTGGTGGTGAAGGGCTTTATCTTGGAAGAACAGCTGCAACCCTGGTAATGGGAAAACCAATGGTTTTTCAGGGTACTTATTCATATTGTATCGCTGATGAAAATGGTAATCCTATCAATACTTATTCTATTGCAGCAGGTTTGGATTATCCGGGTGTTGGTCCGGAACATGCATTTCTTAAAGATGCTAAAAGGGCCGAATATCATTGCATCACAGATAATGAAGCGATTGAATCTTTTAAACTCTTATCTATGCTTGAAGGAATAATACCTGCTATTGAGTCATCACATGCGGTTGCTTTAGCGGTAAAATTATTGAAAAACAAAAATGCTCTTAGTATCATTAATTTATCAGGACGGGGTGATAAAGATGTTGATCGGAAACTAATCTGAAAAAGGGATCCTGCAGTTACGAAAAGCTGCAGGATTTTATCTTTACTATTTTAATTATTAGTTTAACTTTGTAAGCCTAATTTTTT
The DNA here is from genome assembly GCA_034661075.1 of Bacteroidota bacterium. Lineage (GTDB taxonomy): Bacteria > Bacteroidota > Bacteroidia > Bacteroidales > UBA12077 > UBA12077. Next base: position 11,148 of record JAYEKP010000036.1, read on the forward strand.
TATTCTGATGGATAATTTTGATCAAGAAAAAGCAGATAAAGGCTTAGAATTACCCTTAGTGGAGGAATTTTATACTTTACAAGGTGAAGGTTTTCATATGGGTAAAGCTGCTTATTTTATTCGTATTGGTGGATGTGATATTGGCTGTCGTTGGTGCGATTCGAAAATGACATGGAATCCACTATTACATCCTTTGGTTCATATCGATACCATTGTGGCCAATGCTTTAAATACCCCGGCTAATGCGGTTGTAGTTACAGGTGGCGAACCCAGTTTATATAATCTTGAACCATTAACTACCCGATTGAAAGAACATGGTATCGATACTTTTATAGAAACATCTGGGACAAACCCATTAACCGGTATCTGGGATTGGATTTGTTTATCCCCAAAAAGACAAAGCCCTCCGTTAGAAGAATATTATAAGATGGCCCATGAGTTAAAAGTAATCATTTATGAAGACGAAGATTATCCATGGGCTGAGGAATGTGCTGCAAAAGTAAAAAATGATTGTATATTATTGTTACAATCGGAGTGGAGCCGGTATGAGCAAAATATCCCGGCAATTGTTGATTATGTGAAAACCTATCCGAAATGGAATGTTTCGCTTCAGGCTCATAAATTTATGCATATTCCATAATTGTTTGTTTTGTTTTACAAAAAATTTGTAACTTCATTTTTTAATCCATTAAAAATCATAGTATGAATAAGTTATTTCTGCTTTTATTGATTATCGTAACCCCATATATAGTTTCGGCTCAATATGGTTATTCTACCAATAACAAAAAAGCCATAGAATATTACGAACAAGCGTTAAATGCTTTTGGACGTATGGACTATTTTAATGCTGCCGATTTAATGCAAAAAGCAATAAAAAAAGATAAAAAGTTTATTGAAGCGCATATTGTGCTTGCTGAAATATATATGGATAATGGAAATGTTAATAAGGCCATAGAATCTTATCAAAACGCTATAGCTATTGATCCCGATTTTTTCCCCGGTATTTATTTTTCAATGGGACAGTTGGAAATGATAGAACAAAATTTTGAAACTGCCGAAAAACATTTAGAAAAATATCTGACCTATAAAGATATAAAACCGATCTCACGTTCACAGGCTGAGCATACTTTGCAATCGTGTAAATTTGCCATCGAAGCAATTAATAATCCTGTACCTTTTAATCCTGTTGATTTGGGCGAAAATATTAATACTGCGCACGATGAATATTGGCCTACACTAACGGCCGATGAGCAAACATTAATTTTTACCCGTTTAATTCCCAGGGATTTAGTTGATTATTCGAATGGTGAACATGCAGTAGAAGATAAACCATCAGCTAACGAACAGGATTTGCCTCCCGGAATGCGTAATGTTCAAGAGGATTTTTATATTAGCTATAAGATAGATGAACAATGGACTAAAGCTATTAATGCAGGAAAAAGGATTAATACTGCTGGAAATGAAGGTGCGCAAACTATAACAGCTGATGGACGGGCAATGTATTTTACTGCATGCAATCGTGCAGATGGTAAAGGAAGATGTGATATATATATGTCAGAAAAAACTGGTGATGAATGGTCAGTGCCCGTTAACATTGGGAGTCCTGTAAATACTGCACATTGGGAAGCCCAACCATCTATCTCTTCCGATGGAAAAACACTCTATTTTGTTAGTAATCGCCCTGATGGAGTAGGACAGAAAGATATATGGAAAAGTGAACGTTTACCTGATGGAAAATGGACAAAACCTCAAAATTTAGGTAGTAAAATAAATACCACTGGTGAAGAACAGTCACCATTTATTCATCCCGATAATCAAACATTATACTTTTCGTCCGAAGGATTAATAGGAATGGGAGGTTTTGATTTATTTAAAGTTACCAAAAAAGATGATGGAACGTGGGCTGAACCACAAAATCTTGGATATCCCATTAATTCCATTTATCACGAAGTGGGTTTAATTGTAAATGCAGCTGGCGACAGGGCCTTTTTTGCTTCCGACCGGTTGAGTAATCGTGGTAGAGATCTTTTTGCCTTTGATTTATATGATGATATCCGTCCAAATCCGGTATCTTATTTTAAAGGCATTGTGTTTGATGCGGATTCTAAAGAAAAACTGGAAGCTCGTTTTGAGTTAATTAATCTGGAACAAAACGAAATCGTTTTGGAGGCTAAATCAGATAAAGTTACCGGTGAATTTTTGGTATGTATCCCAACGGATAACGATTATGCATTAAATGTATCCAAAGAAGGATATTTATTTTATTCAGATCATTTTTCGTTGAAGGGTGTTTTTGAAATTACCGATCCTTTTATCAAAGATGTTGCATTAAACGCCATTAAACCAGGGGAGAAAATTATTTTGCGTAATATTTTTTATGCAATAGATTCTTATGAATTAATGGATAAATCGGTAGCTGAGCTAGATAAGCTAACAAAATTTTTAGAAGATAATCCCGATCTTGAAATTGAGATATCAGGCCACACAGATAATTTAGGAACCAATGCGTATAATTTAACGCTTTCTGAAAAAAGAGCTCAATCGGTGGTTGAATTTTTAATTGAGCAAGGGATATCCATCGAAAGACTTACATATAAAGGATATGGAGAAGAACAACCGGTTGATACGAATGAAACAGATGAAGGAAGGGCAAATAACAGGCGTACGGAGATTAAAATTTTAAGTAATTAAATAAACTATTATGGAGCCTTTAATTATTAAACCAACAGAAGATACTCCATTTATAAATCTAATATCTGACATAGGAGAAATGAATTTTTCAGGTAATTCGTTGCCCGAAAATGCCAGTTTATTTTATGAACCTGTTATTAATTGGTTAGATAAGTATAATCATCATCCTCATAAGCGAACTAATTTTATTTTTAATGTCAAGGTTATTAGTTCCTCATCGACTAAAATATTTTTTGATATTTTGAATAAAATTGATGCTTTACATGAAAGCGGAAAATCAGAGGTTAACGTTTTATGGTATTATGCTGCCTATGATGACGAAATTCGAGAGATTGGGTTAGATTTTAAAGATGCCATGAATGCAAATTTTGAACTTGTATTATGTGATGAAACATCCACGTACTGAAGTTTACAAAAATGGAATGAATATATCATAGATGTTCCAAGAGGCTAATTATCTAAAATATATTCTTGTGAAACCCTCATGTACTATCCAACACAATAGGAGATGAATAAATTTTGAGGGTTCCATGGTATTTGAAATACAGAAGTAAAAGTTAGTAATTGTATTTAATTGAATAACAGTAGTTTAATATAAATATATTTTAATGAAAAATAATTATTCTATTTCAACTTCAATTAGTTTTTTTATACGCTCAATTTGCATTTGCTTGTTCACTTCACGCAAGCTCAAGGCTGTTTTTGTAAAAAATTGATGATTGGTTAGAAATTTCACCTGTAATTTATTCCAGTCATTTAAACTGCCAATTTTATTCTGTTCTTTCATCTCTTTATATAATGTATTTGAAACAGGAATAAAATCGCTTCTTCCCAGATAATCTAAATCAGCATCGCACATAATGCTTTCAAGCAGGTTTTTTGGATTTGGGGGTAATTTGGTTGCCATAATTAAATTACAGATTTCCTCAATTTGTTCTTCGGTATATTTATACTTTGGAAGATATTCACGAGCAAGCTGAGTTCCATTATACTCATGTTCGTCATATCCAATAATATGCCCGGCATCATGGAAAAGAGCTGCTGTTTTAAGTAAAAGTATCGATTCATCATCAACACCCTCTCCATAGCCAATTAGCTCGGCTTGATTAATGACATCAATGGTGTGTTTAAAATTATGGTAATACAAATGATTGGGTAATTCTTTTTCTAGTTTATCCAGAATGATTTCTTGTAAATCAGTAAACTGGCGTAATAAATATTTATTCCAGAATATTTGATTCGGTTTGTTCCCAATTTTTCTGTTTTCAGAAAAAGCTGGTTTGATCCGTTTTAGGAAATACATTTCCATATCACCCTTATATTTAACCGGAATTTTGCCATTATATTCACAAGCAAAATATTGTTTTACCAATTCATAGGTCATGATAGAAATGTTAATTTGCCCAATCTCGCTTGCAGAAGCCATTCGGGTAGCAATATGAACCGTATCGCCTTTTAATTCATAATTAATTTTTCGACGTCCTGAGAAAGTAGCAGTTACGGGCCCGGTATGTATTCCCAGTTTTAAATCCCAAAATTTTTTGTTTTGTTTTTCGTATTCTTGTTTCAGTTTATTCAGGTAATTCTGCATCTCTAATGCAGCAAGCACCACGTCTACCGGGTTGGTAATATTTTTTTCAGGAACTCCACCGGCACACATATAGGCATCGCCAATGGTTTTTATTTTTTTAATTTTATATTTTTTAACAATGGTATTAAAGTGGAAAAATATTTTATCTAATTCATCAATAATATCAGAGGTCCCGGCTTGTTCGGATATTTTTTTAAAACCCTGTATATCTGCATATAATACAGTAGCCATTTCGAACCGTTTGGTTCGGGTTTTTACATGCTCTGAAATTTCTTTTGGAAGATATTTGGGGGATATGTTCGCAAGGATAGATTCTAACTTTTCATTTTGTTTTGTAAGATTTCTGTTAAATTCAGTAAGTTCTTTTATTTGGGTAGTAAGATCCTTATTTTCTCTTAATAAATCAGCAATTTTGAATACTAATTTTTGTTCCTGTTCTTTATCCATGTTTTGTTAAGATTATCCGCTTGATACTATATACTAATTTTTTAAAAAAAGGTTTAACGAAATGGGATATTTTTTTTTAATTGAAAAATAAAAAAAACCGCTTGCATTTTATTGTTAAATGCAGGCGGTTTTAAAATAATTAATAAACTCGCTTATTCGTTAACTTTTATGATTTTTTGTATGATAATTCCTTCTTTGGATATCACTTTTAAAATATAAGTTCCTTTGGTTAATTTGTTTAAATCTGTGATTGTAAATTTGTGGGTATAATATATCTTTTCTAATACTTTTTGTCCGTTAAGTGTAAAAATAGATATCCTAATTTCATCTTCAATATTTTTGTTAAAGTCAACAGTAATATCATTCGTAAAAGGATTAGGATAAATCCTGGCTAATGAATTAACGTTTTGTAGCCCGTGAATGGATACGGTCGATTCAACATAAAGGTTTACCGTTAGCATGATCTCATCTCCATCTTGTTCTGAATAAATGAGTTCAGCCTGGTAATTGCCGGTAGTTAATGCTCCGGTATTAATTTGTACCATCACCGTATCTTTATTTCTGGGAGCAATGTGTCCACTTTCCTGACTAACCGATAACCATGAATACCCGTTCTCTGCTTCTGTAATACTATAGTCAATAGCATCTCTGCCACTATTTGTAATAACGACAGGATAAGATTGAATGGTATCCGGAGGAAGAGAATCCGTTATTTCGACTTCGTCGATGATGGATTCCACAGGATCTTTTACCGTTAAACTTATTGGAATATAGCTGGTATCTCCGTCATGTTCTTGCAACAACAGGTTCGTTTGATAGCTTCCCAGGTTAAGTTCTTCGGTTTGCAGGGTAATGGTTATGATATCGGTTTCATCCAATGCCAAAGTTCCGGAATTGGGATTGAACGAAACCCATTGGGTAGCTTCGGTATCTTCTACCTCCAGGGTATAATCGAGATTAACCGCACCGGTATTGGTAACCAACAGGTTATGATGGGCATTGTCGGATAAATAAATGGTATCTGTTATGCTTTCCGGAGTATAGGCCAGTCCAACAGTATCTAAAATTGTTAACTGAGCAGGAACTGAATGCGTATCACCATCTTCTTCATGGATAATAATATTTGTACTATATTGTCCAAATTCATAGGAATCAGTGATAAAGTTTACCGGGATGGTGTCTGAATCATCTATGGTTAAATGTCCGGAATTCTCTGCAATGCTTATCCATGGATTATTAGAAGCATCAACAATTTCGATCCAGTAATCCGTTTCTACGATTCCGGTATTAAAAACCAGCAGATTTTTACTCGAATTTTTACTTACATAGAGCGTATCGGATATTGTTTGTGGTGAGTAGTCCATGATTAAGGTATCCAAAATGGTAAATGAAACGGGGATTACATCTACCTCCAAATCAGCAGAGGTAATTCGAATATTGCAGGAATAATTTCCATTATTGGGTTGAGATGAATTTAAGGTAACGGTAACGGTATCCGAAATATCTTCGATGAGCGTACCAGAAATTTTATTTAAATTAATCCATGGATGATTATTTTCGTTTTCAACGACAATAGAATAGGTAGTTTGTTGCGCCGAATTCAGGTTTGAAATAATAATTTCATGATCCGCTGAATGATTAAAATATAAGGTGTCGCTAATTGCTTGTGGATCGAATGCTAAATCAATGGAATCTACATATACCTTAAATTTGGGAAAGGAAATATAATCCACCCAGGCACAATCCTGTCCGGATGATACACCGGAATCTTTAATATACTCCCATTTAAACGTATTTTCTCCACTTTCTACCATATACTCTTCATAGCTCCAGTCAATTTCTCCGCTCCATTGATCCTGCAGTTCATTGTTAATATAAAACTTTAAATAATCATAGTTAGATTCGGAAGAAACTTTTTTGTAAAAACTAACATTTCCTCCCTGAATAATGGTGGTATCGATAATAAGTGTGGTAACGTCATTGTCGCCAATATTTCCCGATCTGGCAGCATAGGAACCTTCATAAACTTCTGTATTATCGATGGTCCAATTTGCATCTCCGGAAAATTCCCAGTTAAAATGAGTAAAGTCACCGCTTTCAAAATCCTCGATATCCGCAGGATAAAGTTGTATATTGAAAACCGTATTTTGTTCGGTAATATCAATCTCCACATTTGCTGTGGTATAGCCTTCTTTAACCACCGATAAAAGATGGGGTCCTTCCAGAACATTATCGATACTATACTCGCCTTCACTATTTGTAATGGCTGTGTAGTTGCCATTGTCGATGGAAATTTCGGCATTTTCTATGGCACTACCCGTTCCTGCAGCGGTTATGGTTCCGGAAATATTGTAAGTCCCTTTGGGTTGTAAAACAAAGTTTGCAGAAACAGCAGAGTTCTCGGGAACATATACATTCAGGGTATCGTTAAAATAGCCATAGCTGGAGGCAATCACATTGTAGGTTCCTTCTTCGATCATCCGGTGATAATCTCCTAAATCGGGATCCGTAAACACCATGGAACTATCCATATATGTATCGTGTCCATCGATAAAGATCATGGCATCCAGCGGATCGCCATTGCTGTTTTTAACCGTTCCTTTGATGCCATAAAGACACTCTTCCATAAACTGAAACAACGCTTCCCTATTGTAATTCCAAAAGTTGGGTAAGGTACTTCCTGAAACAAATTTTGTATTGGAAATTTCAAAGGTTATCTCCCGGCTGTTATGAAAAAAAGTATAATAATCCTGCCGGCTGCCATAAACCACATACCAGTCGGCACCATTGGTTATTCCGTTGTTTTGACCGGTAAAATATCCGCTGGGTGAATTATTTTGTGCCGAAGTGGCATAATCTCTGGAAACGCGGATAAACCATTCATCATCGGGATGCCTTCGATAGGTATGATCCCAGGGGTAATTGGCTAGTTCAACTCCTCCATGAAAGTTGGCGGTTAAAACAAAATGATGATTCTGGGCAAAATTCATCATAGCTACGGTTTCAGGTTGCCAGGAACTTCCATCGGGGTGATCGCCATTGGCTGGATCCTTAAAATTCCTGTTCAGGTCAACTTCGTTGGCATTGTAACGAGTGGGATATTCAATGGTATTGTCATCTCCCCCATAGGTTCCGTCGGGATTGGCATTTGGGTTGATATAAATTTCAATATTATCTACCATATTGGTAATCTCGGGTACGCTTCCATAGGAAGTTAATAATGAATCGGCAAACCGGAGCATTAAAACATATCCGGTGGTCTCATCACCATGCATGGTGCTGGTATAAAAAAACTCAGGCTCTTCTTCTTCCACATTTACGTTGTCGGTTATTTTGAGGGCCAGCAGTTCCCTGTCACTAACCGTAGTGCCAATGGTTACCACTTTGCAAATATCCGGGTAGGTTGTTTCATAGTACTCCATCATCTCCACATACAAACCGTAGGTTGGGTATTTATCCCAGTTTTCCATTTCGGCCATGGTGGTAGCCAATGTTTCTTTGACTCCTGCGCCGGGATGATCAAGAAGGGTATAAGTATAACCCAGCTGTTTAAATTTGGCCAGGCTTTGGTCAGTAGCATAAGCATGTACGGTATGATTGGTTACTTTATCTATAGAAATAATCCGGGTAATTTCTTTTAACTCCGCTTTGTTCTCGATATCGAAGGTAAAATAGTACTCTTTAAAATCCTGTGCATGAGTGTTTAAAAAAGCAATAAAAAAAAATAAATAAAAAATACGTTTTAAGTTTCATGATTGTTAATGGTTAATAAATTATAAAATATTAAAAGGGCATCTACTTAGATACCCTTTTTGTTGTGTTTTCTATTAATGGACGATGAATGGTAATGAATATTGATTATTATTAGATGTTACACGAATAATAAATAAACCTTTTTTATCCATGGATATATTATAAACTTTTTTATCTTTTTCAACATTTATTTGTTTTAATAATGTACCATCGGTATTATAGATTACAATATTTATATTTTCATCGTGATTTAGTTTTTCCAGGTTGAGGGTAAAATTCCCTGTATTTGGATTTGGATAAATATTGATCATTTTTTCTTCAGGAGTATTGATTCCTACCCCAGAACTAACATCAATGGTTAAGTAAGTGGATTCTCCTTCTCCACAAACGCTCGAAGAGGTAACTTTAATACTATCTGTAACGGGTTGTCCTCCATAAGTAATTTCAATTATATTCGTGGTTGATGTGCCAGACCAATCGTTAGGTAAATTCCAAATGTAGGAAATATAATCCTGATAGGGAACTGTATACGTATGTGTTTCTCCAACACGAACTGCGGTTTCTCCTGAAATTATGCCTGGGTTAGTAGTAATACAATTGGCCGTAATTTCAAGTTCTTTAGGCGTTCCTTCACCACAAACATTCGATGGAGTTACTTGAATGGTATTGGTTCCCGGTTCAAGAAATGTCACGTCGATTGAATTTTTTGTAGATGACCCAATCCAATCCTCTGGTAAATCCCATTGATAGTTTACCTCGTTTAAATCAGTTGTAGTATATGTGAGCGTATCAAATACATTTACTTCCGTTTCTCCGGATATTTCTATTATCTCAGGAATTCCTGATGCAGCATAAACGAACTCATTCTTTACTATTGAATCTTCAATAGCTTCTTCTTGGGTAACCACCAATTTTACAGTTTTTGATCCTTCGCTAGTATATTTTACGATATGTGGTCCTGAACCGGTTGCAGTTGGAGGAGATGCACCATCTCCAAAATCCCATTCATAGGTATCGTATACATCCATAGAAATATCATTGTAAATGATGGTAGAATCATTAATGCATACTTTTCGTTTATTTACTGTGAAGTCTAAGGAATCATATTTCTCTCCATATTTCCACATACCATCTTTATTAACACTCGAACTAAAAGCCCCAGCCCAGGTTGCATCAATGCCTGCAGAGCCTAAGGTTAGAAACTGGAAATTTTGATAAAAATTAGCATATTCAACAAATGTTTGACCATCGTCATTGCTATAGGAAACGCCTTGAAAAGGAGTTTGATAATCGGATCCTGTGGATATTAAAATATTTGTATCGGGAACATAGGTAAAGCTATTGGTGTAAAAGTTTCCTGTTGGATTTAATTCGGTCCAGTTTTCACCACCATCGGTAGTAATATATTGAACTTTATTGTCCCCGGAACCTCTTCGTTGGATAATCCCAACATTTTCGTTTTTGAATGATAGTTCAAAACTTACAGCTAATGGAGTTTGATAGACTTCCCAATGGGATCCTTTGTCGGTAGACTTAAAAATTCTTCCCTTGTTGGTTGCAAACCAAACAAAATCTTCATAAACATCGTAGAACCCAACTGTTCCATATTCCCCACTTTGGTTTGCAGGAATATTTTCTTCAGGGACTCTGGTCCAGTTATTTCCACCATCCGTAGTAGTATATAATTCAAAATAACCACCATTAGGGTCTCCCTGGCACCAACCGTTATTGGCATCCCAAAAATGAACAACATTAGGAAAACCATAGGGAGCTGCAAAGGTGGCGGAAGACTGATGAATCCAATTTTCACCTCCATCGGAGGTTTTGACGATTTTTCCGCCTCCATTATTTGGATCATATAGCGCTGCCCAGGCAGTATCTTCATCTACAGCAGTTATCATTGACGAACCATATCCATCGGTTTCGGGAGCATTAATTTCTCCTGATTCCCAATGATTGCCATCAGTTGTTTTTGTAAATTCTTTTAAATAATCTGTATTACCATAACCATCGAAACCAATTGCCCAGGCTACTCTTTCGTTAACAGCAAAAAGATAATCAATACCTCTGGCTGGTTCTACGAAGCTACTGGCTTGTTTTGTCCATAACATATCCTGGTAGGCACTTCCGGGTTGAATGCCTATAATCATGGCATTCCCTTCGGTAAAATCGTATGTGTAGGGAGACATATTATCTAGAAGAAAAAAACCATTAAAACTTCCGCCCCATCCCCAATTGATGTGAACTTTATTATTGTCGTCATAACCATCGCATACCCAGGCATGGCCTCCACTTGCTCCGTAACCGTCATAATAAATGGGACGTCCATTGTCAATTTCGGTTTTAATTTTATTAAAATATTCGGTTTCTTCTTCGGGATCATAGGTGATTAACTCTAATGTTGCAGGATCATATTTGAAATATGAAGACATGGCATATAGCACATCATTAGTTTGTGCTCCAGACGCATCGGGTGCATAATTCATATTAACAGCTACTCCCGCATGGTAGTTTAAAATAGCTGTGGCATTAATTTCAGCTTCAGAACTTGAATTAGTTAGTTCATTGGGCATATTCTGCCAGTCATAAACTTCATTGGCAAAATTGGCCATTTGTTTTCCATATTCAGGATGGTCAGATGGAATGTAGCTATTCCATCCATTTCCTGAGGAGGGCCATTCATGATAATTCATAATTTGGGACATAGCTGTAGCTACACATCCGGTAGGAGATTCTCCGGGACAAAATTTATTATAATTAGGTGATTGATTCCAGGTAGTTTCAAGTAATGGACCGGCTGCTTTTATTTCGCCTTTTAATTTTGCATTTCTTAAGTTTTCCCAGTCAATTTTTATTTGGTCATTTTCTGATTTTAGGGTTCTAACTTCTTCAATTTCTAGCTTATAACGGTCAAACAGATATTTAATGTTAGCACCATACGTTTCCTTAGCAGGATTGGTAAAAGAGTATCCAAGAACTGGAACTGCATAATCATCAGCAGAAATGATTACAAAGCCTCCTTTATTAAAACTAATAATATAAAAAGATTCTTTGCCTTCAAAGGTTTCAATAAATATTTTATCCACTTTGGCATCTGCCTTAGCCGATGGGGCAAAAGCGGAATAAAATTTTGCAGCCAACAGTTTTGCTTCATCTTTATTCACGTGATCAGCAAATGCGTTAAATGCTAAAAACGTGGCAATTAGTAAAGTAAAAATTTTTTTCATTGGAATAAATTTAAGTTTAAGTTATATATTTTATTTTTCTGGATTCGTCACTTTACCGAGGAAGTAGATGGTGCCGTCGCGGGTATTCCGGATAGCATAGATAAAAGGGCGGTCGGCCTTAAAGGTAACACTTTCCATTAATACCGATGTTTTTCGCATAACCACTGCGGTAGCCGCAGCAGCTTCTGTTCCTGCTTCGTTCACATCAATAACGGCTTTATGGATTACTTCATCAATAAACAGCCGGGTCTCTTCGGTCATGCCCGAAAAATCAGCAGACCCAGCAAAAGCATCTTTCATACCCAGCGCCTGGAAAACCTCTTTTAAGTTAAATTCACTTCCCATTTTAAATTTTGGAACTGATAGATTAACTTTATATTTTTCTTTTTTATTCTCATACCTTTCCATACATTTTACCGATAAAAACCGCTCAACCCATTTTAATTTTCGGTAATTTTTAGGTAAGATAATCATCATCGAATAATCTCTGTTGGCGTAAGGTATTTCAATAATTTCTTTTAAGCAATCTTTGTAGTACCAGGTTGTTATCTGACCATTCATAAATGTGGTGGTTACCTCTTCCTTTTTGGAGATGGTAAACTTTTCTGCACTATTTTTTTCTTCTCTAAAAGGTTTATTCCAATCTCCTTTAAAATATAATGCATTTACTAATACTAAACGTGTATCAGAACTTAACGCCGATGGTTGGAGGAGATTTGTTATTTTATTCCGGGTATTTTTTTCAACCCATCCGTTAATTTCGTTCGCTGCCTTTTGTGCTTGATAAAAGTCTGTATAGAAGAGCGCAGATGAATAATATTTTTTATTAATATTCAGAAATTCTTCTTTTAATTTAAAATTTTGCTGTATCCATAATGAATTGGCATTATAAAATTCAACCATCTTTTTTTTGTCAGCTACAATTCCCTGGAATAGATTGCTAAACTCCTGGTGGAATAATTGTTTATCTTCCAGAAAAAACAAAGTTTTTTGGAATTCTTTGGCTGTATGGTTTTCTGCACCTGCATAAGTCATAGCCATAGCTGAAGATATACTAAAAGGTGAAAAGATCAGGTTCTCCCCGCTACCTTTTAATTCTTTGTAAAGATCAATCGCAAAACGATTATTATCCACGATTATTTGCTTATTTTGTGATTTTATTACACTTGAAAATTGCAAGATTAACAATAATAAAATGAGTGTTTTTTTTATAATCATAAGTATTTTAATTTAATGTAAAAATAAAGATTATTTTTCACATTTGTCCTAAATAATAAAAAAAGATAGCCAATTTAGAGCTCTTGTTTAAAGAGCCCTTATTTTTGTAGTACTAACCAACTAAAATATAAATTGG
>JAYEKP010000037.1:0-4844 GCA_034661075.1 Bacteroidota bacterium
AAATTTTTGAAAAACAAATTATTACTTTTTTCTTTCCGGCATAAAACTCCCTTTAATTAATCGAAAATTGACTATATTTGAGTTACTATTGAAAAATAAAAACAGTTTTTAGACAGACTGCCGTTACATGCAATTCGCAAAGCATTTCCATTTAAATTTGCGCCAGAACTTGCTGCAGTTGGGGATGTGTTGGTTACGCGTGTTGTATTGGTCGATTCAATTTTAATTCGGTTGGAATTAATTGAAAAAATTTTTGCTGCCACCTGAATCATTTTTGTATTAACACCCTGTCCCATTTCAACCGCCCCGGTACTAATTCCCACACTTCCATCTTGATAGATATGGACGAGTGCCCGGGCCTGATTCATTGGCGTTTTCGTAAATGAAATACCAAAACAAATGGGCATGATAGCCATTCCTTTTTTATAATTTTGATGTTGAGCATTAAAAGCATCAATTTCTTGTTCAATTTTTTTAAGATGATAAATTTTGTCTGCTGTTTCAAAACTATTTTTAACATTTACATTTTCTGCCACCTGTCCATATTGGAACAGATCATTTTCTTGCAAAAAGTTTTTTTCCTGAATGGTTCGTTGTGGGATATTTAATTCGCAGGCTGCTTTTGCAATGGCTGATTCGATAAGAAACATTCCCTGAGGTCCACCAAATCCACGAAAAGCGGTGTTAGGAGGTAAATTTGTTTTGCAGCTGTAAACGGTAACTTTTGTATTTGGAATAAAATAAGTGTTTGTTGAGTGAAAAAGAGTTCGTTCCAAGATGGCAGGAGATAAGTCACTGGCGGCACCCCCATTTTGATACATAGTAGCCTGAAATGCAAGAATTTTATAATTTTTTGATAATCCAATTTTAAAATCAGAACTGTAAGGATGGCGTTTTCCAGTCATCATCATATCATCGTGCCGGGGAAGTGATATTTTTATTGGTTTTTGCAGATGGAATGATGCAAGTGCAGCCATACAGGCATAGGCTGTGGCCTGATCTTCTTTTCCTCCAAATGCTCCTCCTAACCTTGCCACATCAACTTCTATGCGGTGCATTTTGATGTCTAAAATACGTGCAGCAATTTTCTGAACTAAAGTGGCTCCCTGGGTCGATGAATGAATTTTAATGCTTCCGTTATCCATAGGATATGCATATGATCCCTGGGTTTCAATATATAAATGTTCCTGACCTCCATTTTCTACTTTTCCTTCAAAAATGTAATCACAATCGTTCCACTTATTATCAATATCACCCATTTTAAAAGTTCGGGGAGGGAAGAGCAACTGTCCTTTTTGCTGCGCTTCCCTGGGATCGGTAACCACTTCCCATTCTTCAATTTCAATATTTATTTTTTTGGCTGCATTTTGGGCTATTTTTTCAGTTTGAGCAACCACAAAAGCAATGGGCTGTCCAATAAAATGAACTTCATTCTCCGCAAATAGTGGCTCATCTTTAATAATTCCACCAATCTGATTTTCTCCCGGGATATCTTTATGCGTAAAAATATATTCAACGCCTTCCATTGCCAGGGCATCTGAAAAATTAAGTTTTAAAATTTTTCCATGTGCTTTAGGCGAACTAAAAATGGTACCATATAATGTTCCGGTCTGAACAGGGATGTCATCAATATATACTGATTTGCCCGCAACGTGATTATTTGAGTCTATATTTTTCATAATAATTTATCCTTTAACTTAACAATTCTTTTAACGAAATCGTATTGGAAAATAATTTTATAAAATGGGCAAAGAGCAATTGGCGTAAAAGAAGCATTTTATACTCCTTGCTTCCTCGAATATCACTTATGGGAGAGATTTCGTTCTGCATAATTTTACTGGCTTTAATAATGGTGCCATTGGTGACCTGTTTTCCGATAAAATAGGTTGATGTTTCTTTCATGAATTTTGGAATAGGAGCTACTCCACCAGCTGAAACAGAACATTCTTCAATGATATCATTATTAATTTTTAGAAATAGAGCACAATTTACACTTGCAATGTCTAAATGTGTTCTTTTGCTTACTTTTTCGAAGTTAAACTTAAAATTTTGTTTAGGAATGGGAATTTTTATAGTATGGATATATTCATTTTCCTGTAAGTCAATCTTTTTGTAATCTAGAAAGAAATTTTTAAGTGGAATTATTCTTTTTTTATTATCTTTTTTGATAACAATAGTGGCGTTTAGGGCAAGAAAAATTACACTTAAATCGCCAATTGGAGAGGCATTAACAAAATTCCCTGCAATAGTTCCCATATTCCGTATCGGAGCTGATGAAATAAGTTTAAAATGGGAAGTTATATCTGGTATATATTTTTGTATTATTTTAGATTGCATGATTTCATTTACTGTACAAGCAGCTCCAATGTGGATATATTCTTTTTTTTCGGTTATTGTTTTTAAATCGTTACGATGCGATAAAAAAGTAATATCTGTACTGGCTATTTCTTCAGGTTTTTGAACCATTAGATCTGTTCCACCAGCAATAATATATCCTTTATACAAGTGTGTTTGTTTATGGATGTCTTTTAGCATTTCTGGAATTTTTAGAAAATATGCCGGGAGAAAATTATTATTAACCATCCAGGTTACCGGATATTGAATATCTTTGTTTTCGAGTAAAATATTAATGTTCTTGGCTGCCTTTTCAATTGATTTATAACCCGTACAACGACAAATATTCCCACTGATTGAAGCAAGTGTTTTTTAATAATTTGATTTTTCGTGAGATAACCCGTGGCCTGTAAGAGACATGACAAAACCTGGTGTACAGAAACCACATTGAGTGGCTGAGTGGTTAACCATATTTTTTTGAATAGGGGTTAACTCTTTTAAATTTATTCCTTCGATCGTAACAATATGTTTTCCCTGGACATTGCCCAAAGGTGTTAAGCACGATAAAATACTTTTATAATCTACTTTCCCATTGGAAAATGTACCTTCTAAAACAGTACATGCACCGCAATCGCCTTCGCGACAACCAATTTTAGTTCCGGGTAAATGCATTTCGTAACGAATAAAATCAAGCAGACTGGTGCCTGGATGTTTATCGGTTTTAACTATTTTATGGTTAAGAATAAATGTAATCATAATCCACAGTTTTGTTGAATAAGGTGTGTATGATAAATTATAAATCGAAAAGCTTTTTGGTGTTATATTGTATTTTAAGCTCTAGAATCGTTGTCGATTCAAATCGATAATAATGTATAAATTTATTAAATTTTATTGAATCTGTTAAGTTTACAGATTATTTTAGTGAAATATCCTAATGAGTAGTATTATTTTTTAACTTTTTTCTAGAAAAGGGATGGAATAAAAAAAAGCTCCTGAAGGAGCTTTTTTACAATTAAACTTTTAGCTTTTTTTCAATGGTTTCTATTTGGCTTTTAAAGCGTTTATCGGTATCCATTAAGTTATTAATTGTTTTGCAGGCATGCAAAACGGTTGCATGATCTTTTCCTCCTATTAAAGCTCCAATAGAAGCTAACGATGATTTAGTTAGAGCTTTGGAAAAGTACATGGCTATTTGCCTGGCCTGGACTATTTCTCTCTTTCTGGTTTTGGACTGAAGAAGATCAGGGGAGAGGTTAAAATAATCGCATACCACTTTTTGAATATAATCTACGGAAATTTCTTTTTTAGAGTTTTTAACTAACCTGTCAATCATCATTTTAGCCAACTCTAAGGTAATTTCTTTTCTGTTGAGAGTAGATTGTGCCAAAAGAGAAATAAGGGCTCCTTCCAGTTCTCTGATATTTGAAGTTATGTGTGATGCAATATAATCAATTACTTCTTCAGAGATTTCGATACCATCGTTATAGATTTTTTGCTTTAAGATTGCAATTCTTGTTTCATAATCAGGGAACTGTAAATCAGCTGACAAACCCCATTTAAAGCGTGATAGTAAACGTTGTTCCATGCCCTGCATTTCTACTGGAGCTTTGTCTGATGTTAAAATAAGCTGTTTTCCTAACTGATGCAAGTGGTTAAAGATGTGGAAAAAGATATCCTGTGTTTTTTCTTTTCCTGCAAATTCATGCACATCATCAATAATAAGTACATCGATCATTTGATAAAAATGTAGAAAGTCGTTTTTATTGTTATTTCGAACCGATTCTACAAATTGAGTTTGGAATTTATTAGCGTTAACATAAAGAACTGTTTTTTCAGGGAATTTCTCTTTCACTTTGATCCCTATAGCTTGCGAAAGGTGTGTTTTACCTAATCCGGAATCTCCATAAAGAAATAAAGGGTTAAATGCTGTTCCTCCGGGATTGTCACCAACAGCATTACCTGCCGATCTTGCCAACCGATTGCATTCCCCTTCAACAAAATTAGAAAAGTTGTTATCGGGATTAAGCATTGGATCGACATGTAATTTTTTAATACCCGGAATAATAAAAGGGTTTTTTATCGATTGCTCTTCGGTATTTAAAGGCACCGATACGGGCTTATTTTTAAGCTCTGTTTTATAATTAGTAGGAAATTTGACAGTAAATGGTTTATTGTTAGAGTATAAACTGTTTTCCATAACAACACTATACTCTAATTTAGCATTGTTACCCAGTTCTTTGCGGAGTGTTTTTCTCAAAATGTCGATGTACTGTTCTTCGAGATACTCATAAAAAAAGGGACTTGGTACCTGTATGGTAAGAACGCTATCATTCAATTTAAGCGGTACAATAGGTTCAAACCATGTTCTAAAACTAATTGAAGGTACATTATCTTTAATAATTTTTGGAGGTGATGATGACTAGGGTCACATCAATGAAAATTTATATTTCTTAGACATAGAAACAATGAATTGGGAAATAAAATAAACCTAAGGTGAATAGCCTAAAGGG
>JAYEKP010000038.1:0-23312 GCA_034661075.1 Bacteroidota bacterium
AATACCCTATAATCAGCAGTTTGTAATAATAGTATAACGCAAATAATTAAGAAAACGGGTAATTTGTTCTTCATATCAGCAACAAGAGGGTTGATATATTATATAATTTACGGATAAGTTCAGCAAAGGATACAATTTTATCCGTTATTTTCTTTTTGAAAAAATAAGTTTGATGATTGTGTTAAAAACCTTGACGAATAGATTTCTTCAGTCAATGAATTGGTTAAATGCCTATTGATTGTTTTTGTTTTTTTAAGAAAATAAGCTATCGCTAAGCAAATGATTGTAAATCGTGTAATTTTTTATATATGCCTTTTAACTCAATTAATTCATCGTGTTTGCCTCGTTCAACAATTTTCCCTTCTTGTAATACACAAATCTCATCTGCATTTCGTACAGTTGAAAGACGGTGGGCAATTACAATTGAAGTACGGTTTTCCATTAATTTAAACAGGGCATCCTGTACTAGCTTTTCAGATTCGGTGTCCAGTGACGAAGTTGCTTCATCAAGAATCATAATTGGAGGATTTTTTAGTACAGCACGGGCAATGCTAATACGTTGCCGTTGTCCACCGGATAGTTTGCTGCCACGGTCACCAATGCTAGTTTGGTAGCCGTGTTCGGTTTGTAGAATAAATTCATGTGCATTGGCTACTTTTGCCGCAGCAATAATTTCCTCTTCCGATGCGGTTTTCATGCCAAAAGCTATATTGTTGTAAATCGTATCATTAAATAAAATCGATTCCTGACTTACAATACCCATTAAATTGCGTAGATCGAGAATTTTTAAATCCTGAATATTCATTCCGTCGATTTTTATTTCTCCCTCAAGAATATCATAAAAGCGGGGCAAAAGGTCAACTAAAGTTGATTTTCCTGAGCCTGATTGACCAACTAAGGCAACGGTTTGTCCTTTATTTATGGTTAGGTTAATATCTTTAAGCACATAATCTTCAATGTATTTAAAGCTAACATCTTTATATTCGATACAATCCTGGAAGTCCTTTTTAGGTTTAGTATCAGGTTTCTCAGTTATTGTAATATTTGCATCCAGGATTACTTCAATCCTGTCCAGGGATGCCAATCCGTGTTGCACATTGTAATATACAGTTGAAAATTCTTTTGAGGGTGGGATAATTTGTGAAAAAACTACCAGAAAAAAGATGAAGGTTTGTGGGGTCATCATAGCGTCATTGTTTAAAACCATACTTCCACCGTACCACATGATAATTACGATAACTACAGTTGCCATAAATTCACTAAATGGGCCGGCAAGGTCTTTCCTACGCCAAATACGATTCATTAAACGGGTATAAGAATTATTTTCCTTAACAAATCGGTCGTGGATTTTATTTTCTGTATTAAAAGCCTTAATAATTCTTAAGCCGAAAAGTGTTTCTTCTATATATGATAAAATTAAGCCTAATTGTGCCTGCCCTTTCCCTGATTTTCGCCGTAAAGATTTTCCTATACGTCCAATAACTCCACCTGTAAAGGGTAAAAGGAGCAATACAAAAATAGTGAGGAATGGACTGGTTATAAATAAAACAAAAAGAAAGATAATTATGGTAATAGGTGCTTTTATGGCATTATTTAATGAACGTACGATAGCTGCTTCAACTTCTTGAACATCACTGGTCATTCTTGAAATAATATCTCCTTTGCGTTCTTCCGTAAAATAAGAAAGTTGTAATCCTAATATTTTCTGATTTAATTTATTTCTGATATCGCGGACTACTCCGTTACGCAATGGAGCCATTACATAATTACTTGCATATTGCATGGATGTTTTGAGTAACACAAAGAAGATTACCATAATACTTACTGAAAGTAGAGCTACTCTTTCTCCTTGAGTGAGTATAATTTGACTTAAATAATAATTAAAATTGTGCATAAAAGCGTCAGAAGAGAATTCCCAGGCAACTGGGTTTTCAACAATAGGTTGATTTTTGAAAAGAATTCCCAGAAAAGGAATTACCATGGTAAAAGAGAATAATGAAAATAAAGTAGCAAGGAAAGCAAATGAGATACTTGTTAATCCTTTGCCCCAATAGGGGTAAATATATTCTAAAATTTTTTTGTATCCTTTCATGTAGTATAAATATTTATAGCAATTAATAACTGACAAATGTATAAAAATTATCTTGTTATACTGAATATTAAAAAGTAGTTTATGATTAAATAATAGAATGTATTGGTTTTATTTTAAAACTGGAAATAGATAAATGGCTGTATTTCTGCAGACTTTACCTGGAAGATGATGAAAATTACTATAAGTGTAATCATTATTTTTATAACGATGTGGCTTTTAATAAACCAACCACGATAACTCTCTTTAAACGATGATGGCAGCCAGTGTAAGAATAATCCCAGAAGGATGATAGCAAATATTTTATAATATGAAGTTACCATTACGGGAACCAGGGCAATCTGGAAATTTGTAGTAATTTGACTGATAATAGTCTTGGTATCTTCCATATTTTGAGCTCTAAAAAATATCCAGGCAAAGGTTACAAGGTGGAAAGTGGTAAATACTGAAATAAAGCGATATAAAAGGTTTTTGCTGGATTTCGTTTGATAGTATTTACTTAATGAAAGGTTCATTTTCATCCAAAGCTTATGAATAACCAACCCTAATCCGTGCAAACCTCCCCAAATAACAAACCGCATATTGGCTCCATGCCATAAACCACCAAGAAGCATGGTAATCATAATGTTAATATAGGTTCTAAATTTTCCTTTTCGGTTTCCGCCCAGTGGAATATATAAATAATCTCGCAACCATGATGATAGCGAAATATGCCATCGGTGCCAGAAATCGGTAATGTTTAATGCTTTATAGGGCGAATTGAAATTTACTGGCAACCGGAAACCTAGCAATAATGCTACTCCAATTGCTATGTCGGTATATCCTGAGAAATCACAATAAATTTGAATAGAGTAACCGTATACGGCCATTAAATTTTCGAATCCGGTAAACGATCCTGGTGAATTAAAAACCCTGTCGACATAATTAATAGAGATGTAATCGGATATTAACATTTTTTTGAGCAATCCGCTGAGGATTAAAAAAATAGCATGTCCAAACTCTTGTTTTGTTAATTTGAATTTTTGGTAGAGTTGAGGAATAAATTCAGCAGCGCGTACAATTGGCCCAGCAACTAATTGCGGAAAAAAAGAGACATAAAATCCAAAATCAATAATATTCTTTACGGGCTTAACTTTTCTTCTATATACATCAACAGTATAACTTATCGTTTGGAAGGTGTAAAATGAAATTCCCACTGGTAATATTATAGATGAAATATTAAACGATGTACCTGCTATATGGTTTGTCCATAATGCAAGATAATTAACAACCTGAAAGTTGGTGTTGAAAATGGAATTAAGAATATCGGTAAAAAAATAAGTGTATTTAAAATATCCTAATACAAGCAAATTAATAAATATACTTGCCGTTAAAAATAATTTTTTTCTAAGGCCGGTTTTTGCTTGATAAATTAGCTGTCCGAGGGTAAAATCAGCAATGGTGGAAAAAATGAGTAAGGTGAAGAAATATCCTCCGGATTTATAATAGAAGAAAAGGCTCATTACAAATAAATAAGCATTTCTGAGCACATTTTTTTTGTACAAAAAAGAATAAAATAGCAGTAATACTCCGAAAAACCCCCAGAAGTATAATCGGGTAAACAAAAGAGGTTCCGATTCTGAATAGATGAATATGTTTTTTAATAACTCGGTCAAAATTTTTTAATTTCTATGGTCAAAAAAATTTATAAAAGCATTCACAAATAATTCGCCCTGCAATTGATAACCTGCTCTTTTAAAATGTATTTTATCATTAGCTGTTAAATCGTAGTTATGCCATTCCAATACAGCGTTTTCACCACCCATAATTGAATAAAAATCCCATAACCCTGTATGAAGATCATCCTTAATTTGTAAAAGGCTTTTTCTATACATCATAATGTTTTTATTTGAAACATCATTTTTAATATGATCGCCAGGGACTGCCAGGATTATTGGTGAATTAGGTGATGAAACCCGAATTTGATTAATGAAATCTTTAAGGATGAGTTCATTTTCCAACGATGAAAAATTTTCATTAAATGTTTCGTTTGTACCCAACGAAATAATGGTCAAATCAGGATTTATTTCTTCAATTTGAGAGGGCAGCAATTCACATTTAAGGTACGATTGTGCTGTAGCTCCATTTACACCGATGGTGTGATACCCTATTTTGCTTTGGCCATGCTCTAAAATCAGCCCATAAAGCTCGAAAGCATGCGCTGTATCAGGATTAAAAATTTCGATATGTATTGAATCTGTTGCTTTTGCTAGATGGATTGTTGAATTATTATTTTTCATTTGTGTATAAAACCCATTAACTTTTATCGTAATTCCTGGTTTTATGGAGTGCCATATTTTTATTTTATTAAAATAATATTTTACCGGGAAATCAATTGTATTATTTAACATTTTTACCGAAAAAGAAGCTGTTGAATCATGGGTGGCAACAGTAATTCCTGATAATCCGAGGTTGTAATCATTTATTTCCTCTGTATTTTTAGAAAATTCCCAATTTCCGGTATATTCGATGTTGTAATAATAGGGATTATTGGTGTTTGCCAGGGTGTATGGAAAAATAAAACCCGGTTCAGTAATTGTGTCATTCGGAAAGTAGTGTTGAAAAAGATCCTGTCTGATTTTTTCGCTTAGAAAAGCTGCCTGGAGGTGTGAGTCCCCTATATGAAGGATGTTTATTTTTTTCGAGCCCGGGAGGTTAATATTTTGCAGTTTTTCTTTTAGCTTCTCGATTTGCTGATTATCCCCCGAGAAATGTATAATGTTTTTATCCTGCTGGATAAATTTTAGTGTATCATATACATTCTGAGAATATCCTGAAAAAGATAATAAGAGTATGAATAGTATAAATTTAATGGTCTTCAATTTTATCTGTTTTTTTGGTATTAATATATTCGTAATAATCATTAATAAATGCATCGTAAAACATTTTGGATATAATCACGGAGCCTTTCCATGTAAAATGTGTGAAATCTTTTTTGGCAAGCGGAGGATTTGCATTTACCCAAGCAGGCATTGAGTTTTCTCCACCCATCGCTTCATACATATCCCAAAAGGCACATCCTGCTTTAAAAGCAGCATTTTTTTGCGACTCCCTGATTTTTTCAATATTGGGATATGATGCGTAACGGCCCATTACATTTCTCGACATATCCGAAACACCAATAACAATAATGCTTATGTCAGGACGTAGGCCTTTCAATGTTTTTAATTGTTTATAGAATTGTTTTTCATAATAGCTGTAATCATCAATAATGTGAGGAACCAGGTTAACACCAAACTGCATGATGATGAGCTTGGCATTTAATTTTTGGTACATGGAACGGAAAAAAGCCATGTCGGTTCGTGTAAAATCTGTGCCGCTACTTCCGCGAAGCGGAATGTTGTCTACAGCCACTCCTTTATGATCGTCAATTGCCACCGCATAAATATCCGGGCTATCTTCTCCTTTGAAACGTATTGTAATCTCATTTAATGATCCATCAATATTCCATGACATGGTTTGCAGTTGATGCGAAGGGGGAATCAGCTCTGCATCAATCGTTTGATCTTTGTATTTTAATTCTGCAATAAAGGGTTTCTTGTTAAATCCGTAAAATATTCTGCAACGTTTAAATTCACGGGTTCGCATATATGTAATGTTTGATTTCTTAAGATTTATTTCCCCGGCATATAAATCTTTAGAACGCGCATAGACAGGAGCAAATCTTCCGAAACTCATTAAAGCACCCATTCTTTTATGGTAAATGGTTCCGTTTTCAATACTTTTTATGGTATACCGTTCCCATGTCCCACTTAACTGATGTTGTAAGGATATATTGGTTCCTTTGATAAGTACCGGAGGAAACAACCCTACTCCGGATCCTCCAAATTGTTGTTGTAGCTCATTTCGTATGTAAGATGTAATCCGGTCGCCCTCGATTTGCGAATCACCATAATGTAAAATCCTTATTAATTCACCTGTGGATTTTAGCCGGCTAAGATGATTAAAAAAAGGATATAATACGGATTTATCATTATCCGGATATTCCAAATACTGATGAATTGAGCCTGGTGGGTTTGTCTCCTCTTTTACTAATGTTGAATCGGATACAGAGAGCGTATCTGTTTTCATTTTGGCTATTAATGAATCGGGAACGGTGGAAATTGAATCTTTTTTAGCTGTCAGGCTGTCTTTTGTCTGGGTAATATTACTATCTGTTAGTAAACGAAGTTGTTGGGTATCTAAAATATCTTGTATGGTTAACTGATTGGATTGATGCAGTAGAGTGAGTTGTTTTATTTCAGGAAAACGCAATAATAAATTGTTTCCAATATATAATCCTTCATTGGGAAAAATGAACGAAACCACAGCCAATAATATAAATACACTTATTAAATATAATAAGATTTTAAAAGGTTTCATTCAGCGTGTTTTTTTGAAATTTAAATATATCAATATTTCTTTGAAATGAAAGTTTTATTTTGGATAAAAGTAGATATATATACAAATTAAAGAATTTTAGAAATTTTGTTTGTATGGATATTATTTTAACTAAACAAACTTAGTTGCCCGTGATTTTTATCCGGTTTTTTGTAATCGTTTTTCGTTTGTTCGGCAAGTTGCTTTTCGATAAGGTTAAGAAACGGGCTTTTGGGTAATTCTAATTCACGGCCCTTAATAAAACTTTTTTTGGCATGTGTTAAATACAGCATTGCTTTTGCCCGGGTCATACCCACATAAAGCAGCCTCTTTTCTTCGTCGTTATCGGTTTTTTGTTCTTTAAAAAGCGAGTAGGGGATTAACCCGTTTTCACATCCGGCAATAAATACACACTTAAACTCCAGTCCTTTTGCGGCATGTATGGTCATTAAACTTACCTTCTCAATTTCCGGTTGGTACAAATCTGCTGGTTGGCCTAAGGTTATATGTTTAATAAAATTTTCTGTGTCATTGGTATATTTCGCTGCCAGGTGTTTAAATTTGTCAAAAATTTTGTAATCTTCTTCGGTTTTATTTACGATAAATTCTGTCCATAAAAAATTCAGATATTCCTGTAATTGTAAATCTCTGTGTTGATTGTGAATTTTATCCAGTAATATTGGATTGATATTTAGTTGGCTGGTAATTTTATTTCGCAGAAATAAATTTTCCGGTTCGCAGCTGTATTTAAGCAGGTTTATCAGTATCCTGGTAATTTTGTGATGTAGAAATTCATCTTCATTAATTTGTTGGAATGGAATGCTATGGTCGTTTAATGCTTTTTCAAGGACTCTCATTTGCGCTTTTGTACGGCATAATATGGCAAAATCGGATAAACTTTCGATTTCGGCACTTTTTTCTCCGCTCGATACATTGCTATCCATAGAGAAAAAACGCAAGCCGCCGGATAATTTTTCTATTTGGCGGGCAATAAATTCAGCTTCACTTTTATCGGTTGGTTGGGTTGATATTTTTATCCGCACACCGTCATCTAATCCCTGCAAAAAATTATTTTCTTTTAAAATATTACCCGACGCTTTTAAAATATTATTGGTACACCGGTAACTCAAGTTAAGTTTGTAAATTTCTGCTTTGGGAAAATCTTCAATAAACCGGCTGATATATCTGGAGTTTGAACCGCGAAAACCATATATGGCTTGATTGGGGTCGCCAATAACTGTTATGTTTTTACTTTCATGGCCGGATAATGTTTTAATGAGTTGATATTGGGCATCGTTAATATCCTGGTATTCATCAACCATAATCCATTGGAACCGTTGCTGTAACTCTTGCAGTAGTATTTCGTCTTTATTAAAAATTAGCAGAGGCATATAAATCATATCGTCCAAATCAAACAGATGGTTTTTTTTGAGTTCTGATGAATATTGTTCGAACATAGTACGTATGGCTTTATTTTCGATTTCATCAGAAACTAAAACCTTTTGCTTAATTTCTGTAATTTCTTGTTTCCAATGTTTTAGTTCTGTTTTTTTCTTCTCGGGGAACAGGTATTGAAGAATGAATAATTTATCCTCGTCGTCGATAATATGGATGTTGGTTTGATTTTTTTGACGGTAATAGTTGCTTAGTATTGAATAACCCAGGGCATGAAAAGTAGAAATGTGTATGTTTTCTATATCAAACGGTTGTCCCAGCAGTTTTTTTGTACGCGAAAGCATCTCATCGGCTGCCTGATTAGTAAAAGTAACGGCTAAAATATTTTCAGGATTTATTTGTTTTTCCTTTACAAGATATGCAATTCGTCGGGTAAGCACATTGGTTTTTCCTGTGCCAGGGCCTGCCAATATCATAGCCGGCCCTTTATCATGTTTTACCGCTTTCGCCTGTTCAGGGTTTAAACCTTGTAATATGCCTTTTTGCTCTACGATATATTGAGCTTCAGGTTCGGCAGCTAAATCAGAAGGTTCACTAATCGCTTTTAGTTTTTGATATTGTTGCAGGTCGAAATTTAGAAGTTTGCGTTGAGGTATTTCCGGTAAATTTGATATTTCAAATAAAGTCGATTTGTCTTCAAAAATTTTTGATTCATCGGGGCGGAAAACTTTTATCTCACCATATTCTCCGTCAAAACCTTCTTTGATGATAATTTGATGGTGTCGCATTCTTCGGATAGCTTCACCTAGTACTTCTCCACCAATTTCTTTGATTTTATCAATGGATAAAAAATGTAAAATATTGAATTCTGAACCCGCTTTGGCGATTAGTTGCTCATATTGTTTTTTTATTTTTTGTGATTTTTCTCCAACACCTTCTATCTCGGCTAATATTTCCGGAAGCGGAATAATTGAGTAAAAAGGTTTCCGGTTGGGGCGCTCCTCAATATTCACCCGGTCGGATAACTCTACAATACGGTTTACAACGCCTACCGTAACTTTTTTGCCACAAACAGGACAAATGCTATGATGTTTCATGGTCTCCACAGGGTCCCAGCAAACCTTGCATTTACGGTGTCCGTCGTAATGGTATTTTCCTTCCTGTGGAAACATATCAAAAGTTCCAGTAAATCTTTCATCGCCGGTTTTTAGGGTGTCGGTTATCGAATAATAATTTACGTCTGTATCGAAAAGGTTGGCATTTCTGCCCAATTTTTCCGGTGAATGAGCATCGGAATTGGAAATCAATGTGTACCGGTCTAGGAAACTACACATCCAGTTTAATGCCGGGTCGGTGGAAAGTCCTGTTTCCAGCGCATAAATATGTTTCGATAAGTCTTCGAAGCATTCTTCAATACTGTTAAATCCTGATTTGGAACCTAATGCTGAAAACCATGGGGTCCAAATGTGTGCCGGAATAAAAAAGATTTCATCCGATATTTCCAGACACATTTCTAACAGATGCTTTGCATCTAATCCAAGGATAGGACGCCCATCGGATGTAATATTAAAATTCAGGTTTCTTAATTTTTGTTGAATTTTATTCACTACCTCAAAATTGGGAGCCAGAATTACATTATGTATTTTGCGTACTTTTCCATTCTTTTTATAAATGTTACTTATTTCGGCAGTTAGCAAAAAGCGTGGTGCATTGGTGTTCGTTTCCTGAATCGGATTTTTGATTTTAAATTCATCTTTCAATTTAAACAAGCCTGGTTCTGCAGGTTCAATTTTTTCTTTCAATTCGTTGGTCCATCCGGGATGAGAAAAATCTCCCGTTCCCACAATTTTAATTCCTTTCAACTTAGCCCAATAGTCGAGATGTTCGGGGGTTAGTTTTTTACTGGTCGCCATTGAAAAATGCGAGTGGATATGTAAATCGGCAATAAATTTCATGACCTTTAAGTATTTTGTCCTAAAATTATTGAAAAGAATACCGAAACAAAAGAAGAAACTTTATTTGTTATCAACTTTTGCCTGTTATTTCAATTTATTAAAAAATTCCTGCTTTAAAATTTAATTTTGTGTAATAAATTAAGTTTTATAGTGTCATAAACATGAATATATTTATATATACATATATAATAATTAATTTAAAAAGGAATTGATATGAATTGGACAAAAATTTTATTAACTACATTAGTTTTAGCGAATTTAACAGTATTTAGTTTTGCTCAAAAAGAAGTAGGGAATACTGTTGGAATTGCGCAAGAAGGTATCCAGACTCCAGTGAATGAAATATCAGGAAGTTTGATTGAGGTACTTGATGAGCCTTGCACAGAGACTACAGGTAAGTATGCAATGGGCACCCATTTGCTTATTAAACACAAAATAAATAATGAGGAACAAGTTGTAAATATTCATTTAGGCCCAACTGCCCTTGTTTCTGAAATGGTTGATAATTTAGTGCCCGGTAGGGAGATTAGTCTGAAAATATATTATGCAGAAGGCTTGCCCGAAAATCATTATGTTGCAAAAAGTTTCTCTTATGGAAATAATCAGTATAAACTCAGAGATGCTAATTTAAAACCATTTTGGGCTAATTCCGGCAAAGGAAGGAGGAGAAATCGTTAATAGTGTTTATTTTTTAATTTTAAAAAATGATATTTAGGCCTGCCGGTTTTACTTAATGTTGTTAGCCTCTATGTTAGTGTTTTTATATAAAAGAACTGATATAGAGGCAATAATTTTTTATTCAAAATTAACTTTTGGGTTTTATTTTAATATATTGCCCTGCTTTTAAAGACCTTCCGCTGGTCATATTGTTCAGTTGTAAAATTTCCGTTTCGGTTACACCCGGATACTTTTTAGCAATTTCCCAAATGGTGTCTCCTGAACCTACTTTGTAATAGACGTAATTGTCGTCTGTTGTCTGGCTGCTGGCCTTTTTTAGTGTGGAAACTTTTTTACCTATCCTTTGTTGTTTTTCAGCAAAAGAGAGTTTGTTGATATCAGCATATTTGGCTGCAGAACCTTTGGGTATATAGATGTTTAATTTTTGCCCTACTCGTATCATATTTCCACGGATATTGTTCCAGTAGCGAATTTCTGAGGCTCGTACATTATACCATTCGGCAATAAATCCCAGGTTGTCGCCCGATTTTACCGTATAAACCAGTTTGTCTCGGTTGGTGGGAGCCGGAGGTATATAATAAGAGCGTTGTGGGTTTCGTATCGTATTGTCGGCACTAAAATATATGGAATCTTTATAACTAAAAATGGAGTCTTGTAAATCGATAAATTTCCCGGAAAATTCCATAGGCAGGGTTAACCCAAATTCTGTTCCTTTCGCAGGGATGATATCCAACTTATATTGTGGATTTAAATCCCGCAATGCTTTGAGCGGAATATCTAAAACTTCTGATACTTGTTTTAAGTGCAGGTTGTCATTGATTATAATGGTATCCGTAGCCAATGAAATTTCAGGATATTTGGGATTAAGGTTATGCTCTTGATAGAAATTCATGGTGTAGGCAGCAGCAATAAATGCAGGCACATATCCGCGTGTTTCGCGGGGAAGGAAATAATAAATCTTCCAAAAGTCTCTGCTTCCACCGGTTCTTCGGATGGCTTTGTTTACATTTCCCGGCCCACAGTTATAGGCTGCAATAACGAGTGTCCAGTCGTTAAACATACTGTATAAATCTTTCATAAAAAGTGCAGCAGCATGAGCTGATTTTATGGGGTCACGCCTTTCGTCCACAAAAGAGTTGATAGTTAAATCGTACATTCGGGCAGTAGCATACATAAACTGCCACATTCCGGTAGCTCCTACACGGGAAACGGCACGAGGATTTAATGCGGACTCAATAATGGCCATATATTTTAATTCGGTGGGTAATCCGTAGCTCTCGAAAATTTCTTCAATTTTGGGGAAATAATAATCCGAAAGGCCTATCATAGCTTCAACACTCTCGCGTCGTTGCTTGGTATATACATGAATGTAGTTTCGAACAATTTTATTGTATGAAAGATCTATAACCGAAGGTATACTTTGTAATCTTTGAATATAAACCGAATCAGGAAATTCGGGGATGATTGAGTCTGTTTGTTCTTTATGGGTTGCGTAATCTGTTTTAATGGCCTTTTGTAAGTACCATAAGTTTAAAAGACTGTCGAGGTTTTGATCAAAATTGGTTTGTATATCTAGCGCTGTTCTCAGACTGTCTTTATTTTGTATAGATTTTTTTGAAAAAGCAGTAAAGATGATTGAACAGGATAATAGAATTGAAAGTATAGCTTTTTTTGTCATGATTGCTGCTTTAGATGAAATCAATATTTTCTAAGAGTTCAAAATAACAAACTAAAGATTAAAAAATGAAATAAAAATTGTTATATAATGTTAATCGTAAAAAAATAAAGATAAAATTTTATTTAAAAATTTACTCTGCACGTAAATCCAAGTGCATTTTGATTATTTACAGAACGCATAAGTGAAGGTTGAATGTTTAACGATAAATCTTCGCTTATATCATAATCAAATAAATGGGCATCAACGGTAGCATCAATAATATTAAGTATATAAACTCCTGCCAAAACAATTACATTTAAATCTCTGTTACGCCGATGATAATCTTTTAGCCGGAGAATTATATCTTTACTCGTATATCCTTCAAAACTGTTTATTTTCCCGGCCTCAAATTCAGCATAAGCATTTTTATATTTATTGTATTGTTCATTATTAAAATCGAAAGAATAGATAAATACGCCTGTTAACCCATAAATAATTGGTAGTTTCCAGTATTTTTTGTTATAAACCTGCCCTAGCCCGGGGACAACAGCTGAATACATGGTTGCTTTATGTGGAGAATGAACCTGTTCTTTGGGGGTAGATACAATATCTTTTTCTGAATTACCTGAAGGGTTTTGAGCTGTAGTGCTTAAAACAATACATATCAAAACCAATGTTATGAAAATGATATATATGGGTTTATTGAAATTTGTTCCCAGCAAAATATTATTTTTTAATGTTTACCGGGTGCAAAATTATTTCATTTTATCAATAATTCCCATAATTCTTTCTAAATCTTCATCCGATTTAAAAGGAATTATGATTTTCCCGCTTCCTTTATTGTTTCTTTTAAAGTCTATATCCGACTTGAAATGATCTTTCAGATGCTTTTGTAATTGTTGGTACTCTTCCGGTAATCTAACTTTTTCTTTAGCGTTATTTTTTTTCGGGCTATTAATGTTACGGATTAGATCTTCGGTTTTGCGAACGGATAATCCTTCATCTATAATTTGATAATGAATTTTTAGCTGGGTTTTGGGGTTTTCGATATTTACCAATGCGCGGGCGTGTCCCATAGATATTTGTTTATCGCGAATCCCTAACTGTATTTCGGCCGGAAGTTTTAATAATCTTAAATAGTTGGAGATGGTTGAACGCTTTTTACCTACACGGTCGCTCATGCTTTCCTGGGTTAATTTACATTCTTCCATTAACCGCTGGTAGCTGATGGCAATTTCAATTGCATCAAGATCTTCGCGTTGAATGTTTTCTACCAATGCCATCTCGAGCATTGCCTGATCATCTGCAAAACGAACGTATGCAGGAATTTTTTTTAGTCCGGCAATTTCAGCAGCTCTATAGCGTCGTTCACCTGTGATAAGCTGAAATTTTGAATCATCAACTTTACGTACTGTAATGGGTTGAATGATTCCAAGCTGGCGAATGGAGTCAGCTAATTCCTTCAAAGCCTCTTCATCAAATTTTGATCTTGGCTGAAAAGGGTTGGCTTCAATTTTGTTAATATCAATTTCGTTAACGGCATCAGCCGTTATAGTTCTTTCTTGCCCTGCATCATCAATTAATGCTCCTAATCCTCGTCCTAATGCATTTCGTTTAGCCATCTTCTATATCTATCTTAATGTTAACATTTAATCAATTATTTTGTCGGCATTTGCCATCTTTGTTTGATCGTTATTTTGTAAAAGCTCTTTGGCAAGATTCAGATAGTTCATAGCTCCTTTGGAAGCTGCATCATACATTACCACTGGCTTGCCATAACTTGGCGACTCGCTGAGCTTAATGTTTCGTTGAATAATGGTTTCGAAAACCATATCCTGGAAATGTTTTTTAACTTCATCCACCACCTGGTTGGATAGTCTTAACCTTGGATCGTACATGGTTAAAAGGAATCCTTCGATCTCAAGTTCTTTATTTAATCGGGTTTGAATAATTTTTATGGTATTAAGTAATTTCCCTAATCCTTCCAGAGCAAAATATTCGCATTGAACCGGAATGATGACTGAATCGGAAGCTGAAAGTGCATTCACGGTAATTAACCCAAGGGATGGAGAGCAATCAATTAAAACGTAATCGTAATCATCTTTTATTTTTTCAACGACTTCTTTTAGCTTATATTCCCGGTTAGGTTGATTAAGCATTTCTATCTCGGCACCTACCAAATCAATATGAGATGGAATAATATCCAAACGTTCTACTTCACTGTTAAGGATGATGTTTTTAGGATCTTGATCTTCGATAAGGCATTCGTAGATACTCGTTTTTATTGCTCTTATATCGAACCCTATTCCTGATGTAGCGTTAGCTTGAGGATCGGCATCAATAATTAATACTTTCTTTTCTAAAATAGCTAAGCTGGCAGCCAAATTTATAGCAGAGGTGGTTTTACCTACTCCGCCTTTTTGGTTTGCTAATGCAATAACTTTTGCCATATATTTTGTTTTTTTTGATTTAGTAGTTGTAATAAGCCCGATTTTTTAAAAATCAGGAATTCAAAAATACAATTTTATCACATTTATTATTTTTCGTGTAATAAGAATTGTAAACAATTTTTTTAGAGTTATAAACATTTTATTAACAAAATTAATATCTGTTCGTTTCAAAAGCTTGATTAATAAAAAAGTAATTATCTTTTATGAATTAAAAAAATGATGTCCGTATTTTAAATGTAGAATTTTAGAAATATTTTTCAAGCGCTTCTTTAAGTAATTGTTCTTTATTTACTGGCACAACCCCTACTTTTTCACATACCTGTCCACCGGCAAGGTTGGACAGGATTGCGATAACTTTGGGTTCTAACCCAGCAGCCAAACAAAGGCTTGCTGTGCCTATTAGTGTGTCACCGGCGCCCGAAACATCGGCAATATCTCTTATTTCGGCAGGAATAGTTTTGTAATAATCCTGGTTGCTGATGAATACTCCTAACTCTGAAAGGGTAACAAAAATATATTTGGCGGATAGTTTTTGGTGTAAAAGCTTCGATGCTTCATGAATGCTCTTAAAATCACCTTTAGGGATATCAATTTTGGATCCTTCAACCAGTTCTTTAAAATTGGGTTTAAATAGAGTCACATTTTGATACTCCATAAAATTCCTTTTTTTCGGATCAACCAGGGTAGGAATATCATTTTTATTGGCATACTCAACTACCGACCGGATTACTTTTGGGGTAATACATCCTTTGTCATAATCTTCAAAAATTATGGCATGGATTTTTTGGCCTGCCAGTATACTTAAAATATGATGGATAAACTTTGATTCGGTATCTTTAGCCAACACCTCATCTATCTCTTCATCAACCCTTAATAAATGTTGATTATCCGCTATTATTCTGGTTTTTACGGTTGTTTTACGATTTTCGTCTTCAACAATTCCTTCGCTGGGAAGTTTACGTTTTTTTAGCAAACGGAATAATGTCCGTGCTTTTGTATCTTTTCCAACCACCGAACATAATATTGGTTTTGCTCCTAAGGCCTGAACATTTAATGCTACGTTGGCTGCCCCACCTAAACGGTTTTCCTGCTTTGAACTCATAATGATGGGTACAGGAGCTTCTGGCGAAATACGGTTTACTTTTCCCCACATATATGAATCGATCATTACATCGCCAATAATCAGGATGTTGAATTGATTAAATGCATCGAATACAGATTGAAGATCTATTTTTTTCACCAGGTTAAATTTTGGAATTAAAATGCAAAGATAAGAAAAACAACCCGAAACATGGAATGTGTTTTTTGATTCTTATTCATTTTTGCTTTGCTTGCCCAATCCTGGATTTCCAGTGTCTAAAACAAAACGCCATTCTCCTTTAGCATTTTTCTCCCAAATAGTACAGTAAGTACCTCTTTGCACATCGCCTTTTTGTTTTCCACTTGTTATTTCAAGAAGATAAATTCCATAAGTATAACCTAAATCTGCGGATTGGGATAATTTAGCATAGCTGGGTTGCCATGTTAGTCGGTAATTAGTATCAGTTAATTCAGTATACAATTTTTTTAAAGCTGGTTTTCCAACAATAGGAAAGGAGTTGGGTTTTAATAAAACAACATCGGGTGCTGCAAATTCTAAAAAAGCCTGGTGGTTTCCAACTTGAACCGAACGATTTGAAAACGCAATATCGGTTTGCAACATAGTTTGTTTTTCTTGTTCGATATCTACAGAAGTGTTACAACTCCATAAAAAAATTAAAATAAAGGGAAGTATTTTTTTCATATTTGATGATTTATTATTTACTGTTTTGATTTTCAATTGCATCTATTATCGCCGCTTTAGCAAAGTTCGAAGTTCTGGTTGCGCCGGTTATAGCATCAAGAGCTAAATTCTGAGTGTTTTTTAAGTTTTCTTCTATATCCTTTTTGCTGAGATAACCAGGCATATAAAACATTCTTTTGAATTCTAAGTTTTCAACCGTATGATTTTTTATGGTAAACTCAACATGCGAAAGCGTAATTAGCTTAAAAACTTTAAATTTTCCCTGGTAAAAACCATCAGCTAAATTGGAAGTGTTCGGATAGAAATTTTTAGTTAACGCGTTGGCTTGATCATTTGCTTTTTTAATAACCAAGTTCCCAATTACTGGAGTGGCAAAAAAGGCAAGGAAAAAAACGAATATGTAGGGAAGTGTTTTTTTATTTTTGATATTTTATTTAGTAGGTGTAAAAATAATAATTTAAAGAAAATTAAACCGGATCCACATCAATGGATACTTGTATTGTTTTATAGTTTTCCATTGTTATCAGTTGAATGATTTGCTCATCCAAAAGTTTTTTTGCTTTTTTAAACGACCGTTGGCGTTCTATTTTGATCAATATTTTTTTGATATACATATTTTGTATTCTCGAGATTACCGGAGATTCAGGGCCTAACACTCTTTTGCCAAAAATCTTTTTTAAGTTATTGGCTAAAAAGTTGGAGGATTTATCTACCACATCGGCTTTTTTGTGTTTAATTGAAATATAAATTAATCGACAAAACGGCGGA
Source organism: Bacteroidota bacterium (assembly GCA_034661075.1). Classification (GTDB taxonomy): domain Bacteria; phylum Bacteroidota; class Bacteroidia; order Bacteroidales; family UBA12077; genus UBA12077. Next base: position 17,174 of record JAYEKP010000038.1, read on the forward strand.
TAATTAAAATTTTTACGTTCGAACAATTGCGATTTGTACATTTCCTGGTATTTATTATCCAATACAAATTGTAATATTTGATGTTCAGGATGGCTGGTTTGAATAATTACTTTGCCTTGTTTGTTTTTACGTCCGGCACGTCCGCTTACCTGAGCCATAAGCTGGTAGCTTCGCTCAAAAGCCCTGAAATCGGGATAGTTAAGCATATTGTCGGCATTCAAAATCCCTACAAGGGCTACATTGTCAAAATCTAATCCCTTGGAAATCATTTGTGTACCAATTAAAATATCTGTTTTCCCCTGTTCAAATCCTGCAATGATATTTTCGTAAGCATATTTAGACCTTGTAGAATCCAGATCCATACGTTTAACTTTTGCATCCGGAAAAAAGATTTTTATCTCATCCTCAATTTTTTCGGTACCAAAACCTCGTGTTGTTAATGAGGCATTTCCACAGGCTTTACATACTTTAGGATTTTTTATGGTATATCCACAGTAGTGACAAACCAACTCATTATGCTGCTTGTGGTATGTCATGCTCACATCGCAATGGGTGCAATAGGGAATCCACCCACAGGTTTCGCATTCTAAAAACGGAGCAAACCCGCGCCTATTTTGAAAAAGGATTATTTGCTCGTTATTTTCGAGCGATTGTTTAATATTATCCAATAATATCGGACTAAAATGCGATTTCATCTGTTTTTTCTTTCTAGCGTTAAGCGTATCGCTTAAAATAATTTCGGGTAGCTTAATCTCCTGAAATCTTGAATTTAGCTCAACAAGTCCGTATTTATCTGTTTTTGCATTAAAATAACTTTCAATAGATGGGGTTGCTGTTCCAAGCAGCACTTTGGCATGGTGGATTTGTGCCAATACAATTGCCGTGTCGCGGGCATTGTAGCGTGGTGCCGGATCGTATTGTTTATAAGTATTTTCATGCTCTTCATCAATAATAATTAACCCCAGATTTGAAAACGGCAAAAAAAGGGATGAACGAACACCAAGAATAATGTCATAATGGCTTTCTTTAGTGCTTTTTAGCACATTCTGGTATACTTCAACCCGCTCTCCATCGTTAAATTTAGAGTGATAGATTCCTACCCTGTTGCCAAATACCGATTTTAAGCGGTTAATAATTTGTGCGGTTAAAGCAATTTCCGGCAACAGATACAAAACCTGTTTCCCTTGCTCAATTTGTTCCTGTATCAGTTGAATGTAAATTTCTGTTTTACCACTGGATGTTACACCATGCAGTAATACCACCTGTTTTTCATCAAAATGTTTTTGTATGGATTGATATGCTTGCTCCTGAGCGATAGAGAGCTGTTTAGCCTCTTTGACATTTGTTGATGAATAGTCGAGCCGGCTAGCCGTTTTTTTATACTCGGTTAAAATATTTTTTTTAATTAATGATTGAATGTTTTGATGATTTGCTCCCGTTTTTTTGATTAAACTTTGCCTGCTGACTTCAGCAGGTTCTTTCTTTGAAAATTTTCCCGACAGGTGTATAAAACTTATAAGCACATCAAGTTGTCTGTGGGCTTTCTTTAACGAATCAAACGCTTCGTTTAATTGTTTTTCGGTGGTAATCGATTCGTGGAGCTCAATATAGGTTTCAGTCCTGGGTTTGTAACTTTCTTTTAGTTTTTCTTCCAGAATTACAGCTTTCTTATCTATTAATGATTTAATGATCGGTAAAGCATCTTTTTTATTCAGGGCTTGAGCAATGTCATTTACTTTGGCAATGTTTGTTCTTTCTAAAAAATCGAGAACTAATGATTCGGTACTGGTAAATATTTCATTTTTAATGTTTTTTGCATTGTAAATTACTTTGGTTTCCGATTCTAGTTTTAATCCCGAAGGTAGTGCTGCTTTAAATACCTCACCCAGCGAACACATGTAATAATCGGCAATCCATTGCCATAATTTTAATTGCGATTCGTTTACAATTGGCTTATCATCTAATACCGATAAAATATCTTTTGTTTCGTAATCTGCAGGCTTTTTGCAATGAATGGTATGGATGATTGCAGCATAAATTTTACGTCGTCCAAATTGAACAATTACCCTCTTGCCTGTTGTTACTGATTTTTCCAAAGGTTTGGGAATACTGTAAGTAAACAGTTGCTTTAAAGGGAGCGGCAGTATTACATCGACAAAAACGGGTGAATTGCTCATATATAAAGCAAATTAAACATTTAAGAAATCGAGAATTTCCAGCAACCTGCGATTAACATCTTTATGATGTTTGATGGTTTTGTTAAAAGGGATATGTACAACTTCTCTGTTCATCATCCCAACCATAATGCTTTGCTGGTCGTCTAGCAACGCTTCTACTGCAGCCACACCCAATTCGCTTGCAATTACCCTGTCGAATGCCGTAGGCGATCCCCCGCGTTGAATATGCCCCAATACGGTTACCCGGATATCATAATTTTTAAAATCATTTTTTACTTGTTTTGCAATAGCATAAGCACCGCCATTTTCGTCACCTTCGGCAACTAAAATAATGTTAGAAGCTTTTTTACGTTTATATCCCGACTCCAGATATGCTCTTAGGTTTTGAGAGTCGGTTTCAATTTCAGGGATAAGAATAGCTTCCGCACCACAAGCTATACCACTTCTGAGTGCCAAAAAACCGGCATCTTTTCCCATCACTTCAATAAAAAACAGACGATTATGTGAGCTTGCGGTATCTCTTATCTTATCCACAGCTTGTATAATGGTATTCAGCGCAGTATCGTATCCAATGGTGTAGTCGGTACCATATAGGTCATTATCAATAGTTCCCGGAATACCAACAAATGGGATGTCAAACTCTTCGGTAAATTTGCGGGCTCCGGTAAATGTACCATCACCACCGATAACAACTACTGCATCAATGCCCTCTTTTATTAAGTTTTTGTAGGCAGTTTTACGCCCTTCAAGCGTTTTAAATTCCTGGCTGCGGGCTGTTTTTAATATAGTTCCCCCTTTTTGGATGATATCGCTCACCATGTATGATTTTAGCTGTTTAAAATTACCCTGAATAAGTCCTTCGTAACCATGGCGAATACCAATTACTTTAATATTATTGTATATTGCTGTGCGCGTAACAGCTCTGATAGCTGCATTCATGCCGGGAGCATCGCCTCCCGAGGTTAAAATTCCTATTGTTTTTATTTTGGTCATAAGGTAAGAATTTATGGATTTGCTATTTTTTTAATTTCAGAAGCTACATTTTCCATTAACCATCTGGGTGTTGATGTAGCACCGCAAACACCCACAGATTTAACTTCGTTAAACCAGGCTTTTTTCAGTTCCGATTGTTCAGAAACAAAAAAAGTATTTGGATTTTGGGCCTGACATACTTGAAACAACATACGTCCGTTGGAGCTTTTCTTGCCACTTACAAAAATAACCACATCGTGATTTTTTACAAACTCACGCAGTTGTGGTTGTCGGTGCGAGACCTGTCTGCAAATAGTGTCGTTGGTGATAAAATCGATCTCTTTCGTACCCTGGGTAGCTATCATGCGTTTTTCTATCTCTTTTTGTACCTCATAAAAACCTTCGATACTTTTGGTGGTTTGCGAAAAAAGATTGATAGGTTTGCTAAAATCAATTTTGTCTAAATCCTTAAGCCCTCCTATAACAATTGCTTTACCATTGGTTTGGCCTACCAGGCCATTCACTTCGGCATGCCCCTCTTTACCGTAGATAACTACTTGTCCACCTTTTTTTAAGAAATCGTCAAATCCGTGTTTAATATTGTTTTGCAGTTTTAAAACAACCGGACAAGAAGCATCAATTAGCTGGATATTATTTTTTTTAGCTATTTCATAAGTCTCTGGTGGCTCGCCATGGGCACGCAATAATACTTTATAGTTTTTTAAGTCTTTAAACTGTTTGTGGTTAATAGTTACCAAACCTTTCGATTTTAGACGATCTACCTCTGCACTGTTATGGACAATATCTCCCAGACAATATAAAATATCATTGTTTTCTAGCTCTTTTTCTGCCAGTTGGATGGCATTAACTACCCCAAAGCAAAAACCTGAATTATTATCAATTTCAATTTTCATCATTAAAATTTATTAAGCCCATTTATTCATCCTTTCATGGATTAAACTTAAAATCCATTGTAATTGTTCTTTTTCTGTCATATTGCTGTTGTCCAGCTCAATGGCATCGTTGGCTTTTTTTAAAGGACTTTCTTTTCTGGTTTCGTCCAGATGGTCGCGTTTTTTTACATTTTCCAGGATTTCTTCATAGCTAACATCTACATTGTTTTCTTTAAGTTCTTTGTATCTGCGTTCGGCTCTTACTTCTGCTTTGGCATTCATGAAAATTTTTATTTCGGCATCCGGGAAAACCACCGTCCCAATATCGCGTCCATCCATTACAATTCCTTTTTCTTTTCCCATCTCTTGTTGAATACGTACCATCTTTCCTCGTACAAATTTTAATTTACTCACAATACTTACGGCATTGGAAACTTCCATTTTACGAATTTTATCTTCTACATTTTTTTGATTGAGATACGTTTCTTGCCGGTTTTTTTCGGGATTAAAACGAAAATTTATATTAATCTCATCCAGTAAAGATTTTAATTTTTCTTCATTTACCTGATGATGATGTATGTCAACTAAATTATTTTGCAGTGCATATAGCGTAACTGCACGATACATGGCTCCGCTATCAATATATTTATATCCCAGGTGTTTTGCAATTGCTTTGGCTATAGTGCTTTTTCCTGATGATGAATATCCGTCGATGGCTATAATAATTTTATTCTTTGTTGTCATTTTGTAAAATTAATTAAAACATCAAAGGTAAATCCAAAATTATCATTAGGCAAATTTTGATGATTGTAGATTTTACCTAAATAATAATGCGATTATGATTTTTTTAAATAGTAAGTTGGTATGAGATTAGTTTTTTACCACTGTTTTTTTAACTGATCCAGATTTGTAGTAATTGAAAAATGATCAGTAGCACCTGCTAAGTGATACGTTGCGCGCCCATAGCTGATATGGAATTTGGAAATTTTTACGCCAAAACCCCACGAAAAACCAATGGTTGAGGTTTTCGATTCGATAAGCATTTCTTTACGGCGGCGATAATTATATCCAGCTCTTATATAAAGATTCTCGAGCGGACTAAACTCAATCCCTAAAATAACATGCCTCATCACCTGATCGGCGATTTGATCTATTTTCGATTCTTCGGACTCCTCGAAAAAAGGATCTGTGGAGTTTTCGCTTTCCGGGATATCATAGGTTAAATCAGGTTTTTCCAAATGGTTTAAAGTAACTGAAAAACGTAATGGGGCATGCCTTAATTTTTGCGAAATCCCAAGCTGTATATTGAAAGGTAACGTTTCTCTTTCGTTGGTATATCCTTTTAACTGAGTTCCCAGATTTTTGATTACCAACGCGGCATTAAATAAATTATCTGAATTTTGATACAGAATACCAAAATCAGCGGCTATTCCTAATGAGGTATATTTTTCGAGTGTTGAAATTACGGGTTTAACATTTACGCCAAAATAAAAAGAGCTGTCAATTGGACGAGAATAAATCAGGTTAATAGCATATTCAGCAGCTTTAAATTCGCCGGTAATAATTCCTTTTTCGTTAGCAGCAATAAATTTTCCATAATTAATATATTGTATTCCGCCCGAAAACATTCCTTTGTTTTTTAGGGATGTAGCGTAGGCAGCATATCCGTAATTAATATCCGTAAAATAATTGATATAATTTAACACAATATTTTGATTCATCTCTGTATTTAAGAGTGCCGGATTATGGTAAGTGAGGTTTAAATCATTATCATTGATAGCAATTATATCGCCTCCGAGAGAAGCTACACGTGCCGAATGGATTAAATTTAAAAAACTGTAAGTATGGGTACCTCCAATTTGGGCTAAACTTTGGAGAGATAAGCAGAGGATAATTACAGTTAATAAATTTTTCATTCGGTAAAAATATAAATAATGTTAATATCGTCGATAACTCAAAAGAATTTTGTTGAGTAACAAAAGAAAAACGTTGCTTTGTTGCAGCTTAGTATTTATCGAATTTTAAAAGATTTTTCTGTTTTTTGTTTTGTTATTGTAGGCCTTTTATTGACAGGGTTGTGTAATGCATGCTCTTTAG
>JAYEKP010000039.1:0-4792 GCA_034661075.1 Bacteroidota bacterium
ATCCAAATATAAACAAGGGATTTTATTTAAATGGGGGGATTCGTTTTTAATAATAGTAAAAATCTGTCCAAAATACCTGTAATTACGTTTGTATTTTTTAATTTTAAAAATATTTAGGACAGCTATTAGAACCACTAATCAATTCTTTTTGTTTTTTGCTAATGGTTTATTTATATTAGTTAACTTATTTACATATTAATTTATATTAACCCTTAATATCTAAACATGAAATTTAGATTCTCGGCTGTCATTTTAATTCTTAGCTTAATAATCATTTCCTCATGTGATAAATTACAACAAAAAAACCGCATAAAAGAAGGTTTTATCGAATATAATATTGAATACCTTAACGATACGCTTGACAGCTTTATGATTGGCCTTTTGCCCAAAAAAATGATCATTAAATTTAAGGATAACAACACATTAAATAAAATTGAAGGATTTTTAGGCATTGTAAGCTTTACCCATATCCAAAACTACAAAGAAAAGAAAAATACGACCCTGGTTAAAGTGCTTAATAAAAAATATAAATACGTAGAAAAGATCAATGATTCATCGATCTTTTTTGAAGAATTACCTGGCATGAAAATAACATTGCAAGATGAAGTAAAAGAGATTTGCGGATTCCATGCCCAAAAAGCTAAAGTAACAGTCCCCGATATCAATATTGAGCCTTTCTTTATTTATTATACCAATGAAATAAGTATTAATAATGTTAATTCACAAACTCCTTTTAAATCCATCGAAGGTGTTTTGTTGGAATTTCAGGTTAAATTTTATGACCTGGATATGAAATTAACGGCCACAAAAGTTCAGGAGGCAGAGATATCTTCAGAACACTTTAAAGTACCCGACGGCTACCAAAATATTAATAAACGAACAATGATTGAAATCATTGAGTTACTGAAGCAATAATTTCATTCCTGCGAAGTTTTCAGAATAAAAAGAATTTGTGACTATATTTGCTGTAAATTATTTTACTTTGCAGATATTGAAAAAGCATGATTAAATTCAAAAGTATACAATAATAAATGGCAAAGAAAAACGGTAATAAAAACAAAAAAAATAAATCGTTAAATGACGAACGATTAAAAATAATTCTAGGGATTTTTACTTTATTTTTAGCTGCATTTTTAACTCTTGCTTTTATTTCCTATTTCTTTACCTGGAAAGTAGATCAGAGTTTTCAATACTCAAAAGTGATTTCAGGGGTTGAGATTAATGTAGAAAACTGGTCGGGTAAAGCAGGAGCACATTTTGCCAATCTATTCATCAATAAATGGTTTGGAATTGCTTCGTTTACAGTTCCTTTTTTACTCATTGTAATTGGATTACGGTTTTTCAATATCAAATTATTTTCCATCAGGAAAACACTTAAATTATCTATTTTCGGAACCATCATCTTATCTGTTTTGTTAGGGTATTTATTTGGTAATTTAAACGGATATCTGGGGAGTGGATTGGGTGGTGGACATGGCTATTTTATAGCCCTTTGGCTTAATTCTTTTTTAGGCAAAGTGGGGACAGCATTTCTGCTTACCCTTTCCATTATAGCATTTTTTATTTTTTCTTCAAAAAAATCTATTATTTGGAGTAAGAAACTTTTTGCTGAATTATTGAAAACAGAATACAAAGCACCGGAGAATATCGATAATCAAGATAAACCTAAAGAAAATACAACAAAAGAAGATGAGGAAGATTCCGAACCGGAAATTACGGAAAAAGAGATTGATGAGCAATTAAGTTTTACTACCCGCAGAATTAAGAAAGAAGAAATTGCCAAAACACAAACCAATCGCGAAAAAACATCAGAACAGGATGAAGATATTGAAATTACCATTGAAGAAAAACATGGCGAAGAAAAACTCAATGGTACCGTTAAAAATTACCAAATTGAAAATTACGACCCTACATTAGAGTTATCGTCGTACAAACTGCCACCACTCAGCTTATTAGAACAACATGGCGATGAATCGAATGGAGAAATTGATAAAGAAGAAATTATTGTCAATAAAAACCGCATTGTTGAAACGTTGGCTAATTACAAAATTCAAATTGATAAAATAAAAGCTACCGTAGGGCCAACCGTTACATTATACGAAATTATACCTGCTCCGGGAGTGCGAATCTCCAAAATTAAAAATCTTGAAGATGATATTGCGCTTAGCTTAGCGGCATTAGGCATTCGTATTATTGCACCTATTCCCGGACAAGGAACAATAGGGATTGAAGTGCCTAACCAAAATCCGGAAATTGTATCGATGCGTTCTATTATTTCTTCCAAAGCATTTAGCGAATCAAAATATGAACTGGCTATTGGGTTAGGAAAAACCATATCGAATGATACGTATGTAGTAGATCTTACCAAAATGCCACACCTTTTAGTGGCCGGAGCTACCGGACAAGGAAAATCGGTTGGATTGAATGCAATCATTACTTCATTACTTTATAAAAAACATCCGGCTCAATTAAAATTTGTAATGATTGATCCCAAGAAGGTAGAGCTTACATTGTATACAAAAATCGAAAAATACTTTTTAGCTAAACTTCCGGATTCCGAAGAGCCTATAATTACAGAAACTCAAAAAGTTGTTAATACATTAAATTCACTCTGCATTGAGATGGATCATCGTTACGATCTGTTAAAAGCGGCTCATGTAAGAAATATAAAAGAATATAATACAAAGTTTATAGCCCGAAAGTTAAATCCTGAAAAAGGACATAAATATTTACCATACATTGTAGTGATTGTTGATGAGTTTGCCGATTTAATTATGACTGCCGGTAAGGAAATTGAAGGCCCAATAGCTCGTTTGGCACAACTTGCCAGAGCAATCGGAATACATTTAATTATTGCAACACAGCGCCCATCCACGAATATTATTACCGGGGTAATAAAAGCAAACTTTCCTGCCCGAATGGCATTTAGAGTTTCATCAATGGTCGATTCGCGAACGATATTGGATACTCCGGGAGCAAACCAACTTATTGGACGCGGAGATATGCTTATTACCTCGGGAAGTAATTTAATCCGTTTACAATGTGCTTTTATTGATACCCCCGAACTAGATAAAATTACCGATTATATTCAGTCGCAACAAAGCTACCCTTCAGCTTTTATGCTGCCTGAATATACTGCTGAAGGTTCGGAAGAAATAGGAGAAGTAGATTTTTCAAAACGAGATGCTCTTTTTGAAGATGCCGCAAGATTGGTTATTCGGCATCAACAGGGCTCAACCTCACTTATTCAAAGGAAATTCTCTATTGGGTACAATCGTGCCGGCCGCATTATTGATCAACTGGAAGCGGCAAATATTGTTGGCCCATTCGAAGGAAGTAAAGCCCGACAGGTTTTATTCCAGGATGAATACGCATTGGAACAATATTTGAAAGATTTTTTAGAAAACAATTAAATCATTACACATAATGAAAAAAACAATCGTTTTATTGGGGATTTTTATATCTGTTTTTGCTTTTGCACAACAAGATCCTGAAGCAAAAATTATCCTGGATAAATTATCAGAAAAAACAAAATCCTACCAAAATATTCAAACCGAATTTAAAATCGATTATAAAAATATTAAGGATAACACGCACAACTCATCCAAAGGAAACATAACCATTGAAGGGCAGAAATACAGGTTAAACTTTATGGGATCTGAATCGTTTTTTGATGGTAAAACATTATGGAGTTATCTGGAAGAAGTAAATGAAGTTAATATTTCTGAACCAGATCAAAATGAGAAAGATATTTTTAGCAATCCACAAGATATTTTTACAATATACGACAAGGATTTTAAATACCAATTGATTGATCAATATAACGAAGACGGCGTTTCAAAAGCTATTATCGATTTGTATCCTTATGATATGGATGAAGATTATTCAAGATTACGATTAGAAATTAATACCAACAATTATCAACTACTGTCAGTAACCATATTTGGCAAAGACGGATCCCATTATTTGATTCGTTTTTATAATTATAAAACCAATCTCGAATTAGATCACTCTTATTTCACATTCGACACTTCAGATTATCCAAATGTGGAGGTTATTGATATGCGATGGTAATAAAAAAAGGCCTTATGAAAGGCCTTTTTTATTCGTTTTTTTACTTTTGTTTCTCTTCGGGGTATTCGATCCTGGCATGATAGATGTTTACTAATTTCTGCTTAAAAATACTTTTTATCGTTGCAATATCTTTAAACGTGATATTGGCATTATCAAATTGCCCGTCTTGCATTTGATCATTAATAATTGAATCCACCAGATTATTAATTTTATCCTCGCTAATATCAGCCAAACTTCTCGATGCCGCTTCAACAGAATCAGCCATCATTAAAGCAGCTGTTTCTTTAGAATATGGTTTTGGGCCGGGATAAGTAAATTTATTAATATCTACCTCCTGTTCAGGAAATTTTTTAATATACGAACGATAAAAATATTGTACTCTTGTTGTTCCATGGTGTGTTCGTATAAAATCAATTAATGGTTCGGGCAATGAATGTTTTTTGGCCAGTTCAACACCATCCTTCACATGGCTAATAATAATGTTCGCACTTTCGTCAAATTCATGCATATCGTGTGGGTTAAACCCTGCCCTCTGATTCTCGATAAAATAAGCGGGATTAACCATTTTACCAATATCATGATATAATGCTCCGGTACGGACTAACAAGGCATTACCTCCTATTTTATAAATGGCTTCTTCGGCTAAATTAGCAACTTGCATGGAATGTTGAAAGGTTCCGGGAGCTTTTTCGGCAAGTAAGCGTAATAATTTTGAATT
>JAYEKP010000040.1:0-4746 GCA_034661075.1 Bacteroidota bacterium
ATGTAAAAAACTTATTTTTAATCCATCTCTGCTATTGTAAAATACTTTTTTTGTTGCTAAATTTATTTTCGATAAATTTTTAGTATTCACTTAATTTATAACCAATGAAAAAAATATTTTTTATAGTAGTAATATTTATTTTTTCCTGTTTTATTTCTTTAGCCCAGGAGTGTACGTTTTATTATCCTAAAACAGATGGTGCTAAACTTGAATACACTAGCTATGATGGTAAAGATAAAGTTACAGGCAGTAGCATACAAACCATCAAAAATGTTACTGAAGATGCAGGAGCTGTTTCAGCAACCATTGAGGTTCAGTCGTTTGATAAAAAAGGAAAAGAGCTGGGAACCAGAACGTTTGGCGTTAAATGTGAAAACGGAGTGTATTCCGTTGACATGAAAAGCTTCATGGATCCTGAAACAATGGCTGCTTATGAAGAAATGGAGGTAAAAGTAAACAGCAACAACCTTGATATCCCTTCCAATCTTAAAGAAGGTGATGTTTTAGAAGATGGGAAACTGGAAATTACTGTTTACAGTGAAGGAATGAAAATTATGGGATTAACGACAGAAATAACTCAACGAAAAGTAGAAGGGAAAGAGCAAATAACCACAGATGCAGGCACATTTGACTGCTTTAAAATTACCTATACTATAACGACAAAAACAATGTTTAGTGTTCGGGTAGAAGCTGCCGAATGGATTGCGGAAAATGTAGGTACTGTAAAAAGCGAAACCTATTCTCGAGGAAAATCTATTGGATATTCTTTACTTACAGGGATTAAAAAATAAAAATTAATTTGTAAACGAAGCCGGCATTTATTGCCGGTTTTTTATTGTTTAATGATTTTTTCACTTTTTACCGTTTGTCCGCTCGGGTTCTTAATCACCACAAAATAAACACCATTTGCAAAATGATTAACAGCAATTTGTTTTTGCGTGGTTGAAAGGATCAACTCGCCAATAGTAGAATAAATTTCTATAGAGTAGTCTTCGGGTGTCTCAAGGATTAGTGTTTGGCTCACCGGATTAGGATATATCTTGATGTTTTCGCTTAGGGCAATATCTACAACACTTGTGGTTGATGAATTATATATTGCATTTACAAAATCAGGATGATCGACAAATGGATTTCGGTTGTCCTGGTAAGAATAAACCACTTCATTGCGGTTACGCTCAAATTCATCTACAGGGTCTTCTTCGTTCCACTCAATTAAGGTAGATAATTTTCCAAAAAAGGGAGTATCTGTATCGGTCCCGGTGTAGTCTACAAGTTCCAGGTTTGGATCTCCATTTTCACCTTCGTAGCGGGTAGCCATATAGAACATTATGCGAGCAATGTCACCTTTAACCGCATCTCGTGGTTCCCACGAGTCGGCATCGGTATAACATTCGGTTGCCTCATGGTGCTGTTCTCCGCCATTGTCAAAATCTTTGGTTCCACGTGAAGAGTTTACTGAAATGTCGCAAGGGCGCAGGTGATGCGCATCACGATAAGCATCTTCCGATTCGCTTGGAAAACCATGCGATTTTGCCCAAATATGTTCTCGGTTCCATCCGGCACCATTATTGTACTCCTGAGCAGCATTTACCGACCATCCGGTGTAGATTAAGATTACATTATCCGAATTGTCCGGATCACGATCCGATTCTTTTAATATATCCCAGGTATCGGTACTGCTTGATGTATAGGGATAATCGGCGTGGTCCTTAATAATTTGATATAGAGCTCCTTTTAACTCCTCACCCTGCAAGCCATCGGTGCGATCGTAATATCCCTCAGGAATTTGACCGTAACTTATGAAGGCAACTATTGTAAAAATAATTGTAAAAAGATTTTTCATTGTAAGATAATTTAGGTCTAATGGTTTGCTTAACGAGAAAATGATAAAAATGTTACTCTTTTTAAATAAACAGGAAAAAAACAAAATTTTTTACAAAAACCCAGGAAATTATACCAAAACTAAGCATCCTTTTTAGAATTAACCATATAATATGATTATAGGAAATTACAGACATTCGATATCAGGTTGTTTAGTTTTTTATCAGACCCAGAAAATTGGAGTAAATTAAACCATGGGTTTGCAAACAATTTATTAGTTTTAATAAATTTTTTAAGAGAGAGGAAAAATGAATGTTTCGCAATATGTTTCAAGGTTTATTAATGGCACGAACCAATCTTTATTTTTAACTGGCAAAGCAGGAACAGGGAAAACGACTCTGCTGAAACAGATTGTTGCTACTACGCATAAAAAGACGGTAATTGCTGCGCCCACAGGTATAGCAGCTATTAATGCCGGGGGTGTAACTTTACATTCTCTTTTTCATCTGCCTTTTGGATCATATATCCCTGAACAAACTTTACCTTCCTTTGGGAATATTACTTTTCAGGTAACCACACCCGCAACACTTCTGCGAAATCTTAAAATGAATACCCAAAAGAGAGCTTTAATCCGCGAAATGGAGTTGCTTATTATTGATGAGGTGAGTATGCTGCGTGCCGATTTGATGGATGCTATGGATAAAATTTTACGTTATGTAAGACATAATCAAAAACCTTTTGGTGGGTTGCAAATTTTATTTATTGGCGATTTATGGCAATTGCCTCCCGTGGTGAAAAAAGAGGAGTGGGATATGTTGAAAAATTATTACAGCAATATTTTTTTCTTTAATGCACAGGTCTTTAAGCGAACGGAATTAGTATATTTAGAACTGGAAAAAATATTTCGCCAATCTGACCCGGAATTTATTGACCTGCTCAATCATTTTAGGTTAAATAAAATTTCTGAGGATGATATTACCCTTTTAAATAAGCAGTACAAACCCAATTTTAACCTTTTAGATCATGAAGGATATATCTATTTAACTACCCATAACCATAAAGCGGATACCGTAAATAAGAAAGCACTTGATAGTCTTCCCGGAAAATCTTTCCGGTTTAAGGCTGACATACAGGGTGATTTTAACGAGCACTCTTTCCCGGTTGATCCGGTACTTGAACTTAAAGAGGGTGCTCAGGTAATGTTTATTAAAAATGACTATTCGGGTAACCAGGCTTATTTTAATGGTAAAATTGGCAAAGTAGAATATATTGATGACGAACATGTCGAGGTAGCCTTTACAGACGGTTCTCCCTCAGCAACTGTAGAACCATATACCTGGGAAAATAAAAAGTTTGCCATACATGCTGAAACGAAAGAGATTGAAGAGAGAGTAACCGGGACATTTACACATTATCCGATTAAATTAGCATGGGCTATTACTATCCACAAAAGTCAGGGGCTTACGTTTGATAAGGCTATGATTGATATTTCGCAGGTATTTGCTGCCGGACAGACTTATGTGGCATTATCCCGGTTAACGTCGTTACAAGGATTGGTGCTGGCAGAACCCTTTCAATGGCACGGACTGAAAACAGATCAATACCTGTTTGATTTTGCCCAAACCAAAATATCGGATCTGGAAGTATACCAAAAATACCAGGAAGCTTCAAAACAGTTTGTTAATGAAAAGGTGGCGGAGGCATTTAATTTCCATGAACTAGCATCTGATATTCAGGAGCACATTGGAACGTACAATAAAGATGTGGCAAAATCAGCCAAACAAAAATATTTAGTCTGGGCCCAATCGTTGTTGCAAAAAACAAAGGAAAAAATGGTGGTGTGTGAGAAATTTCAAAATCAGCTTAAGCAAATTATCTATTCTGGGAACGATGATTATTTAAATCATCTGAAAGAAAGGATAACGGCAGCTAAAAAATATTTTTTACCCTGGCTAAATGATATGCAGGAAGAGGTGTTTTTGCATATGGAAAAGGTTCGGGCAGCAAAGGGAATTAAAAAATATTTAAAGGAGTTAAAAACATTGCAAGGAGCATTTTACGACCATACCATTCATATTTATAAAGCAGAAGCCTTATGCGAAGCTGTTTTGAACAACAGAGAGCTGAATAAGAGCTCGTTACAAAAAATCACCCAATCGGTAAAAAAGCCGGAGAAAGAGGAGAAACCCAAAAAGAAGGACCAGGGCAGATTAAAAGGAAAAAAGAAAATAAAAACAGAACAGGTTACGTATGAGTTGTATAAAAAAGGAAAAACAACTCAAGAAATTGCACTGGAGCGAGGGTTAACGGTTCGCACCATTGAAGGACACATGGCAAAATGCGTAGGACAGGAGAAAATAGATATTTCCGAATTACTTACTCCGGAGAAGATTGAAATTATTACCGATGCTTTTGAAACTTTTGATACCCTTCGACTGAACCCCATTAAAGAATATTTGGGTGACGATTACTCTTATTCGGAAATTAAGTATGTGAAGGAGTGGATGAAGTTAACCCGAAATATTAAAGAGTAGCACCCAATACCTTTTCTTTTTTTTGATATTTTCCTTTCATCCATTTCACCAGGAACAAGATTCGATCCGCCAGGTGTTCAATATGAATTATTATGTAAAACGCTGATTTATTGAATAAACCCGCCGGTAAATCGAATCCATGGTGGTTGCGCAAATGCATTTACTGATGAACAGCTGTGAGTTCATCTGTAACTTCCCGTTATAAGATTTTAATCCCTTTTTTTACATTATTTGAATTTTTGATTTCATCCAAACCTTTATTTCAAATCATAGCTGTCCTAAATATTTTTAAAATTAAAAAATACAAACGTAATTACAGGTATTTTGGACAGATTTTTACTATTATTAAAAACGAATCCCCCCATTTAAATAAAATCCCTTGTTTATATTT
>JAYEKP010000041.1:0-4659 GCA_034661075.1 Bacteroidota bacterium
TAACCTTTCAATATATTTTTCATACATTTCTTTATTTTCAGGACTTACAGGTTTTATTCGCTGATACATAAAATACTGACTAACAATATCCTGAAGCTTTTGTGCGTGTTCATCCTTATTTACCACCCACCGAACAATTTGATTATAATTCGGATTTTCTTCTTTTGAAAGCTCAATAATCATATTCATTGATTTCTCAATGGTAGTAATGTGTTCTTTAATCAGCTCAATTCGAAGTGTATCTTCGTATATTCCGCAGGGAATTTCACAATGAGCAAATGATTTTCGGTTATTCAGTGCTAAAACAGATAGCACGGTTATCATTGCTAAAATGATCTTTTTTGTTTTCATGATAATATATTTTTCGTTGATTAATAATCATAAGTTAAGCAAATTAAATCCCTTTTTGTTCAATATATCAATAAAAAAATTAAAAATTATTTTATTATTGCTCGTTTACTAAAATTATTTTGAGAATCCTTTTCGGGCAAATACTTCCAAAACCGTTTCGGCAAAAACTGCATATGCACTTTTAAATTTTTTCGTTCTTTTATATTTATCGAATCGTAATAGTTTTTCCAGAGCTTTTGGAATAATTTTTCACTTACATGCAGTATATCCTGATCCACTTTCCCTGTTTCAAAATTAATGTTGTTCTTGCCAATGGTAATTTCTCTTACTTGTTGCAAGTCGTAATAAAAACCATATTTCCGTCGAGTATCAAAAACGATCCATTTTTGATCGATAAAACGTCTTTTAAAATGATTAACGGTAAGTGGAATCACATTATACTTTGGATCAAAGGATGCATAAAAAATATTATCAACGGTTTTCTGAAACCGGGCAAACATAATAACCCGATGCGATTCTCTTCCTACCTTTTTCTGAATATTATTAATTTTTAATACCGCATCCTGGCTAAAATCCAATTCTATATTATCATCCGTTTCTACCATTAATTTTACATAATTATAAATCATCATCTCAATGCCGGGCAGTTCAGAAAGGTACGCTTTAAAAATACGCTGGCAATTCTGCTCACTCGATTTATCTTTAATAATATTCCATAATGTATCAAATTTATCGGTATCGGTAATTACTTCGTATTTTGTTGCAAATAAATCATCTTGAAAAGATTTGGTACTTACCATCCTATCCGGGTTGATTTTCATTTCGAAAGCATCGAAAATGGCTGTTAGCAGCCCTTCAAAAGTTTGATCATAAATAAATAAATTCATCATAAAATGGTTTAGTTTAAAGGAAATAAACGCAATTGTTGATATAAGGATTTTTGATTTCGTTTAGGTTTGTTATCATTCAGTATTATCGTTTTCACCTTATCGGGTAATAACTCATTAACCGTTGGTGATTTTAGCTCATTACAAGTAATAAAATATTTTGCTCGTTTAAGTACCACCCCATTTTTTTTTAGATTTAAGGAAGTAAGCCTGCCGTACCTACGACTTACCATAATCATTTTTGCCGATTTAACGCCAATTCCCGGCACACGCAGCAAGGTTTGATAATCGGCTTTGTTAATATCAACCGGGTACAACCAGGGATTACGCAACGCATAACTTAACTTAGGATCAATCTCAAGATCAAGGTTTGGGTGAGTATCATTCACAATCTCATCGATCGAAAAATGATAAAACCGAAAAAGCCAGTCGGCCTGGTAAAGCCTGTTTTCTCGCTTTAAAGGAGGCTCCTTAAGGACTGGCAATCTTTTATCATCTGGATTTACCGGGATAAAACCCGAATAATACACGCGTTTTAAATACTTTGTAGTGTATAAATTATCAGCCAGGTTTAAAATATGTTGGTCATCATCTGGTGTTGCTCCAACAATAAGCTGAGTACTCTGTCCTGCGGGAGTAAATCGTGGAGTATGTTTAAACTTGCGGTATTCTTCCTTATTGGCTAGAATTTAATTTTTAATGGCAGTCATGGGATGAAAAATGCTTTGAAAACTCTTATCCGGGGCAAGCATTTTCAAATTTTGCTCTGTAGCAATCTCCACATTAACACTTAACCGGTCGGCATACATTCCGGCCTGATAATGTAAATCAGCACTTGCTCCGGGAATTGATTTTAAATGAATGTACCCGTGATAATTATGCTTAGTACGTAATACTTTGGCTATCCGAATCAACCGTTCCATGGTATAATCAGGGTTAACAAGTACTCCGGAACTTAAGAACAACCCTTCGATATAATTTCTTCGATAAAATTCAATGGTTAATTCAACAACTTCGTTAACAGAAAATGTTGCCCGTTCAATATCATTACTTTTACGATTTACACAGTATGCACAATCGTAAATACAAAAATTCGTAAGCATTAATTTCAGTAATGAGATACATCTCCCATCCTCGGTGAAACTATGACAAATACCCCACGGAGCCGTATTTCCTAATCCCTTGCCATGATTAGGCCTGTTGCTTCCGCTTGACGAACAAGAAACATCATATTTGGCTGCATTTGCCAAAATTTTTAGTTTATTTACAATATCGTAATTCATGAACGGTTAAAACTAAAATTATTAGTAAATATACTAATTATTTTAGTATTTTAATTATATTTGCAATATAAATTCAAATAAAATGAGCAAAATGGAATCAATCGGTAAAAATATCAGGCATTTACGAAAAAGTAAAGGATTAACCCAGGGTGAACTAGCTCAAAAAATAGGTGTAAATCGTGCTATGATTGGATCATACGAAGAAAACAGGGCCGTACCCAAATTATCGGTACTGCAAAATCTGGCAAATTATTTTAGCATTACCATTGATGAGATGATTAATAAAAAACAGTGGGAACCATCCAATACCGAGCCCTACGAAACGCAGATATCAACCTATGCGAAAGGAAAAAATTTACGTATTTTAAGCACGGTGGTTAATCAGGAAAACAAAGAATTAATAACAACCGTTCCGGTTCAAGCTGCAGCAGGTTATACCAAAGGATATGCCGATCCGGATTTTGTCGAAGAGCTTCCTCATTTTTCATTACCACTGGTTGAATTGAGCAAAGAAAAAACGTATCGTGTATTTCAAATAAAAGGCGATAGTATGAAGCCTGTCCAATCAGGCTCGTATATTATTTGCGAATATGTTACCAACTGGGAAGACATTTACGAAGGCAAACCTTATATAATAATTACGAAAGATGATGGGATTGTTTACAAGCGCATATTTAAAGATCCGAATCATTCCGGTCAAATTATGTTGAAATCAGACAATCCGGATTATGAACCCTACGAAATAAAGCTCGAAGAAGTATTTGAAATTTGGAAAGCCTTAGGCTATATTAGTTTTGACCTGCCGGAAAAAACAGACGATTTGAATTTAAGCCATTTGCATGATATGATTATTGACCTTAAAAAGGAGGTAGAATCCTTAAAAAATAATACGAAATAAAACAGGTTTCATTTTCCTGATATCGTATAAAAAATGTAAATTTGTTCTCCATTTTTAAAGCAAACCTTAATTTATAAAACACCGTTCTTTAAATATTTATTTATCGGGATGTAGCGCAGCCAGGTCCCGAATTATAATAAACATTGAAATAAAATGTTTTTTAAGGATAATTCGAGGATGCTCGAAAAAAAAATAAAAAAATTTCATTTTTTTGATTTTTTCGGCATTAGCGCGCCACGTTCAGATAGCTACAATTCTTAAAACATTACTTTTATCGGGATGTAGCGCAGCCAGGTTAGCGCGCCACGTTCGGGACGTGGAGGCCGTGAGTTCGAATCTCACCATCCCGACTATTATCATTTAAAATGACCTTGAGGGCATATGTATTTCTTTAAAACTGAAAATAACAATTCATTAAAAAAAAATCGGCTCACTATATAAACAAAGAAAACTTTTTTTAGTAATTTTATTTTGTGCATGCGAGAATAGCTCAGTAGGTAGAGCGTCAGCTTCCCAAGCTGAAGGTCGCGGGTTCGAAACCCGTTTCTCGCTCATTTTTATTCTAAAAACTCTGATCTATAATCCGCCTTTTCTTAATTGTTTCTTTTCCGACTGCACTTTTTTCTCTTTCAATCTTTTTTCTTTGGAAGCGCGTGTAGGTTTGGTTTTTTTACGCTTTTTCGGTTTTTTCAGTGCTTGCTCTAGTAAATTAAAAAAAAGTTCAACCGCCTTGTTTTTATTTCTTAACTGAGTACGCTCTGTATCAGAAGTAATGATCAAAATGCCTTCGTTGGAAATTCTGTTTTTTAACTTTTTAAAAATCCTGTTTTTGTCATCCTCGGTTAAAAATTCAGAATGCTCAACATCAAACCGTAACTCAACCTTAGTGGATACTTTATTCACATTTTGCCCTCCACTACCACTGCTACGAACGGCTTTAAAAACTAATTCTTTAAGGATTAAATCTTTAGAAATCATTAAACAATAATAAAAAATTTACGTTTTATTAACAAATGATATCCAAACATCATTTAAAGATATAATTTTGCAAAAAAATAGGCTTTTCAAAGCATTTATTTGTTGAAAGGTAGATGAAAAAAAATATATGAAAGAAAAATTTATCATGATAACCCTCTTTGTACTTGTATTTATCCTTGTTGTTGATTTATACTCATTCAAAGGCATAAAACTTCTTGTATCGGGAATGGAGAATAATAGTATAAAATATGGGATCGATATA
>JAYEKP010000042.1:0-22707 GCA_034661075.1 Bacteroidota bacterium
CAAAGAGTGTTAAATTTGTTTTCATAGCCAATTTATATTTTAGTTGGTTAGTACTACAAAAATAAGGGCTCTTTAAACAAGAGCTCTAAATTGGCTATCTTTTTTTATTATTTAGGACAGATGTGGTAAAAATCAATAAAATCAGCTAATTTTGTGCTTATTAATGGCTATGTTAAAAAGGATTTATTTTAATACGTTATGATTCAGAGAATTCAGTCGGTTTATTTAGTAGTAGTAACCATTTTAATGGCATCCATATTTTTCTATCCTTATGCAGAATTACTGGCCGAAAACGGACAGGTATTTATTTTTCAGTTTAACGGATTGGCCTTTTTAGAGGAAGAAAGTATTTATTCATTAACGGTACCGCCAATTATTTTACTTTTGATTATTGTGTTGATTTCTTTCTCGAGTATTTTTTTGTATAAGAAACGAATATTTCAAATGCGAATCAATCTGATTAACATTTTTCTAATGATTGGTTATTTAGGACTTAATTATTATTATATTCAAAGTTTCACCAATCAACTTAACGGTGTGGTAAGTTACAAAATTACTGTGGTATTCCCTTTTGTTTCGGCTGTTTTAACTTATCTGGCTATAAGGGCTATTGGTAAAGATGAAGCCTTGATTCGGAGTATGGACCGCATACGATAAAATAATAGATATTTTATTAAAACAAGTAAGCCAGGTTTTATTTCCTGGCTTTTTTTACCATCAAATAAAATTTTTTGTTAAAAAATTTCCATATGTTCTGAATCTGTTATTTTTTCACAATAGTGGCATTTTAAAGCTACTTTTTTCTTGTTTACTACCTGGAATTTTGTAGTTATTCCTTCGTGGTTCGTAATACATTTTGGATTTCCACATTTGGCTATGCCTGAAATACTATCGGGAACTTCAACGATTTTCTTTTCAACTACCTGATAATCTTTTACAATATTTAATTTTGCTTCGGGAGCTGCCAGTGCTATTTTATTAATCTCGTTATCAGCGAAGAATACGTCTGATAGTTTAATAATAGCTTTTAGTCCCATCTTTTTACTTTCCAGGTTGGTACCAAAAGTGATCTGATTATTAATTTTATTGAGTCCCAGAATATTAATTACATCAAATAATTTGTCTGCAGGGATATGATCGATAACGGTACCGTTTTGTATGGCACTTACTTGTAATTTTTTTTCTGTCATGATACTTAAATTTTATTTATTTTAAACCAAGGATTGAAGTAATAATAGCCTGTCGTGTATAAACACCATTAAGTGCCTGCGTAAAGTAATATGCTTTTTTATCGCTGTCTACATCAGTGTTAATCTCGTTAACTCTTGGCAGAGGGTGTAAAACCTTCATATTTCCTTTGGTATTTTCCAGCATGTTTTTTCTTAAAACATAAGAGTTTTTCGTTTTTTCATATTCCATAGGATCAGAAAATCGTTCACGTTGTATGCGTGTCATATAAATAATATCAGCATGTGAGATAATATCCGAAAAATCGCGATGTTCATAATACTTTAATCCTTTTTTATCCAGAAACATTTTATACTCATCCGGAATTTTTAATTCCTCAGGAGAAATAAAATTGTAAGTGGTATTAAACATAGACATTGCTTGTAATAATGAGTGTACTGTACGTCCATATTTTAAATCACCCACAAAAAATATATTTAGATTATCGAGGGTCCCTTGTGTTTTGCGTATGGAAAATAAATCGAGTAATGTTTGTGTGGGGTGTTGATTAGCTCCATCGCCAGCATTCACAATAGGAACCCTGGAAACTTCACTGGCCCAGCGGGCACTCCCTTCGATAGGATGACGCATAATAATCATATCACTATAATTAGCAACCGTCATTATGGTGTCTTTTAATGATTCCCCTTTTTTAACACTCGAAGATGCCGCATCGGTAAATCCAATATATTTCCCACCCAATCGGCTAATTGCACTTTCAAAACTCAGACGGGTGCGGGTAGAGGGTTCAAAAAACAAAGTAGCTATAACCTTGCCTTCTAAAAGATTTTGGTTGGGATTTTTTTCAAATTCTTCTGCTAAATTAAGAATTTTAAAGATTTCATCTTTTGTGAAATCGGTAATGGATACTAAATTTTTGTTTTTCATTCATCCTGGTTATTTAATGGTACTTAATATAAATTATCTTGTTTCAACAAATTCAATTTTTAATTTTTCCACTCGATCAAATTTACTTAATACTTTTTCTACTTCAGCTTTTCGTAAAGCCAGCGTAATGGAACAGGTTAATTCAAAATTTTGGTCCATTTGTTCTATATTTTCTTCTTTCATAATTCGCATTATTTCGTTCATTTGTGGGTAATCAAATTTTAATTCATAAATATCATGTAATGTTTTTTTTATGATTTTTGCATTATTTAATGCTTTTTCTGCTGCTGTTTTGTATGCATTGATTAGTCCTCCAACGCCCAGCTTTGTTCCTCCAAAATAACGTATTACTACAATAAGTATATTGGTTAAATTAAAGGATCGAATTTGTCCTAAAATTGGCTTCCCTGCAGTACTTGAAGGCTCACCATCATCGTTGGCACGATATACTTTTTTTTCAGGTCCGAGCATGTATGCATAACAATGATGCCGAGCATCATGATATTTGTTGCGGAGTTGTTCCTGAATGGCTTTTATTTCTTCTTCCGAAGATACAGGATAAGCAAAAGCCAGGAATTTGCTTCCCCGATCTTTAAATAATCCTTCAGAAGGTTTACTAATAGTTAAGTATTCATCGTTATAATCGGCCATCTTATGTAATGGATAAAATATAGATTGCAATAAATGAAATAATGATTCCTACCCAATTTATTTTTAATATTTTTTCTTTAAAAATTAACAATCCAATAATTACGGATAAGGCAATAATTCCCAGATTGTTAATGCCAAATACAACCGAGCCGCCAATATGGTCGCCAAA
This sequence comes from Bacteroidota bacterium, assembly GCA_034661075.1. GTDB lineage: Bacteria > Bacteroidota > Bacteroidia > Bacteroidales > UBA12077 > UBA12077. Next base: position 2,936 of record JAYEKP010000042.1, read on the forward strand.
TGTATCTTTATAATTTAATGCTTTTATTACAAAATATAATGATCCATAATTACTTATTCCTAAAAGAATTCCCCACATCAATACTTTTGGATTGATTAATGCTTTAAAAGGTGTTTTTCTTAATAATTTAGTAACCAAACCGGCAATAGCAGCCATGATAAAAAGAATTACGGTAAACAACGGGAGTACATCATCGTTTACGTAATATTGCTGAGCATATTTTACGATTGAATCAACAATTCCCATCCCCAGGAATAGAATAATGGGTAAATAAATATTACGGGGGTCAAATTCAATTTTACGTTTTCGGTAAATAGATAGAAAAACAGCTAAAATAGCAAGAATAATACCTGCTGCTTTAAGATTGGTAAGCTTATCCAATGGGTCGATTAGTATTGAAAAAGTAATCGGAATGATTACCGACATTTTGTTGGATACGGTTGTAATAGCAATTCCTACAATTTGTGATGACTTGGCGATTACTACAAACATTACAATAAATAGCACTCCTATTAAAACGGCATAGGGAAACCATTGATTTTGATAAATAGGAAAAATATCAGCTTGAGTATCGGAGAGAAGTAACCCTAATATGGAGGCAGTAATGTAGTTAATTATGATAACATCAAATGATGCAATTTTAATGCGATCAATGTATTTAAATATTACATAAATAGCAGCTGAAGAGAGAATACTAAAAATTAAAAATATCATAATAGTTCTTTATTGCACAAAAAAACAGGTTTCTGAAAAAGAAACCTGTTTTAATTGGGTCATCTGACCCTTATATTTTGTTCGGTTGACTTAATTTGATTTTTAAAGATTATCAATATCATTTTATAATATCAAAATGTATATTTCGGACAAATATAAGGAAATCATACATACAGAAATTGAAAAAATCAATTTAATATTAACATATTTTTAACAATTATACATTTATCGGTATAATTAAGTAATTTATGAATTTCTTATCTGTATAATTTTAGCAGCAATACTGATGGCTATTTCGGCTGTAGTTTTACTGTTAATTGACAGCCCGATAGGGGCATCAACCCTGGAAAGATCTTTTTCAGAGATTCCTTGCTGGATTAACGAATCGTAAATTGTTTTTATTTTATTCTTACTGCCAATCATCCCAAGGTATTTTAAATTTTTGTTAACCATTTGTTTCAAAATTACTTCATCATTTTTATGCGCAAAGGACATAATAACCACATAACTATGTTGATTTTCGGGTACCATATCGGCAATGCTTTTAAAATCGATGATGTGCTTTTGATGAGCAAATTGATTATTTTCAAAAGTGGAAAGATTTTTTCGGTCATCTAACACAACAACCCGAAAATCAAGCATTCGGCAAACCTGGCTTAATGGAACACTAATATGACCGGCACCAAATATAAAGATGGTATCCTTTAGTCCTATTTTTTTTTGTATTCCCAATCATCATCATTTTTAAAATTGTATTGAATAGGTTCATTCCTTTTTATATTCTCGTTTAAAAACAGGTCATTGTTTGTAAGATTTAATACCCCATTTTCTCCTTTTGCTAATACATCAACTATTTTTTTTATCTCATGTAAATGAGAAGAATTTAAAGGGATAAAAGCATGTGTTTGTTCCCCGGAGCATATTAAACCCGATTTTTCTTTTCCAGCATCAGGATTATGGATTTGTTTTTTTACAAAAGGATTTTTATTCCCTTCCATTGCAATGGTTTTGGCTAATTTGCTCATTTTATATTCCATTATTCCTCCACCAATAGATCCTTCCATTTCTCCGGATGCTGATACAGCCATTTTAAAGCCCACAACCCCAGGACTGCTTCCATTTCGTTCAACAACCGTAATTAATACGACATTTTTATTTTCAGATAATTGATGGTAAATAAAGTTCCAAATTTTCATATTTTTAATTTTTAAAAATTTTGATTTTATAAAAGTATCAAATTTCAGTTGAAAATAATTTTGTTATTAAAATTTTTAAGATAATGGCAAAATTTGCTATCAATATAAAAATATTAGAAAAATTAACTAAAATAATATTTGTTTGATATTAAGTTATTCTGTAAAGGTTCTTATGTTTATAAAAAGTGTAATTTTAGACGTTAAATTATAAATGCATTTATAAGATGGAAAATATTTATCAAAAAATTAACGAGTTATCCGAAAAATATCGTGATTATACAGCACAAAATTTATCTAAATTAGTGCAAATTAAATCCTTGAGTCTTGAGGAAAAAGAAGTTCAGTTGGAGTTAAAAAGACAAATGGAAGAAGCTGGATTTGATGAAGTACGAATTGACGGATTAGGGAATGTTATTGGACGAATTGGAAACCTGCCTGCCGACAGACAAAGTGGGCAAAAAATTCTGGCTATTGATGGCCATATGGATACGGTGGACATGGGAAATATGGATATTGGGATTTTAACCCATTGGGGGGTGAAATAAAAGATGGTTTTGTTCATGGCCGAGGAACAGTTGACCAGGAGGGAGGACCAGCAGCTTTTGTTACCTCAGGGAGAATTTTAAAAGAATTAGGTTTTGATAAAGACCTCACTATTTATTTTGTGGGTAGTGTTATCGAAGAAGATTGCGACGGACTTTGTTGGAAATATATTGTTGAAGAGGATAAAATCAAACCCGACTTTGTGATTAGCACCGAACCTACTAATCTAAATATCTATCGTGGCCATCGTGGACGTATGGAAATGCATGTACATTTTTATGGTGTTTCTTCTCATGGTTCAGCTCCCGAACGAGGAAAAAATGCTATTTATATGGCTTCACAAACAGCTCTGGAAATAGAAAAACTGAACGAACGATTAAAATACGATGATTTTCTAGGTAAAGGAACTATTACCATTTCTGAAATGGTAACAGGAAGCCCTTCATTATGTGCTGTTGCTGATTACGCTAGAATTCACCTTGACCGACGTTTAACCTGGGGAGAAACCAAAGAATCAGCTATTGCAGAAATTGAAGAGTTAATACAAGGAATGAATGCAAAAGTAGAAGTTCTTGAATATAAGGCAAAAGCATATACTGGGTTAGAGTATGGAATGGAAAAATATTATCCTACCTGGAAAATACCAGAAGACCATGAGATTATCCAAAAAGGGATACAGGCGTTTAAAAATTTATATCAAAAAGAGGTTCATGTTGATAAGTGGACATTCTCAACCAATGGGATCATGACCAATGGAGTATATGGCATTCCAACCATTGGCTTTGGCCCCGGGAATGAAGTACTGGCACATGCTCCAAACGAGAAAGTGGCAATTGATGATTTGGTTGTGGCATCGGCATTTTATGCTGCTTTTGCTTACGAAATTTAATGAATGCCTATTTTTTTTAAAAGGAATAAACGTAAAAAGAATTAATATGAACTTAAGAGATCAAGTTGAAAATTTAGGTAATTTAAACACAGATTTATATCATAAGGATTTTCTTTTGACCTGGGAAAAAAGTCATGAAGATTTAAAAGGTATTTTAGAAGTGGCTGAGATATTAAAAGGAATGCGAGATCAAAATATTTCACCACGAGTGTATGATTCGGGGTTGGCGATTTCTAATTTTCGGGATAATTCAACCCGTACGCGCTTTTCGTTTGCTTCGGCAAGCAATATGCTAGGTTGTGCTGTTCAGGATTTAGATGAGCAGAAATCACAAATTGCACATGGCGAAACAGTTCGCGAAACAGCCAATATGATTTCCTTTTTATCTGATTTTATTGGTATACGCGATGATATGTATCTGGGCGAAGGAAATAAATACATGCGTGAAGTAGGATATGCGCTTGACGAAGGTTATGAAAAAGGTGTATTACCCACTCGCCCAGGAATAGTTAACTTACAATGTGATATGGATCACCCAACACAATCGATGGCTGATTTATTACACTTGAAAAATCAGTTTGGATCGCTGGACGATTTAAAAGGGAAAAAAATAGTAATGAGCTGGGCCTATTCGCCAAGTTATGGAAAACCATTATCGGTTCCACAAGGAATTATTGCTTTAATGTCTCGTTTTGGAATGAACATAGAATTAGCTTATCCTGAAGGATATGACTTAATTCCTGAAATTGTTGATATGGCAAAAAATAATGCCAATCAAAGTGGTGGAACTTTTAATATTTCACATTCCATGGAAGACGCCATGAAAGATGCGGACATTGTGTATCCTAAAAGCTGGGCTCCATTTCATATTATGCAAAAACGAACTGAACTTTTAAAAAATGCCGATGTTGAAGGTTTAAAAAACCTTGAACAAACTTGTTTAGCGAACAATGCAAAGTTTAAACACTGGGAATATAATGAGGATAAATTGAAAATGACCAAAAATCAGGATGCATTGTATATGCACTGTTTACCTGCAGATATCAGCGGAGTTTCGTGTAAAGAAGGTGAGGTAAATGCTGATGTATTTGAACAGTACAGAATCAGAACTTATCTGGAAGCAGGGTTTAAGCCTTATATCATTGCTGCAATGATGTTTACTAATAAATTTGAAAATCCTTCGGATATATTAAAACAAATTTTAAAAAGAAATAAAAAGAGAGTAGGTTTTTAACCTGCTCTTTTTTTTACTTTTTTGTGTGTTTGGGAATTAATTTGTAAAAATTTGTTTAATATTCTATTTTTCTTTTTAAAAAATTTCCTTTTGGAGATGAAACCAACTTATTGTTTTCAACAACAATTTGACCATTAGCAATTACAATTTCAGGAGCTCCAATGGATTTAAAACCCTCATAAATTTCTAAATCGCAGTTTTGGTGGTGGTTTTGTGCTGTAATGGTATTTTCTTCTTTTGGATTCCAGATGACTAAATCGGCATCGGAGCCCACAGCAATTTCTCCTTTTTGAGGATATAGGCCGAAAATTTTTGCAGGTTGTGTGGAAGTGATATCAACAAACTGATTATAGCTCATACGATTTCTTAAAACGCCGTAAGTATAAAGTAATTGCATTCGATGCTCAACCCCTCCGGCACCATTGGGGATTTTTCTGAAATCATTTATTCCTGCTTGCTTTTGTTTAAAATTAAAAGGGCAATGATCGGTTCCGATAGTTTTAATTATTCCGTTTCTAATAGCATCCCAAAGCATATTTTGGTCTTCTTTTTTTCGTAAAGGTGGACTTAGAACGTATTTTGCTGTTTCGTTAAAATCACCTTTGTATTTTGAATCATCCAGTAATAGATAATGTGGGCAGGTTTCGGAATAAACTTGTTGTTTTTCTTTTTGTGCCTTTTCAATAAATTCTAATGAATTACCTACAGATGTATGTACTATGTAAATTGGGCATTTTGTTAGTTTTGCCATTTCTATGGCCATTTGAACAGCTTCTGTTTCTGTTTCCGGAGGGCGTGAAACGGAATGATATTCTGGACTTACTTTGTTTTCTCCGGCTAATTTATTTCTTAGCTCTTCAACTTTATCGCCCGATTCGCAATGCAAGGTTACTATTCCACCTAATTTACCTACTGTATGCATCACCTTGAAAATATCTTCATCATTTAAACCTACGGTTTCTTTGTAGGCCATATACACTTTAAAAGAGGTGATTCCAGCTTCAATACAATCTTTTATTTCCTGTCCTGTAGTTTTTGTCCACTCTATAGGGCTAACATGAAACGAATAATCGCAAAGCGACGAATTGGCTTCTTCTTTTCGGTCAATGAGTGCGTCAATTAATGATTGTCCTTTTTGTGGTGTCACAAAATCAAGCAGGGTGGTGGTGCCACCTAAAAGTGCAGCTTTACTTCCTGTGGCAAAATCATCCGCCGAATAGCCAGCTGGTGTGGGTAAATGCATATGAACATGCGGGTCAATACCTCCCGGAAATACAAAATGCGCACTTGCATCAATAATCTTATCAATGGGCTTTAAAATATGTAATGCGGTTCCTATTTGGGCAATTTTGCCATCGGATATAAAAATATCGGCATTAAAGGATTGCTTTGACGTAACAATGGTGGCGTATTGGATTAAAATATTCATAACCGTAAAGGTAGTAAAAGTTTAGGAAATTAGGATGTCATGTTGAGCATGTCGAAATATGACATCCTAATTTTTTTACTTCATTACTGCTGGGATCAGAATAGCAATACATTATTTCGTTTTATCCAGAACTTTAAAGAATATTCCTTCCTGGTCTTCTGTAAATCCCAGTTTTTTTAAATATTCAACATATTTTTTACTATTTCCGGATGCTTTAACGATATCAAAACCATCCTGAATAAATCTTTTTCTTAATCTCAAGTAGATGTATCGTCCGTTTTTAAAATCACGATATTCAGGAACCACATAATCCAGTCCCACCCTTAGAATATTTCCATCTTCGCGTCGAGCCAGAAATAATCCGGCAACCGCCATATTTCGTAATATAAAAAAGCTAATGGTATTCATTTCGGGTTTATACTTAAATCCGGGAAAGAATTTTTGTATTTCTTTATGATGAAATTCCAGAAATCGTAAAAGGTATTTATTATCAGCTCTTACTTCTAGTGTTTCAAAAATTTCTTTTTTTCCATAAATGATTATTAAATAATAAATATCAACGACTACAATAAATCCGTTTAAAAAGCCAACCGGCAAAGCGCCGATTAAAAAACCATAAGTAGAAAAAGTAGTAGCTCCAATTAAATTGATCCATCTGAATTTTACGATGGAGCTCATGGTCATGGATAAGGCAATAATTACCGATGCTGCATAACCAATCCATTCGAGTATGTTTAGTTCCATATCGTTTTATAGATTAAGTTTTAACGTTCAAAGTTAATAATATAAGTTTAAACTTTTATCCTGGAGCTAATTCTTCATTTTCTTCCAAAGTCGAACAGATTGTTCTTTTGAGAATTCCAATATTTCGGATTCGTTTACCGTTTTCATTTTACGGTTTTTCACGATGATTTTTCCATTAGAAATTACATCGTTGATATGATTTGAGTTAATACCAAAAACAAAATGCCCTAAAAAATTATCCTGATTTATTGGGGTGGGTGAGTCATAATCCAAAATAACCAGATTATTTTCTCCATCGCCATCGAATTGATTAAGAGCAATATACTCATGCACCTTTCTGAAACGCTCATAAACAGAAGAAAAATCTATGGTGTCAAATCCCTGGCCTACAAAAAATGCTGATTTAGCGCTTTGTAGTATATCGCTGTGCATACCATCTGTTCCCAACATAATATTTTTTCCCAATCCTTTGGAATTGAAATAACCCACATTGTTGTTCAGGTTACTCTCCATATTCTGAACAATGTATGCTTTTGATCGACGAACCAATTTCCGTTCATTTTCATTCAAATGCAAACAATGTACGAGTATTGATTTTGATGAATCTAGTGCTCCAAAGTTATTTAATCTTTCAATAACACTTTTGTTATGATGATTTTGGCAATGCTCCTGATCATATTGGTCTTCTGCCACATGAATATGAAATCCTGAATTGTGTTTTTGCATTAAGTTAGCTGCTTTCTTCATGGTTTCATCACTTACGGTAAAAGATGCATGTAACCCTACCAAACCCTGGTTGGATTGTAAATAGCTTTCGGTCTCCTCAAGTCCTTTTTCTGCTTTATCCAAACCGTCTCTGTCCGTAATTTCGTAACACAATAAATGACTTACGCCCACTTTATCAAAAGCGTTGGCAATAATTTCCAGCGAACCATTAATGTAATTTGGTGATGCATGATGATCGATAACAAAGGTTGAACCAGCTTTTGCACAAGCCATCGCTGTATATAAAGCACTGGCTTCAATGATTTCTTTGTCAAGGGATTTGTCTAATGTCCACCAAATATATTGAAGGATTTCGTAAAAATTTTCCGGATTTTTTTTAGGTGCTCCCATTCCACGAGACAAGGCTGAGTAAACGTGGTGGTGCCCTAAGGCAAATGATTTTGTTACTATTTTACCGGAGCAATCAAGTACTTCGGATGCATTTGGAACAATATCGTTTATAAATTGAATTTTTCCATTTATACCTTCTTCTACAAGAATATTCGTGTTTCTTAATTCAAAGGTTTTCCAGTCTAGGTATGTTGCGTTTTTTAATAGAATCATCGGGAACTATTTTTTGAATGAAATCTTTGCTTTCATAAGAATGATAGAAATTTCATAATCGATATGAAATTTATTTTTATTTATTTTTCATTAAAGGTAATGTATATCTTTTTTTACCATCAAATTTTGTAAATGCATTAGCTACAGCAGCTGCAGTGGGTACTAATCCGATTTCTCCAATTCCCTTGGCTCCGTAAGGTCCAACAGGATCTTTTACTTCAATCATTTTTACCTCAATTTCTGGTGTTTCGTGAGCTCTTAAGATTTTCAAATCTTTCATCTTATCACTTATTAAAAATCCATCTTTCATGGGTAAATCTTCGGTTAATGCATAACCAAGTCCCATGTGTACCCCACCTTCTACCTGGCCTTCAAAAAGCATAGGATTCATTATTTTACCACCATCGTGTGCAGCAATCATTTTCTTTATTTTTCCATTATCATCTAAGATACACACCTGTGCTGCATAACCGTAAGAATAATGGGTAATTTGTTCGTCAACATCTGTTCCTGGTTTAGTTGTCCAGTCGTATACATATTGCCCTTTGTACGATTTGCCAACAATTTCTTTTAAAGATTTGGTTTTTAAATCTTTTTTTAATGCTTTGGCCGCATTAATTACGGCCAATCCAACCAATGCTGTTGCCCGCGATGAAGTAGTCATTCCAGTTTTAATTTGTGCATCTGTATCAACAACCACTTCAATAATATCAGGAGAAACGGCTGTTTCTTGACACAATGTTTGTAAGGCCATATTATGTACCCCTTGTCCCATCTCGGTCCATCCGTGTTGTAAACAGATATGATTTTCAGAAATAATATCTATAATTACTTTTGAATCATCAATCATTCCATTCCCTACACCTGAATTTTTAATGGCGCAAGCCAGCCCAGCAAATTTTGCCTTTTTAAAGTCATTCTTAACGGCATCTAAACAAGCACGAATTCCTACGCCAAAAACTTTTTGTCCGGTGGATGTTTTTAACCCATCCACCAGGGCATTGTCATATCTTATCTGCCATCTGTCGAAATTGGCCTGATTGCAAATGTCATCGATACAACTTTCCAGGGCAAAACATACCTGGTTGGCACCAAATCCTCGCATAGCACCACAAGGAATATTATTGGTGTATACTGTTTTGGCTTCGATATTAATTTCCGGAATAAAATAACCTCCGGATGCATGTCCGGCAACTCTTTCCAAGACTTTCATTCCAACCGAAGCATAAGCTCCGGTATCGCCCACAGCTCGTAACTTTAAAGCTGTGAGCTTCCCCTTTTCGTCAGCACCCAACTCAATATCCATAAAAACAGGATGACGCTTGGGATGCAGGCGTATCGATTTTTCTCTTGTTAAGCTCAATTTTACAGTTTTTTGCATTAACCAGGCAAATAATGATGCATGTCCCTGAATGCTTAAATCTTCTTTCCCTCCAAATCCACCACCATTGGGAACAAGTGTTACATGCACTTTTTCTTCGGGTAACCCTATGATCATTGCTACCTGGCGCCGGTCCTCATAAATACCTTGGCTCTGGCTAAATAATTTTAAGCCATTTTTCCCATCAGGTTGCGCTACAGCTGCTTCTTTTTCTAAAAATGCATGTTCTATACGTTGTGTTTCATATCTCCCTTTGGAAGTATATGTTGATTTTTTTAATGTATCTTCGGCATTTCCAATGGTAAATTGAGTAGTATCAAAATGATTGGGCCTTTCATCGTGTACCTGAGGTCCGTCAATTGCTTTAAATACATCGGTTACAGGTTCAAAAACTTCATATTCAACTTTAATTTTTTGAACTGCTTTGCGTGCAATATCTTCGGTTTCGGCAACTACTCCTGCAATTACATCTCCAATATAATGCGTGGTTTCTCCTTCATCAATCATCACACTCCAATCCTGGATTATTAATCCGACTTTTTTTTCACCGGGAATATCCTTTGCTGTAAATACTCGATGTACTCCTTCTGTTTTTTCTGCTAATGAAGTATCAATTTTTAAAACCCTCGCTTTAGGATGATCACTGAATTTTAGAGCAGCGAAAAGCATTCCGTCAAGAAAAATATCATCCACAAAATTGCGTTTTCCCAACGCTGTGTTATAGGCTTCGTATTTAGGATGAGCAACACCCACTTTACCTGATGTTTTGGTTATCTCCAGCTGCTTTTTAGTCCGAATTGCTTCACTGGCAGTCAGAATTGCCTGCTCAATTTTTTTGTATCCGGTGCAACGGCAGATATTTGGTTTTATCGCTTTTTGAATTTCTTCGATGGTGGGATTTGGGTTATTTTGCAAAAGGATTTTTGTGCGGGTAATAAAACCAGGAGTACAAAAACCGCATTGAACAGCTCCTTTATTAACAAAAGCTTTGGCAATTGTATCTTTAACATAATCAGGGAAACCTTCGGAAGTTAATATCTCAGCACCATCAAGTTTCCCCATTTTTGTTACACAAGACAGTTTGGCTTTGCCATCAATTTCTACTGTACAAGCACCGCATGTTGCTTGTCCTGAGCATCCATCTTTAACCGATGTGATATGCTTTTCGGTGCGTAAATATTTTAATAATGTTTGATTGGGATCTCCCTTATAAGTTTCTTTAACACCGTTTAAAGTAAAAGTAATCATGAGAATAATTTTTTCAGATTTTCGATGTTTGGCTCGATTGAATCAGGTATTTTAAGCATGGATTGAACCGCATTAAGATTTTTTAATCCACTTCCGGTTAAAAGTACAACATTTTTTGATTTATTGTCAAGTTTCTGATTATGATAATAATTCAATAATCCTGCAAAACTTGTTGCAGCAGCGGGTTCTGCAAAAATTCCGGTGTTTTTTGATAGGATAGATGAAGCTTTTAGTATTGATTGATCAGAAACGGTTATGTATTCTCCATTATACTTTTGTATAAAGTATTTTACCATATTAAAATTACGTGGAATATCGACTGAAATTGAATCGGCAATAGTATCACTTTTTTTGATTTTAAAATTCTTATGGTTTAGATTTCGGGTTAGATTATCACTTCCTTCTGATTGTACCGCAACAATGATGGGTATTTTATGAATAATTTTAAGGTTTAACAAATCTTCGAAACCTTTGTAAATGCCTGATATAATTACTCCATCACCCACAGGAACAAAGATTCTATCTGGGATGGTTTTATTTAATTGATCAAAAATTTCGAATGAAACTGTTTTTTTTCCTTCGATGGTTAATGGATTGTAAGCTGTATTTCGGTTATACCAACCAAATTCTTTGGTTGCTTTAATGCTTAATTCAAATGCATCGTCGTACGTACCTTTTACAGGGATTATGGTTGCTCCATACATTAAAATTTGAGTGAGTTTTGCCAATGGAGCTTTTTCAGGTACCATGATTATAGCTTTTTGTTTTTGTGCAGCGCAAATTCCAGCTAGTGATGATCCTGCATTTCCTGTTGATGCAGTAACAATGGGATTTAATTTATTTTCTTTAGCGTATGCTGAAATTAAAGCTGATGCCCGGTCTTTAAACGAAAAGGTAGGATTTTGTGAATCATCTTTTAGAAATAATTGAAAAGGTAATTTTTTATTATCCAACTCGTTGCATTCATATAAAGGTGTGTTTCCAACTTTTAATCTGGGCAAACTAGCAGTACTTCTAATAGGTAAAATTTGTAGAAAATTTTCCTCTTTCAAATCACCAAAAAGAACATTTTTCTTTATGTGGTCAAAAAAGTTATAAACAATTCTAAGAACTCCTTTCGGAGGATTTAAATCGTTATTTTCCTTACTACATTTAGGACAAAGATATATTGTTTCAGATGCATTGTATTGTTTTCCACAATCGATACACTCATAAATGAATTTTTCAGTAGTGGTTTTTTGTTTCATAATAGTTTAAACTACTGCGAATTTCTTATTTTTGTTTAAGAATAATAATAGTCTTTATATTTTAAAATTAAAAGGTGTCTGTGTAGTTTTTTAAGGTTTGGTATTCCTGCTATTTAGATTTTGTATAAAGTTAATTCAGGTTTTATCTTTACTACATCCAGACACCTTTATGTTTGTCAGATATTTTTTAACAACCCGGTTTCTTCGTTGAATTCATTAATCAGTTCATCCCAACGTTTAACCTGGTTAAACTGTTTGTCCCAGATATTTCGATCGTACCACAGCTTATTTAAATCATTTACATCTTTTCTTTGCTGTTCAATCCATGTAAAATATTTTAAATTATGTATGGACTTTTTATCATAATAACTTAATTCTTTTGTATAATCAATGGTACAACCAAATATACATTTTTCAAAATCTTTTGCTGCCTGAATTTGATGATATGAACCTCGCTCATCATTTAATTCTTTGATTCTAGATTGATACATATCGGCAGAGTCTGTAGCAACAGTAATTATTATATCATCATCAGTCATTTCGTAGTATTTTGCTGTTTTAATGGCTGATAACAAGTTTCCTATTCCGGATATCCCAATTAAATGTAAATTATCTATCAATTCTTGATCAATACCCTCTGACTTTAAATATTGATGACCTTCTTTTTCATTAAATAAACGAAGAAGACGCATACAATCTTCATCGTCAATTGCAGTAACCATGTCTGTATTTTTAACGTTATGAATCCACGGCACATGTTTGTCGCCAATGCCTTCAATTCTGTGTCCTCCAAATCCGCTCAATAATAATGTAGGGCATTGCAGTGCCTCTGAAGCAACAACTTTGATGTTGGGGATAAAAGTTCGTAAATAATCTCCTGCTGCAATTGTTCCTGCTGATCCGGTAGCTGAAACATAGGCTGCGAAATTAGATTTTTCTGTTTTTAACTGATTATAAATTTCTTCTATAGCGTTTCCTGTGATATTATAGTGCCAGGCAGCATTTCCAAACTCATCAAATTGGTTAAAAATGATTGAATCGGGTCGTGTTCGACGAATTTCCCAGCATTTATCATAAATTTTTTTTACGTTTGATTCACATCCAGGAGTGGCAATAACTTCCGATCCAATCTCATTTTTTAACCAGTTAAATCTTTCCTGACTCATTTTTTCGGGTAAAATAGCTATGGACTCCGTTCCCATTAATTTAGAATCAAAAGCTCCGCCACGACAATAGTTTCTCGTTGAAGGTCATACAGCCTTATGATAAGTTGGATCGTATTCGCCAGTAGTAATTCGGGGAGCTAAACATCCATAAGCAGCACCAACTTTATGCGATCCGGTAGGAAACCATTTACCTATAAGTAAAACAATACGTGCTTTAACACCTGTAATTTCTTTCGGTAGTTCAATATAATTAACATTCCCAAATAATCCACCTTTTTCTTTGGGCTCATTTTTCCAGGTTATGCGAAAAAGATTTAAAGCATTAATTTCCCATAACCCAACATTTTTTAATTTATCCTTTATTTTATCAGGAATTAAATCCGGATTTTTTTTGCTGTTCAAAAGTGGGTAGGATAATATTCCTTTCCTTAAATCTTTGTATTGCATTTTTTAATGCTGTTTTATCGGTTACTTTATCAATTATTTCAATCATTATTTTATAGTATTAATTTGCTTTGCAATGTATAAAAAATACAAATATATTCTTTTATTTAAAAAATAAATAGTAAATATTACTAATTTTATAAATTATTAAAGAAATATATTATATTTGTATTTCATTTAAGTATAATCAATAGAAAATATATCTGGCTATGAAACCTCTTGACGAAATAGATAAAAAGCTACTAAATATTCTGCAAATGAATAGTCGAATTACTATTCGTGAGTTATCTGAAAAGCTTCATTTATCAACTACACCTATTCATGAAAGAATTAAAAAGCTTGAGAAAGGAGGATATATACAACAATACATTACTTTAATTGATCCTAAGAAAATAGGGAAGAAGCTTATTGTTTATATTTCTGTTTCTTTAAAGATTCATACAAAAGAGGCTATAGAGGAATTTGAAAAACATATTTCTACTATGAATGAAGTAATGGAAGCTTTTTATGTCTCCGGTAACTCTGATTTTCTGTTAAAAGTTTACTGTAATGATATGGACGATTTTCATCATTTTGTTACCAATAAATTTTCTGTTATTGGTAATATTAACCAGTTTTTTAGTTCTTTTGTAATGTCGGAATCTAAGTTAAAGCGAAATTTTAAAATAAGTTAATTTTATTTGATATAATTTATTAGTTAACAAGTTATTGTAAAATAAAAAAACCAGTTGGGTTATAAATAAACTTCCAACTGGTTTTTATCTGTTATTTAAATCTACTAATTAATTTGTTTTTGGGCATAATCCAATCCGGCCTGAATAAATTTTTTGGTAATCTGTCCGGTTGGATCTTCAGTTTCATAAATCCGTTCTGGAATAATTAGTTTATCGAAGTTAAATCCTTCGCGAATTTTAAATTGATATTTATTAAGATGTATTTGTCGTCCAATTTTATGCAATTGTTTTTCATCCAGATCAAAACCTACCAGTTTTAAACCCTGGCTTACTAATTTTAGATCATAAATTCCACGGGCAAAAAAACATACGGCAATACTCGAGAGAATTTGTCGTATTGCTTCTTCATCTAATAATTTATCTACAACCTTTTCGGGAGCTAAAGTATTATCGAGTAATTCTTTTTGATCTATCGAATAACCAGCATTATCTAGGTGACTATGTCTGGCTCCCAGTAAAAAACCTAAATATCCTGCAGGCCCTGTATGATACCCCGGCATTTCATTTTTTCCAAATTGCATGGCAAATTCTTTTCCACCATATTGGCTAGCTGCATAATCTACTCCTTTTGCACAAGCTTTAAGAAATGCAGTTTTTGGGTGGGTAATTTTATCTATTAATTTAATGTATGTCTCTGCGTCGCCCCATTTTATTTGCAATTCTTCAATATCCGCTTCAGAGATTTTACTGCGTTCAACCATTTCAGTAATCCATGCAAGGATAACTCCCATACTCATGGCATCCACTCCAACTTCTTCTACTTTATCAATTAATTTAAGCATTTGTGTTGGATCATAAATTCCAACCATTGTCCCTAATGAATAAATTAATTCAAAATCGTAACCTACAGGTGTTGTTTTAAAAAAATAGGGATCATCTTCATAAGGTTCACGTAAGTAAGCTAAATGAACACAAGCAACAGGACAGTGTGCACAAGCTACTCTTCTGGCAAGATGATTTTTTGCCATCTCTTCACCTGTTAAGGGTTCTATAGATTCGCTGGTACTTTTTTGCAGGTTTTTTATGGGTAAAGCTTTGAGGGTATTTAATGTTTTAATATTTATAGGTGTTCCAATATCATGATATTTTTTCATTACTGGTGAGTCCGTTGCCGTGTTATAAATATCATTGTATAATTTTCTATATTCTTTTTTATTGGTTACCTCAATCATTCGTTTACCAGAAACAATAAGCCCCTTTAATTTTTTACTTCCAAAAACGGCTCCTAAGCCTAATCTTCCAAAATGACGATAGGTTTCCGTTGTAACATTAGAATAGGTTACAAGATTTTCTCCTGCCTGGCCAATACGGAATATGGCCCGGAGTCCTTCGCCTTTTTCGTTCTGTCTGATAACACGCGCTGGAATCGATCCATCTTTCATTCCCCATAAGGTTTCTGCATTTTTAAAAAATACTTTTCCATCATGTATTGAAAGATAAACAGGAATTTCACTGGCTCCTTTGATAACAATAGCACCATAACCAGCCATACGGATAGCAATAGCGCTTCTTCCTCCTGCATGACTTTCTCCCAGATTGCCGGTGTGAGGTGATTTAAACATAGCACAGGTTTTGGATGCTAAAGGAAATACGCCGGTTAAAGGGCCTACTGCAAATATTATTGGATTTTCAGGAGAGAAAGGGTCAATTCCTTCAGGACATTCTTCCATTAATAGCTGAGTAGCTACACCTGTACCACCCAAATATTGTTCAAAAAGATCTTTTCGGTCTTTGACCCAAAATTTCTTTTTTGTCAAATTTATATATAATACTCTTGATAAAGTGTCATTTTCATTCATGGCTAACTACCTCTTCATCTTTGATTAATTCTAAAACATCGTATGGACAATATTGTGCACAAATTCCACATTGTACACA
Organism: Bacteroidota bacterium; assembly: GCA_034661075.1. Classification (GTDB taxonomy): domain Bacteria; phylum Bacteroidota; class Bacteroidia; order Bacteroidales; family UBA12077; genus UBA12077. The sequence goes on from JAYEKP010000042.1 coordinate 19,112, forward strand.
AATTACAGGTTTATTTTGCTCTTCATTCCAAAATACAGCATCAATAATGCAAGCTTCTTTACATAATCCACACCCGATACATTTGGAAGCATTTAAACGTACCCCACCATTTTTTTGAGGCACTAATGCCCCTGTAGGGCAAACACTGGCACATGGTGGATTTTTGCATGAACGACAAACGATTACGGTATACCCTCTGGATATTCCTCCAGTGGATTGAACACCAATACAGGTGTTTGATAATCCGGCGTTACCGCTACGCCTCGAACATGCAAACATACAACTCTGACAACCAACACAACGCATTGCATCTTTTACGGCTAATTTCATGATTATATTTTTTATTTTTAATAGATATGCTAAATAATAAATTTATTTCCAATAAATACAAAAAAAAATAAAGGATTTAACAATAAAATAAAATGCTGATTCAGCTTTTTTTAACTAATTTTCTGTTTATATTTATTTAAAACGTTTGCGAAATAATTTAGGCTAATTTAATAATAATTAATTTAGAATAATTATAAACTTTGGGATAGATAATTTTTTGTACTGTTTCAAAAAATAAAAGAAAATTTTCTTTTGAAGCGATATTCTAAATTTTATGGGTTATTATTTTTTAATTATATCCCATATTGCTTACTTTTATCTAAAATGAAAAATTATGCAATTTAACCTGATTGAAAAATATATAATTATAGCTCTGGATGCTAAAAAAGGAAAATTTGTAATTGATAGTTTATCTCTACATTATGGTATTGCCGGAGCCATATTGTTAGAGCTATCGGAAATGAATAAAATTAAAATCGAAAAAAAACGATTAATACTTATAGATGATAAATTTACTAATAATGAAGTTATTAATGCGTCTATAAAAATTATAAAAAAATCAAAAAGAAAACGAACGGCTAAATATTGGGTAAATAAAATTGGAAATAGTGCTACAAGGTATAAGAAGCAAATATTAAAAGATTTGTCTGGGAAGAATGTATTAAATATTCATCAAAAATCTTATTTTTTTGGCCTTTTTAACTTTTATTCTTACCCGTTTATTGATCGTACATATAAAGATGATATTGTTGACCATCTCCTGGAAATTGTTCTTGATGACAAAAAAGCAGATTTAGAAAGTTTATTATTGCTAAGCTTATTAAATAGTAGTAAATTAAGCCGTACCCTTTTTTCCAATAAAAAAGATTATAAAGTAGCCAATAAACGCATTAAAGAACTTACTAAAGATATTGAAATTAGCGATGCCGTTCAAAAAACATTAAAAGAAATCCAAACCGTAGTGTTGGTTGCCACAACATCAGCTTTTTTAGCCGCTACATCGTCTTCAACATAGCTCTATTTTTTAAATAGATTACAAAAGTTAATGCGGCCAACAGAAAAAAGATTATTCCCGATAGCAATAATGCAGCTTGTAAATTGAATGTATCGGTATACCATCCAACGAATGGGCCAATTATGGCAAAGAATATTCGGATGACGAAGTTTCTTACCGATAATACGGTAGCTCGTATATTTGAATCGCATAATTTGTTGATATAATCTTTTAATACTGGTGTAGCTACTCCACGAACAAAATAAAAAATAAATAAAACACCTAAGCCCCATAGTGTTTGAATTTTGCTAATAGCAATATATCCTGCAGGGATTAATATCGTAATCCATAACATGGTTTTGTTTTGTTTTAATTTGTATTCAATCTTATGTGCAAATATTGCACTAACTCCAACGGTTAGATTCAACATAGTCCAAAAAATTCCAAAAAGTGTAACTGGAAGAGCAATCATTTCAAAATAAGGTTGAACAAACCAGGCCATGGTTAAAGTAGCAGACCCTATTACTGAAGAAAAAATGATATTCCACTTTAGCTCTTTGTGATCGTAAAGAGCATATTTAACAATTTTTAGAATATCATGTATTTTAAGTTTTATAACTTCTCTGTGTTTTTGGGGTTCTATAAGAAGGATAGCTGCCGGTATACCTATGAATGAAACTATAGTCTGTGCATAATAGGGGTATCGTAAACTAATTCCTGCCAATAGTCCACCTAAGACTCCGGCAATGGCTTCAGCAAAGTTTCCAATAGAAATCATCCGGCCTTCAAATTTAATATATTGCTCTTTTTTTCCTGTCTCCTGGAGGGTGTCGTAAAGCATAGCCGAATCGGCTCCGGAAATTAAACTTTGTCCAATACCTAATATAATTTCTGCAACTAAAAACCCTACAAAACCATAAGAAAAACTGTATGTTAAAAACCCTAAAAAACCCATTATGGTTCCAATAACAAGCGTTGATTTTCGGCCTAATGCATCGGCAAAATAACCGGAAGGAATTTCTAAAATAATTATAGATACGGAATATATGGCTTGTAACAAAAAAACATGCCGCATGGCCAATCCATTATCTTCATAAAAGAGGACAACAATGGGCATAAATAGCATAAACCATTTGGCAATTTTAATGATATATAATTTTAAAACATTGCTATTTAGATATTGCTGCATGAGGATTTATTTAAAAAATGCAAAAATAATTGCATATTATTGATTTTAAAATTTATTACATGATTTATTTGCTATATGCCAAAGGTTTTATGATATCGAATATTACAAAATCAATAACGATAAAATGTTTAATAATATGGTATTTATGTTAAATTTGTTACTAAGTTGATAAAAACTATAATATAAAATGGAAAACAATCTATTTGATAGACCTAAAATAATTGAAGGACGTGCCTGGCTCATTTATAAAGATCATATCGATACCAAAATGATATTTCCACATAAATATCTTTCCATAAATGATTTTAATGAGATGGGAAAGTATACTTTAAAAGGATTAGAGAATTATGAAAATTTTACACAACAATTAGTTCCTGGAGATATTTTAATTACAGGAAAAAATTTTGGGTGCGGGACTTTTCATCAGCAAGCAATTGATTGTTTTATATCTCTGGGTATTCAGGCAATACTTGCAGAATCATTTTGTAAAACCTACGAAGAAGAAGCAATAAATATAGGTTTTCCTGTACTTACCTATGAAAATTTAGATATTATTAATCTGGAACTATGGGATAGAATACGTGTAAATTTTGTAAAAGGGCTTATTACCAATTTAAGAAATAATAGATCAACACAAATAAATTCATTTTCAGAAAAGCAAATGAAGATTTATTTAAAGCAAGCAGATCTTTAAACTAATTTTAGAATGCTTTTACAAATTAAAAAAGCCACTCTATTAAAGTGGCTTTTGTGATCCCGGCAGGATTCGAACCTGCGACCCACAGCTTAGAAGGCTGTTGCTCTATCCAACTGAGCTACGAGACCATGCAAATATTTTTTAAGGACTTTTCTTGTTCTTCGAAAAGCGTTGCAAAAATATAAAAATATCTTTAACCCCAAAAATAAAAAGTCTATAAATTGTATATAACACTAGATAATGATTTAAAGATGGTTGTCTGTATTAGCCCCTTAAATCATCGGACAGAAATATAGATTAAAATCTGTACTTTTATAACGATGAAAAAAAGAACATTTACAAAAGAAGAGAAGCTCAAAATTATAAAAGAAGCTTCAGAAAACGGT
>JAYEKP010000043.1:0-4603 GCA_034661075.1 Bacteroidota bacterium
TAGATTATTAATCGAACATATTAAAAGATTAAAAGAGGGAAAAGCTATTGAACAACCCATATACTCTTACTTAACTTGTACCCGTTCCGATGAAACAATTCCTGTAAGTCCTAAAAAAGTGATTATTATTGAAGGAATCTTAATCCTTCAAAATTCACAGTTACGTAATTTAATGGATATAAAAGTTTTTGTTGATGCCGATAGCGATGATAGACTTATGCGTGTTATTCAACGCGATTTGGTGGAACGTGGCAGATCGGTGAGTAAAGTTCTTGACCGGTATGAAAAAACCGTTAAACCCATGCACTTACAATTTATCGAGCCTACAAAAAAATATGCTGACATTATAATTCCTCAAGGTGGAGAGAATAAAGTAGGGATCGATATTTTAACATCAATTTTAGAAAAAAATCTTCGTAAGGATAAAAAATAATTATCGTTTTATGTTAGATCACATTAAAATAGAAAATATTTTATTTCTGGATATTGAAATAGTTCCACAATATTCTGATATTGAAAAAGTTCCCGATGAGATTAAACAATTATGGGAAAAGAAATCTTCATTCTTCCGAGAGGAAGAACAAACCGCCTCAGATGTTTATCAACGTGCAGGAATTTATGCCGAATACGGAAAAATTATCTGTATTTCGGTAGGAATAATTGCTCATAAAACAGAAGGACAATTTATCCGGTTAAAATCTTTTTATGGAAATGACGAAAATACTTTGCTTAATGACTTTGCCAAAATGTTAAATAAATACTATGCAAAAAATAAAGGTGTTTATTTGTGTGCCCATAATGGTAAGGAGTTTGATTTCCCGTATATATCACGGCGAATGTTGGTTAATGGAATTTCATTGCCTACAATACTTGATGTTGCAGGGAAAAAACCCTGGGAAGTTACTTTTTTAGATACGATGGAGTTGTGGAAATTTGGGGATTATAAACATTATACCTCATTAAATTTGTTAACACATATTTTTAATATTCCAACTCCTAAAGATGATATTGATGGTAGCATGGTAGCTGATATATATTGGAATGAAAAGGATATTGATCGTATTGTTAGATATTGTGAGAAGGATGTTTTGGCCGTTGCTCAACTTTTTTTGCGTTATCAGGGAAAACCTTTAATAAAACCCGAAAATGTAGAGTCTGCTACAGATTAAATTCAGCTAATCTGCTAAAAATTTTTGTATAATTTTTAAAAAAAGTTTTGGTTGTTCAGCATGTAGCCAATGCCCTGCATTGGGTATAATCTCTATTTCGGCAAAAGGGAAAACAGTTTCAATAGCCTTACGATCAGAAGATTTGATATAATCAGATTTTTCTCCCTTAATAAAAAGAGCAGGGAAACCGGTTATTCCATTTCCATCTTTAAAATTTTCGATAGTTAGCCCATCCATTATATTTTCTAATTCATTACTTATGCTTTCCAGGTTGAGGCTCCATTTAAATTGGTTATCTTTTGTACGACTTACGTTTTTTAATAAAAACTGGCGTACTCTTTTCGATGGTATTGACGAGGAAAGCATTTGATCAATATCTTCACGGTTTTTTACATGTTTAAAATCGACATTATACATTGCATTGATAATGGTTAAATGAGACAATAACTGAGTTGTTTTTGTGTTTTTATAAGATATTGGAGAGATATCGACGACAATCAGGTTGTTTACCCTTTCGGGATAATCAACCGCAAAGAACATGGCTGTTTTACCACCCATCGAGTGTCCTAAAATAATTGCTTTAGCAATCGATTGTTTATCCATAAACTCGAGTAAATCTTCTTTTAACAGATGGTAGTTATGTTGTGGTGAATGTGGTGACTTCCCATGATTCCGCTGGTCTACTAAATAAACTTCGTAATTTGCGGATAGTTTTCGGCCTATACTTACCCAATTATCCGATGATCCATACAGCCCGTGTAGAATAATTAATGGCGGCCCATCGCCAAATTTTCTAAAAAATAGATCCATGCTTTAGTTCTTTAATTCACGTAAGTACATTTGGATAGTATTTTCGAGCCCATAGTAAAGCGCATCTGAAATTAAGGCATGTCCAATAGATACTTCTAATAATCCAGGGATGTTTTGATTAAAATATTTTAGATTATCGAGATTTAGATCATGGCCGGCATTAAGTCCTAATTCCACATAATTTGCTGCTTCGGCAGCTTTAATAAAGGGTTCTATTGCTTTTTCACGATTTGTTGAAAAATGGGCTGCATATGGCTCGGTATAAAGTTCAACTCGGTCAGTTCCAGTTTCTTTTGCATTTTTTATACGTTCAATATCTGTTTCAACAAAAATAGATGTTCGGATTCCTTTTGTATGAAATCGTGCAATCACTTTTTTTAAAAAATCTCTGTGTTTTATGGTATCCCAACCAGCATTAGATGTTAATGCATCAGGAGGGTCAGGAACCAGTGTAACCTGGTTAGGAGTAATATCTAACACCAGTTCTATAAAATTTTCTGAAGGATATCCTTCAATATTATATTCGGTAGTAATAATGGGTTTAATATCGTAAACATCGCTATATCGTATGTGTCTTTCATCAGGTCGTGGATGTACAGTAATTCCCTGGGCACCGAAACGTTGACAATTGATTGCTGCTTCTAAAACATTTGGAATATTTCCTCCTCTGGCGTTTCGTAATGTTGCAATTTTATTTATATTTACACTTAGTCTGGTCATTGATTTATATTTTTAATAAACATTAAATGGTTTTTATTTGTTAATTGAACAAAAATACGAGTATTTTTTGAACTGAATATATATGTTGGCAAAAGATTTAATATCAGATGAAATACCTTCGTTGCGTACATCCGATACTGCTATTGAGGCTTTAAACTGGATGGAGGTATTTCGTATATCACATTTACCCATTGTAAATAATGAAGAATTTTTAGGACTTATCTCCGATACCGATATTTATGACTTAAATGCACCAGAAGAATCAATAGGAAATCACAAACTCTCTTTGCTAAGGCCTTTTGTACGATACGATCAGCATGTATATGAAATAATGGAAATTGCCGGACGTTTAAAACTTACCGTTGTATCTGTTCTCGATTATAATAACAAATATATGGGGTTGGTCCGAATGAGTGATCTATTGCACTATTTTTCTAAAATTTCAGCCATTGAAAAACCTGGTGGAATAATTGTGCTTGAGTTGAGTGAAAGAGATTACTCAATGACTGAAATTTCACAAATTGTAGAATCGAATAATGCTAAAATTTTAAGTATGTATTTAAATACTTCTCCCGATTCTACCAAACTTGATATTACTTTAAAATTAAACCTTACAGATATAACACCTATAATTCAAACTTTTAATCGATACGATTACAGCATTAAAGCTTCTTTTATGGAGTATGACGAACAGGATGATCTTTATAATTCAAGATATGAGTTGTTTATGCGTTATCTGAATACTTAAGGTTTATTTTGGTTTAATTTTTGATTAATACATATAGATTTATTTAAAATAAGATTTATTACAATTATTTTTTCATGAAAGTTGCAATATTTGGTAGACCTTTCGATAAAATTTTTAAAGATTATATTCTTCAGTTTTTTGATAATCTTAGACAGCACAATATAACAATTTTAGTGCATCAGGATTTTTATCAATTTCTTATTAATGAAATTAATTTTTCACCTAAAAATATTGAAACTTTCAAAAAATATTTTGAGTTGAAAAGCGATACTGATTTACTGTTTAGTATTGGTGGTGATGGAACCATATTGGATGCAATAACCTTTGTAAGAGATTCCGAGATTCCTATTGTCGGTATAAATACAGGCAACTTAGGTTTTTTGGCAAGTATCGCTAAGGACGAAATTGATAATGCACTGGAAGCTATTTATACAAAAAATTATACTATCGAAGAAAGAACCCTTTTAAAGTTGGAAAGCCCTACTACAGTATTTCATGATTTTCCCTACGGATTAAACGAAATTGCCGTTCAAAAAATAGACTCGACCATGATTAAGGTTCATGTATATATCGATGGGGAATTTTTAAATACATACTGGGCTGATGGATTAATTATTTCTACTCCAACGGGCTCTACAGCATATTCCTTAAGTGTTGGTGGACCAATAATTATTCCTAATTCCGGAAATTTTATTATTTCTCCTATTTCTCCTCATAACTTAACCGTTCGCCCGATTGTTTTACCCGATAGTAGCAAACTACAGTTGAAACTTGAAAGTAGAGCGGTTAATTATATTGCTTCCATCGATCATCGTTCAGTTGTTATTAATAATACAATGGATTTAAAAATAGAAAGGGCCGATTTTAAAATTAAATTATTAAAGTTAAATACTACCAGTTTTTATAAAACATTAAGAAATAAACTGATGTGGGGAGCTGATAAAAGAAATTAATATTTAAAAGTAAAAAACATTTTTTATTTTTAAATTGTTTATAAATAAGTAAATTAATTGAATATATTTTATAGTTAAAAATCACATCTGTCCTAAATAATAAAAAAAGATAGCCAATTTAGAGCTCTTGTTTAAAGAGCCCTTATTTTTGTAGTACTAACCAACTAAAATATAAATTGGCTATGAAAACAAATTTAACACTC
>JAYEKP010000044.1:0-22516 GCA_034661075.1 Bacteroidota bacterium
CCAAATATAAACAAGGGATTTTATTTAAATGGGGGGATTCGTTTTTAATAATAGTAAAAATCTGTCCAAAATACCTGTAATTACGTTTGTATTTTTTAATTTTAAAAATATTTAGGACAGCTATGACTACAAACATATCAGCATTCCCCAAAAATTGTTTTTCAAAATAATTTTCTTTATTTAAGGCAAAAGCAAATCGTAGATGCATAACTAACGTTGTTTTATTTCGAAAATATTTCCTGATTTATCTTTGATAAATACTAAATCAGGCTGCTCTCGTTCAATGATAATGGTTTCATACCCTTTAACTTGTACTTCTTTTATCAGATTTTCTCTGTTTTCTACGGAAATACACAAATGGTTAACAGACTGTAGATTTTGTTTGTAAATAAAAATTTCTAATACCAAATCTTCTCGTTTCATTAAATAAACGGGCAAGTTTTTAGGAACACCAAAAATTTTGGCACTCAAGGTTTTATCTAACACAAAATTACGTGCCTGTTCCATTCCCAGTATACGCTCATAAAAATTAATAATCTCATCAGAGTTATCAATCGTAATTGCAATATGTTCAAGTTTCATATCTAATTTTTGTTTGCTTTTATCACAACAAAACTTCCCTGTCCGTATCCTTCAAGCGGTTTCTGTACCGATGTAATTTTACTCACATCACCATAAATGGTTTGATATATTTTTTCAATCTCAAAATTCTGTTGTTTTAGTAAATCAATAACCTGCGAGGCACTATAAAAAGTTGCTTCTTTATAAAAATCACTTTGATGTTTATTCTTTTCATACTCTTTTCCCACCGAACTTTCTTTATCGATAAATGCAACAAGTAAACATCCATCATTATTAAGCACGCGATAAGCTTCTTTAAATGCTACAGGAACACTATCAACAAAACAAATTACCGTAACCATTAAAGCAAAATCTTTGCTTTGGTCAGGATAAGGAAGATTTTCGGCAATACCCTCACGCACAATAATCTTTCGTGATTTGGCCATTTTTCTCATAGACTCCGAGGGCTCAACACCCTCAGAGATACCAAGTTTACTGGCAAAAAGGCCACTTCCTACACCAATTTCCAGTCCCTGTTTATTCTTCGGAATCACTTTTTTAATGGCTTCCAGTTCTGAAGCAAAAAGGAATTGGTTTTCTTCAAACCACTTTTCATAATCATTGGTATAGTTATCAAAAGGTTTTGTTTTGGCCATCACTATTTTTTTGTTATTTTATCATAAAAAAATAAACTAATGTAGTATAACATGTTTTCGTTCAGTTCCTCTTTCCCATTCTTTGAGGATGACAGAGATGTTTTGTTGTATCGCGTTTATTGCTTGTTCAATAACAGGTTCTTTTACAATTAAAGGCACAAACTTTTTCTTTATTCTCTTAATGTTTGGCCCAAAAACCTGTGATACAACAATATGAATTCCATCTTTTTTTAATAATGAGGAAATCCCTTTTGCCTTTTGTACATCAGCATGTTGGGTTTCCTCCTCGCTGGTTGTGTTCTCCAGTCGTTTGATAAAAAATGATTCTCTTTCAGATATTTCATAAATATCATAAAACATGGCATCCCCAAAATGCCTTTTCATAAACATTTTTCCATCATCCGTTGCAAAGGCTACTCTCAATTTCATCGAATCTATTCAAATTTATTTTCTGCCAATCTTTGCAATAATCATTTCAGCGGCTTTAATAAGCATTGTTTTCGTAGGCGCACTGGTCAATAATGGGTGCGAACCAATCTGAAATGAAACTAATTCATATACTGTTACACCTTTTTGAATGGCCAGACTGATGGTATTTATCATCTCACCAGCCGATTTGCCACCCCAAATTTCACCTCCCAGGATAGACCCATCGCAAGGCGATGCATAAAGCTTAAGTGTCATAGGCTTAGTTTCTTCAAAACCACCGGGATGGGTGTCAAAATCGCTAAACTTAGCGGAAATATAATGTACATCGGCCGCCTGAGCATTAGTATCAGTTAAACCTGTTGCCGCCATGGTCATGCCATTTATTTCGGTTGAAAAAACAGCTAACGTGCCGGTAAAATTCTTTCGTATTTTTATTTCAAACAAATTATGGCCCAGTACACGAGCTTCGGCAGTTGCTGTAGAAGCTAACATAACATAATCCATACAACTGGTTAAAAAACCAATGGTTTGAGAACAATCGCCAACAGCACAAACATCTTTTACCTGTGTACGTTCGTAATTATCAACAACGATTGCTCCCATTTTATTTAACTCCAGGCCCGCATTTTTGGCTAACCCGGTATTGGGTTTATAACCAATAGCCATAATGATAGCATCACAGGCTAATTCCTCTCCGGTACTTAAAGAAACAGCAGAAACTTTACCATTGTCTCCATTAACTTTCTCCACTTTAGTGGATGTTTTTACATCTACGGCAGTACCCTGCAATGCTTCTGTTGCAACTTCACACAATTCTTTAGAAAATGCTTTACTAAAGCAACACGCTTCACTTTCCACTAAAGTCACATTTTTATCCGGCTGCAAAGCAATTTGCTCAGCTACCTCGGCACCAATAAAACCTCCGCCAACAACAACAATATTCTTCTTCGATTTTATCTCTTCAAAAAGCTGTTTAATATAATTGTAGCTCTTTTTAATATAGAAAACATTTTCCAAATCATGCCCTGGAATAAAAGTCGGGATAACTACCTCTGAACCTGTAGCAAAAACAAGTTTCTCATAAGAAAATTCGTTTCCTTTTTCTGTTTTTACAGTTTTATTTTCAAAGTTAACATCCGAAACTCTTTCGGTAAGCACTTCTCCTCCTGCATCGATAAAAGGTTTTGGCCTCATCACATTTTTATCCACATCGCCCAGTTTGTGGAAAATATAAGGGATACCACAAGGTACTAAACCTTTTTCCTCCTCCTTTAACATTAACATCGATTTATCCGGATTTTGTTTTTTGGCAGTTACTCCGGTAATAATTCCAGCCGGTCCGGCTCCAATAATAATAACATCATATTTTTTCATATCCTTAAAATTTAGTTAGTTGATTATTTTTATAGGCTTCATAAGCCTGTTTTACAGTCATATTTCCTGCACCGGTAAAAATTGCAATACCGGCCTTTTCTAATACAGTAGCAGCATTTCCTCCAGGCCCGTTCCCGGTGATTAATGCTTTAGGCCCTAATTCAAAAAGTTTTTGCGATGTTTTTGGGCCTGCACCGTGGGCTTCATTTTCAATATCCCGATTATCAAAAGATTCAAACTCATCTTTCTCATCATCATATACTAAAATATATTCGGTTCTTCCAAAACGCGGGTCCATAGTAGAATCCCAATTGGTTCCTTTTGCTGTAAATGCTATTTTCATTGTCTATTTTTTTATTAAATGTTTATTTTTTCTGATTAACTAATTGCTTAACTTTTGTCCAACTATTTACCATTTTCTCTTTTAATTCGCCTTCATCAAACTCTACAATCGTTTTGCCTAAAGTCATAGCACGCGTAAAATTTTCATCGTAAGGCAAACTGGCAATATGTTCAATTTTTTCTTCCCGAAGGAAGTCCACTATTTTGTCGGTAATTTCCTGGTTGATATCATATTTATTGATAATACACCCGGCATTAATCTTAAACTTCTTCACCAGCTCGTAAACTCTCTTTAAATCATGAAATCCGGAAACAGAAGGTTCGGTAACAATAATCGTAAAGTCAGCGCCCGAAAGGGAAGAAACCACCGGACAACCTACACCGGGAGAGCCATCAATAACGACAAACTCTTTGTGCTGTTTTACAGCTATTGCTTTGGCTTCGTTTTTAACTTTTGCAACCAGTTTCCCCGAGTTTTCGGCGCCAATGCCCAATTTTGCATGAACCATAGTGTTATCAACTTTCGTTGTTGAGATATACCAATCTCCCACATTCTGGTCACGCATAATAATCGCATCTACCGGGCAAACTTTTTCACAGTAACCACACCCTTCGCAGTCCAGTTTTTTTACCACATGCTGATTGTTAATTACAGGAATTGCATCAAACCGGCATTTTTCGGCACACAAACCACATTGAGTACATTTCTCCGGATTAATTTCGGCTACAACTCCGCTATAAAAATCTTCAGACCGGGCAAAATCGGGTTTCATCAGTAAATGCATATCCGTAGCATCTACATCACAATCGGCAACAACAACATCCTTTCCTCCTAAGAACCCAAAAGAAGCCGTAACCGATGTTTTTCCTGTTCCTCCTTTGCCTGATATTATTACAATTTCTTTCATCAATCCATCTCCTTTTTAATATAATCACTGATTTTTAAAAGCTCATCCTTAAATTCAGGAACTTGCTCGAAAATTAATTCTCCCCGCGAATAGATCTCGGCAATTTGCCTAAGATTAGGAATTTTCGCGATAATTGGAATATCATTCTCTTTACAGTAATCCAGTACTTTTTTGTCACCTAATCCCCAACGATTAATGACCACGGCAAATGGTTTGCCAAGTTCTTTAACCGTTTCCACAGCAAGTTTTAAGTCGTATAATCCAAAAGGAGTAGGTTCTGTTACCAGAATAATAAAATCAGCGTCTTTGGTAGCTTCAATTACCGGACAAGATGTGCCGGGTGGAGAGTCATAAATTTTCAAGATATTAACATTAAAATTATCTTCGACATACTGAATGGTTTGCCCGATTAACGGTACGGCTTGCTCCTGCCCAATGTCCAGCTGGCTTTCAATAAAATCGATATTATCTCCTGAATAGTGCTTTAATTCACCCATTCTTTGGCTAACCATGGGCAATGAATCGGTAGGGCACAACTCCGAGCATGCATAACAGCTATGGCATAATTCAGGAAAAACCAATATCTGTGGCCCTAATTGAATAACCGCATGAAAGTTGCAATTTTTCTGGCATTCGCCACAAAGGGTACATGTTTCCTCTTTCCATTCAGGAATCATTTTATATTTGGCTTCCTCATTCTCTAATTTTCCCTTAATAAACAACCCGGAGTTGGGTTCTTCAACATCCAGGTCGGTTAATACAACGGGTTCGGTTTTCGATAAAAAAGCAGCCAGGTTGGCAGACAGGGTTGTTTTACCTGTACCGCCTTTCCCGCTTGCAATAGCAATTCTCATTCCTTATTTCTTGTTTTAGTGGTCACACAAATTCTGGCCGGTTTGTAACTGATTTTCTAAATAATGTTCAACCAACTCTGTAGGAGTACCTCCCTGAACACCCATACATACTTCAATATTATTTTGAGCGAATAAATCCTGGGCACGTTGTCCTATACCTCCTGCAATAATTATATGCACTCCATGGTCGGCTAAAAATTTTGGATACACCCCGGGTTGATGTACCGGAGGCGTAATAAAATCTTGATTTACAACTTTGTTATCTTCAACTTCAACAATGGCAAATTTCTCACAATGCCCAAAATGAGGCGTTATTTGCTCATTTAGAGTTGGAATAGCAAATTTCATTTTCATGTTTCGTGTTAATTAGTTTAATACTTATTTATTTTTATTTAACAATTCTTCTCTAATCATCGGATGTCCGCATTGAGGACATTTTATGGAGGTACACTTCATCCCTTGTTGGTGCATAATTTTCTCACCACATTTAGCACAAACACAATATCCTCCGGGCCCAAAGGCTCCGCCTTTATTTCGTCCCTGACGAAGATTGCCTGAGCCTCCTCCTTTTCCTTTACCTAATCCTTTTCCCTGGTTCATAACGAGTCATTTTAAATTTAAAAAAAAAGCCATTAGCAAGCTATTTGCATTCATTGTAGCAGATTAACATATTTAAACAAGCTAATGGCTTTTAATCAATCAATTAACCAAGCTTCTTCAATTCAGCTTCCAATCCATTGATTTGATTTTTTAAATAATCAATTTCATCTTCAATGGACCTTTTTCTGTTTTGTTTAGCATCTTCAGTATTTTGGCCAAAGCCAAAATTTGCAAAGCGGGAAAAACCGCCTCTTCGTCCCTGGCCTCCGCGAAAACCACGAGCCAGTCCTCTGCCGAATGCACCTGTAGCATATCCGGCAAATTCATTACCTGAACAAAAACCCATTCCGCGTCCTGTCATTGAACCTTGTCCTAACGGGCCTGTTCTATCTCCTCTTGGCATAATTACCTCCTCTTTTTTGGTTTCTATTTGTACAACATTTACCATGACCAAATCCACCTGCTAAATTCAAAAGCCGCTTTGAGTGGCATGATGGGCATTCTAAAACATCTTCATTAAATGTAGTTCTGAACATATGCCCGCAATCTAAACATTTAATAATATTGTTTTTAAAATGAATATTCCCACCTTCAATTTCCAGTATTTTGCCGCCAATAATAAAATCAGCAATTTTCTTACGGGCTATTTCAATAAGCCGGGTAAAAGTTGGTCTGGAAATCTCCATCTCTTCCGCTGCTTCTTCGTGCGAATAACCTATTTGATCGGCTAAACGAAAAGCCTCAAATTCATCTAAAAACAAAATTACAGACTCCAGGTCAGCCCCTTTTACACCAACAGGTTTAAAGCTTTTAAACATCGGTGGCTCAAATACTAACCGATTATTTTTTGGTCTTGGCATATTTTTTATAACTAAATTCTGTACAAATATAATGAACATATGTTCATAATGCAAATATTTTTTGTATATATTTGTAAAAAATTTACAATGAACATTCAAGACCAAAAAACAAAAGCAGAAACCAGACAGGTTAAGGTTGTTTTTAAAAATTTAATAAACGACCATAATACGCTGTTTGGAGGGATTGCCCTACAATGGATGGACGAAGTAGCTTATATAACAGCTACTCGTTTTTGTCGTAAAAAAGTAGTCACTGTATCAACCGGGAAAATCGATTTTAAAAAACCTATCCCTTATGGTACAATTGCTGAACTTATTGGGTCTGTCGAAAAAGCAGGTTCGGTAAAACTGGAAATAAATGTGAAAATTTTTATTGAAGAAAAATATTCAGAAAACAGAGAACTAGCTGTTGAAGGTAATTTTATTTTTGCTGCTGTTGATGATAACAATCTTCCAGTAAAACTATTCGATTAACCGTTACATTAAAGCAGCGAAATGATAGCACTAAAAAAACTATTTACATCTTTACTGATTTACAAATCTGCTTATTTACACTAATAAATAACGCCGGAACCAATCAGTTCATCTTCATCATACCATGCGGCGAATTGGCCGGGAGCGATTCCACGCTGGGGGTTGTCAAACAGAATATAAATACCTTCGGATTTTACATTCAGGGTTGCCCGCTGTAATGGCTGACGATATCTTACCCTAACCAAATATTCTTTCGTATCATTTACAGCTAATTTTAAATCTTCGCGTACCCAATGCACTTCATCCGAAGCAATAAACAGCCCTTTACGATACAATCCGGGATGGCTGTCGCCTTTGCCGACATAAACAATATTTTCATCAACATCTATAGCAATAACATACATGGGTTTATCCGTACCTCCTATGTTCAATCCTTTCCGTTGTCCGATGGTATAAAAATGAGCTCCACGATGCTTTGCCAGCACTTTTCCATCTTCTCTTTGGTAATTATAGGCTTTTGCTATTTCATTTACATCATCAGAAGCTTCTTTAGTATAGTAAGTTTCCGGAATCTCTACAATATCGCCTTCTTTAGCCTGTAATTGTTGCTGTAAAAAAGTAGGTAAATCTACTTTACCCACAAAACATATTCCCTGCGAATCTTTGCGTGTAGCTGTCGCCAGTCCTTGTTCATCGGCTATTTTGCGTACTTCTGGTTTTAATAGCTCACCAACAGGAAAGAGTGCACGCGAAATTTGTGACTGACTAAGCTGACACAAAAAGTAACTTTGATCTTTATTAGTATCTTTGCCGGCAAGCAGCCGGTGAACCGGTTTATTATTTATTTCTCTGGTTTCTTTTCGGCAGTAATGCCCGGTAGCAACATAATCAGCATCGAGTTTTAATGCTTCATCAATAAATAAATCAAATTTAATTTCCCGATTACATAATACATCAGGATTAGGGGTACGCCCACGCTCATATTCGGCAAACATATAATCAACTACCCGTTTTCTGTATGGATTGCTTAAATCTACAGTATGTAAAGGGATCTCTAATTTATTACATACCATTTCGGCAAAAAATAAGTCATCCTCCCATGTGCAATTACTGGTAAGGGTAACGGAAGAATCATCCCAGTTTTTCATAAACAGCCCTGCCACCTCATATCTTTCTTTTTTTAACAGATATGCAGCAACACTTGAATCTACTCCTCCCGACATTCCTACAACTACTTTTTTCATCACAAACCATATTAAGATTTTCGGATGCAAAGATATTTATTTTATGATAAACGAACCAAAATATATCGTTTGATGTTATTCGACTACTCTTCAACTGTTTTTAAAGTGGTTCGGATTGACAATCATTACATCCCAATCTGTTGATAAGATAATTCTGATATGGGAAATATTTTAAGTAATTTTATCCTTTAAACAGGAAAAAAAATGTCAAAACTTACCATTTATAAAGCTTCTGCAGGGTCGGGAAAAACATTCAGGTTAACTGCCGAATATTTAAAAATTTTATTTTCCAATCAATGGAATTATAAAAGAATTCTGGCCGTAACTTTTACCAATAAGGCTACAGCTGAGATGAAAGGCCGAATTATTCGTGAGCTTTACAAATTATCCCAAAATCAATCATCGCCCTACCTCGAAATCATTCAAAATGATTTAAATATACCTGAAGAATCTATCCAGGAAAAAGCAAAGCAATCATTATCTCTGCTATTGCACGATTACTCCAAGTTTTCGGTAAGCACCATAGACAAATTCTTTCAAAAAATTATCCGCTCCTTTACCCACGAAGTAGGAATCCAGCCAGGTTATAGCGTTGAGCTAAACCAATCGGAGATATTGTCGCTTGTTGTTGACAAACTACTGATGGACATTGGAGATAATAAGGATTTACGGGAGTTAACCTCATCATTAGCTGAAAATAAAATTGAACAAGGGAAAAAATGGGATTTTAAAGAAGATATTTTAAAGCTGGCCCGTGAAATTTTCAACGAAGAGTTTAAGGCTTTTGACATCCGGCTTATTAACAAATTCGGAGACAAAGAATTTGTAAAGGATTATATCTCGCAGCTGCAAAATATTATTGCTCAATTTGAAAATCATTTAAAAAAACTCGCGATGGAAGCGCTTGCACTCATTGAAAAAAACGGGCTGACTACCGATGATTTTAAAAATCGTAAATCTGGTGTTCCAAACTATTTTAATAAAATACATCATCAAAATGTATTTGAACTAAAACCAAGAACCTTAAAAGGAATAAAAGATTATTCCGAATGGATAACCCAAAGCAGTCCGAAAAAAGAGATCCTTGAAAATGTTTTGGACAATGGTTTGTTTAAATTATTTACTGAAATGGTAAGCTTTCATCAAAACAAGCAGGAAGAATACTATTCGGCCATTGAAATTCGCAAGTTTATCCACACCCTGGGTATTTTAACGGATATTTCCACCAAGCTACACCGCTACTGCGAAGAGCAAAATATTTTCCTCATCTCGGATGCTTCCCAATTGCTTCAGGTCATCATCGATAATAATGATGCTCCTTTTATTTATGAAAAAGCAGGGAGTATTTACCGCTTTTTTATGATGGATGAATTCCAGGATACTTCAAAAATCCAATGGCAAAACTTCAAACCGCTAATAGGAAACAGCCTGGCTCAGGGAAATGCCAACCTGGTGGTAGGTGATGTAAAACAGTCTATTTACCGCTGGCGTAACAGCGACTGGGAGATATTATCGGATAAGATTGAGCAGGACTTTGCACAGTATCAACCCAGGGTAATTCCTCTCAATAACAATTGGCGGAGTAAAAAAAATATTATCGATTTTAATAATTCGATTTTTTATTATTCATCCAACATATTGCAGCACCATTTCAATCAGGAATTTGAGCAGGCAAGCAGCTCCGAAAATCCATACCAACATAAAATTACTGAAGCCTACTATGATGTAATCCAGCATTCTCCGGTAAAAAAGAACGATGGTGGATATATTTATCATGCTTTTGTAGATGAAAAGGAAGAAAATTCGAAAGAGGAAGAAACAATTTCACAGGTAATCAAAAAAATTGAGCTTTTGCAAGATAAGGGATATGCCTTAAAAGATATTGCGGTATTGGTACGTAAAAAAGATGAAGGACAAAAAATAGCCAATGCCCTTATCGATTACAAGAACAATCATTCATCGGAATACAAGTATGATTTTATTTCCAACGATTCCCTGTTTATCGCCAATGCTTCAGTTACCCGGTTTATACTGGCTGTTTTGGAGTATCTGTTAAATGATGAAGATGCTATAAACCGCGCATTCTTAGCTTATGAATATCATCAGTACCTTAAAAATGAAAAGGCAGATAGCGGAAAGCTCCACCACTTATTCAAAAACAACACGAACGAAGAAAAAGACATCCCCGGCGATTCTGTTTTCCCGGAAGGATTTTACGAAACTGCCGAGCAGCTTAAACAATTACCTGTTTATGAGCTGATAGACAAAATCATAAAAATTTTCAATCTAAACGAAGTACAATCCGAGCTGCCCTACCTAAAAGCTTTTATGGATATGGTACTGGAGTTCAGCAAAACAAAAACAGCTGATATTCACTCTTTTATCAACTGGTGGAATGAAGAGGGCCGTAAAAAGACCCTTTCGGTTTCCGAAAATCAGGATGCAATACGGATTATTACCATCCATTCAGCCAAAGGGCTTGAATTTAAGAATGTTATTATCCCATTCTGTAACTGGAAACTTGACCATAACTCAACACAAACAAATATCCTTTGGTGTAAAACAAATACCGCACCCTTTAACCAGCTGGATATCATTCCGGTTCAGTACTCTCAAAAATTACTAAATACGGTTTTCAAAAATCATTATCTGGATGAAAAATTCCATGTATTTGTAGATAACCTAAACTTACTGTATGTTGCGTTTACCCGTGCCGAAGAAAATTTATTTATTTTTTCACCGGCAAAAGGCCCAAAAGATACCCTTAAAGATGTGGGCAGCTTATTGAACTTTACTTATTCCAATTACCAGAATTATAGCAGGGAAGACCAACCCCTTATTGATTTTACACAAAACCCTGAAGATGACAATATCTTTGAATATGGAACACTGGGAAAAACGAGCGAGGAAGAAAGCTCTTTTAATGAGATAAAAATCGAATCGTACGAATCGTATGACATTAAGAATAAGCTTCGGCTAAAATTGCATGACCATTCGTTTTTTACCGGAAAAGAAAGCGGTGCTTTTCAACGGGTAAACCACGGTAAAGTGATGCACGAAATTTTTGAACACATTCAAACCGAAAGCGATATCCCAAAAGCTTTAGAAAGGCTGCTTTTCGAAGGAAAAATATCGCATCAGGAAAAAGAAACAATTACCGGACATATTAACGAAGTGTTTGAAAATCAGCATATAAAAGACTGGTTTAGTAATCAATGGAACGTAAAAACCGAAGCAGAAATCATATTACCGGGAGGTAAAAAAGCCCGGCCTGACAGGGTAATTTATAATCAGGAAAAAACGGTGGTGATTGATTACAAATTTGGTGAGCAGGAAGAAGAAAGACACAAAAAACAGGTAAAATCATATATGGAGATGTTACAAAAAATGGGCGATACCCATGTAGATGGTTATCTGTGGTATGTGGATTTGGGCAGAGTTGTGGCAGTTCAATAGTTCTGAGCTTGCCTGTAGGATGGCAGGTTCATTATTTGCAGTTTAACTCAGAACCTTAACCTGCGAATACTAAACTTTGATTAAAAAGGGATTAACGAAAGAAACCGTAAAAAGACAAATAGTGGCAGAAACGAATAAAATATTTCCATGGGGACATAACCGAAGGTTTAACGCTTACAGCAACTACTTTAAGCGGACTTTTGGCGAGCGGGTGCAGAAAGTTACCATTGATGCCGGATTTACCTGCCCAAACCGGGACGGAACCAAAGGAAGAGGTGGTTGCACTTATTGCAATAATGATGCATTTAATCCATCGTACTGCACACCCGATAAACCGGTAACCCAACAAATAAACGAAGGCATTGAGTTCCATGAAAAAAGATACCGCAGGTCGAACAAGTTTTTGGCTTATTTCCAGGCCTACTCTAACACCTATGCCCCTCTGGATAAATTAAAAATTATTTACGACGAGGCTTTGAGCGTTCCGGGAATTGCCGGATTAGTGATTGGCACACGCCCAGACTGCATTGACGAGGAGAAGCTTAAATATTTCCAACAATTATCGGAGAAATATTACATTATTTTAGAGTATGGTATCGAATCGTGCAGTAACGAAACGTTGAAACGTATTAACCGCGGACATACCTTCGAAGAGGCGGTTGAAGCATTGGAAAAAACCAAAAAATTCGGCATAAAAACAGGGGCTCATTTTATTATCGGACTGCCGGGCGAAACCAAAGCGTATATTTTAAGCCAGGCCAAAACCATATCGTCGCTTCCACTCGATACGATTAAATTCCACCAGCTACAAATTATTAAAGGGACGGCCATGGAAAAAGGATATCATAACCATCCGGAAAATTTTAATTTTTTCGAATTATCAGAATATATCGATTTTTTTGTCCGGTTTATTGAAAGACTAAATCCGGATTTTGTAGTAGAACGGTTTGCCGGAGAAGTACCACCGCGTTTTTTAGCAGGCCCCGGTTGGGGATTAATCCGTAATGACCAGATTCTGGTAAAATTTGAGAAGAAACTTAAAGAATTAGATACCTGGCAGGGAAAGTTTTTTAGAGATACAAGACAAAAGTAAAAAGACAAAAATAAAATATGAACACCTTTTTAAAACATATCGCAGAAGATTTATATAACAGATATGGAGATAAAATCTCCGAATTGTGCCTGGTATTCCCTAACCAAAGAGCAGGTTTATATTTTAAAAAATACCTGTCCGAATTAACCAAAAAACCCATTTGGTCGTCAAAAACAACCACCATTAATGAATTAATGCAGGAAATCTCCGGGTTAACAATTGCAGACCCAATAAAAATCCTGTTCGAACTGTATCAGATTTATAAACAAACAAAAAAAACGGAAGAACCGTTTGATGATTTTTATTTCTGGGGCGAAATGATGCTGAACGATTTTGATGATATCGATAAATACCTGATAAACCCTGAGGACTTGTTTAAAAACCTTGAGTCGTTAAAATCTATACAAGACCAGTTTTCATACCTTACCGAAAAACAGATAGAAGCCATCAAACAATTCTGGCAAAGTTTCGACCCGGAAAAACATTCGGCCCACCAACAGGATTTTATTAGTATCTGGAATGTATTGCCCAATATTTATAAAAAATTAAATGAAAGATTAACCTCTCTGGATATTGCATATGAAGGAATGATTTACCGAAAAGTAGCTAATCTACTGGAGGGGAATAAGGAGATTAACCTCCCTCATGAAAAATACATTTTTGCCGGTTTTAATGCTCTGAATCAATGTGAAAAAAAACTTTTCCATTTTTTGCAAAATAATCAACGTGCTGAATTTTTCTGGGACTATGACCAAAGCTTTATTCAAAATATCAACCACGAAGCGGGGTTATTTCTACGCGAAAACATTAAAACATTTAAAACTCCACTTAGCTTTTCCAACAAAAATATTTCCCGGTTATCTTCCAACCAAAAAAATATTGAAATCATCTCCGTCCCGGGCAATGTGGGACAGGCCAAAATCATTACAGAAAATTTAAAACAGGCGAATCAGGACATTACCGAATCTCCTGACAACACCGCGATAGTGTTAGCCGATGAAGATTTGTTGGTTCCGGTGCTGCAATCCATTCCCAACAACATTGAAAATGTTAATATTACCATGGGATATCCGGTGATTAATACGCCCATATATAGTTTGCTCGAGCATGTTATTGAGCTCCAAAAAAATGCCCGGAAAAATTCTTTTTATCATAAAGATGTAACCGCTATCCTCAACCATCAATACATTAACACGCATTTTAACAAAGAGGCCACCAGGCTGGTGCAATTCATACGCACAAATAACCGGATTATGATTGCAAAAGAGGAATTAAGCTCCTGCGATTTTTTCTCTTTACTGTTCCATAAAATTGAGTCATTTGCTCCATTATCCGAATATTTTTTAACCATCCTTCATCATGTATATCAATCGCTGAGTGACAATAAAATTGAGGATACCATCCACACACCATCGCTTGAAAAAGAATATATTTATCACATCTACCTGTCGATAAACAGGGTAAAAGAAGTGCTGCAGGAACAACAGGTTGAAATCCGAATGGATACTTATATCCGGCTTATACGAAAGATCATCCGTAATCTTCGGATTCCGTTTACCGGAGAACCTTTATCCGGCCTGCAGGTAATGGGAATCCTCGAAACCCGTTTGCTGGATTTCCAACATCTATTTATCACATCCGTTAACGAAGGCGTATTCCCAAAAACCGAATCATCCTTATCATTTATTCCCTATAATTTACGACGCGGATTTGGGTTGCCCACCATTGAGCACCAGGATGCCATCTATGCTTACTACTTTTACCGGTTGATACACCGGGCGCAAGATGTTACCCTGATTTACAACTCAAATACCGACGGGCTCCAAACCGGAGAGATGAGTCGTTTTCTGTACCAGCTAAAATACGAATCACCATTCAATATTACCGAAAAAAGTTTGCGGTATGATATCAATATCAATCAACCCAAAGAGATACGCATAGAAAAGACTCCGGAAATCCAGGAAATCTTACGTGCCTACTTATCCTCATCCGGAAAAGAAAAATATTTATCTCCCAGTGGCTTAAGCAACTATTTACGCTGCAAACTAAAATTTTATTTCCGGTATGTAGCCGGATTAAAAGAACAGGACGAGGTAACCGAGGAGATTGACGCTCCTTTGTTTGGTAATATTTTGCACGAAGCAATGGACAACCTCTACCAGCACCTAAAAGGCAAAACCGTTTTGCCCGAAACTCTTTTGGAGATTTTAAAAGACGGACGACAAATAACTGATTCCATCGACCATGCTTTTAATAAAAATTATTTTAAAAACCATCAAGCCGACTATTCAGGAAAAAATATCATTATCCGCGAAATCATCGAAAAATATGTAAAAAAACTGGTCAAGAGAGATGCCGAAATAGCACCTTTCAAAATTCTTTCATTGGAAGATAACTATCAAATTGAGATACCATTTAACCTAAACGGAACCTCTGAGATGGTTAAACTGGGTGGAAAAATTGACCGGGTGGATGAGTTGGATAATCGTATCCGTATTATCGATTATAAAACCGGAAACGATACGCTGGATTATCAAAATATCGAAGCGATTTTCTCCGACCAAAAAAGCGCCCAACGAAGCGCTGTGTTTCAAACCTTTTTGTATGCTAAATTTTACCGCGATATAAAAAAACCGGCATTGCCTGTTGTCCCCGGCGTATATTCCGTAAAGCACTTATTTGATAATACTTTTGAATATAGAATATACAATAAAGAAACAAAAAGTTATATAAACAATTATAACGAAGTGGATGATGAATACCTGCAGCATCTAGCCTATCTAATGGAAAAAATTTTTAATCCTGCAATTGCTTTTACCCAAACGGAGGAAACCAGTCATTGCGAATACTGCCCATACCGAAAAATTTGCCATCGATAAAACATTCCATGAAAACTTTACTCGCTATTGATTTTTTTGTAATTTAACCGGTTGTTTAAATCTTAAAAGCACAGCGATATGGTAGCAAAAAGTAAAAATACAAAAAGTAAAATTGGTATATTAACCGGTGGTGGTGATGTTCCGGGATTAAATCCGGCGATCAGAGCGGTTACCATTAGAGCATTACGCGAAGGTTATGAGGTGATAGGCATCCGCCGTGGCTGGATGGGCCTTGTTGACATGATACGAGATAAGAATGCCGACAATTCAGAATGTATTGAGGTTTTAACCGAAACAAGAGTGAACAGAGCAGCCCGAACAGGTGGAACATTCCTGCACTCGTCAAGGACAAACCCCAGCCGTGTTGCCCGCTGGAATGTTCCCGAACATTTAAAAAATAAATATAACGAACCCCGAAACGACCTGACCAAAGAAGTGCTCAAAAATCTTGATTTTTTAGGTATCGAATACCTTATTCCCATTGGTGGTGATGATACGCTAAGCTACGCTGTAAGGCTTTATCGCGAAGGTTTTAAGGTTGTAGCCATCCCCAAAACGATGGATAACGATGTGCCCGGAACCGATTATTGCATTGGGTTTAGTACCTGCGTTACCCGCACCATACAAATGACCAATAATTTGAGGACCAGTGCCGGTTCGCACGAACGCTTTATGGTGCTCGAAGTATTTGGCCGCTATGCGGGATTTACAGCCATGTTACCAACCATGGCAGGAGCTGCCAACCGATGTGTAATTCCCGAATATAAATTTAATATTAAAAAACTAACCGAACTGCTTATTGAAGACCGCGCCAATAACCCCAGTAAATACTCTGTGGTGTTAGTATCCGAAGGTGCTATGTTCGAAGGAAGTGAAATGATTTTTGAAAATGAGGCAAAAGATGCATACGGACATGCTAAGCTTGGAGGAATAGGAGACTTGGTTTCGGCGAAAATTAAAGAGTATTCGGCCAATTGCTGTAAAGGAAGGCCTATTGGCGTAATTAACCAAAAACTGGGCTACCTGGTACGTGGTGGTGACCCGGATACCATTGACTCAATTGTTCCGATAGCTTATGGAAATTTAGCATTGGACTTAGTTTTGCAGGGAATCCATGGACGTTTGGTTGCATTAAAAAATGGCCGCTACGACAACCTTCCCATTGAAGTGGTTGTTGGTTCAAAAAAATTAGTCAACCTAAAAAAATATTACAATACCGAACGGCTACGGCCTTTTTATAAAAGTTTTGAGATGCAGCCATTGTTTATTATGACCAGCGAGTAAAATCGTTAATTTTTGTAATATGCATATAGTGAAAAAAGTATCTTAATGAAACGGTTAATTTTTAAAATATTATTAATCCTTCTTTTTCAAGGACAAATCTTTTCTCAAGAATCAGATAGTATAAAAATTTGTGACTTTAAATTAAAAGTTAAGAATCAAACTGAATTAAAAAGAAAAACCGAAATTGAACTTGATTATAAGATAACAGTTATACAGGATTTTTATATAAATGGTAATATTAAATCAGAAACATATTGGATTCATAAAAACACTCCTATTTGGAGAAAAGAATTTTATGATAGAAATGGAAAGTTAATAAAAATTGTGCCTGTTGATAATGAGAAGTATGGATTATGTTACGTTTTACATCAAGCTCAAGAAAAGGGATTATTGGGAGACGAAACTTATATTGACTTATTTTCTAAAAATAATTTTGAGTATCCAAATCACTGGTTTATTGGATACGATTTTAATAAAAGTGAGACAGGTCATGAAACAAAAGGGATTGTGATTGATAAAAACACAGGTAATTTACAAGACTATTATACTTCTGTGACAATTTATCCAGATAGTGTTTTCGAACTAGGATTCTCTACGCTAGAAATTATGCCTGAATTTCAAGGCGGATTTGATTCTTTGAGAAATTATTTGCAGTCGCAGATATTAATTCCGCAGGATTCAATAGTAAATGGACAAGTATTTGTTGAGTTTTGGATTGACACAGACGGCAAGCCAGTTGATGCAAGAATTATCCGTGGAATTAATAATTATCAGGATAAAGAAGCATTACGAATTGTAAATTCAATGCCTAAATGGAATCCAGGTGAAAATAATGGTGAAAAAAGGAAGGTGTCATTTACAATACCAATAATATTTAAAAAAACAGAAGAGTAATTTACGCCACATAACACGCCATCAGCAGATAATGCGGGGGTTTAGTGGTTTGCTGACAATATTATATCTTAGTAAACATTATTAACGGGAGACTGGAAAGTAAGGCGGGGGAACCCGCACTACTGCTATGGCGCTACCGTTTTAATTAATCCTGTCCATTTTTACCGCTAATCTGCCAACCGGTTTAACAGCCGTGGATGGCAGGCTGGGAAGACAAAATACTAAGAAATTTTTTGTGTTCCCTGAATTCTTAAAATAGTGAATTGTGGTATTGGATTGAGCTGATTACTTCTGCTACTGTTTACTTTTACCTGCCATTCGGCAGGAAAGTTGTTTTATTACATTTCGCAGAGAATCGCTGAGTTATACGCAGAATTTCGCAAAGGTGCGCAACTATTCCGCCAACCTGCCTAGAGTGCCCATGCTAATTATGGGATTGACATTCAAATTTTAGGAACTCTCGAAATAACAGAGTACAAAGTATTTTAAAAAATTTATTAACTAACGCTACTGCTGCACTGCCTACTGCATCCTGCTGCGTGCCTCCGGCAGGGAAACTGACTCCTGCCAATGTATTCGTTTTTAACTTAAAATCTGTGTGCTAATACACATCATCTTTTTACATACTGCTCATCGTAATACTTCTCGTAGTCACCACTTAACACATGTTTAAGCCACTCCTCATTTTCAAGATACCAGTCAACCGTTTTTTCCATTCCTTCTTCAAATTGAAGCGAGGGGCTCCATCCCAGGTCCTTTTGAATTTTGGATGAGTCGATGGCATAACGTAAATCGTGTCCTGCCCGGTCTTTTACAAAAGTAATTAGCTTTTCGGATTCTCCTTCGCTTCGGTTAAGCTTTTTATCCATAATTTTACAAAGTGTGCGAATCAGTTCAATATTTTGCCATTCGTTGTTTCCGCCAATATTGTACGTTTCCCCAACATATCCCTGATGAAATACCAAATCAATAGCCTTAGCATGGTCTTCGACATACAACCAGTCGCGCACATTCTCACCTTTCCCGTATATAGGGATTGTTTTTTTATTTTTAATATTATTGATGGCTAAAGGAATTAACTTTTCGGGGAACTGATTGGGACCGTAATTATTCGAACAATTGGTAACAACCACGGGTAATCCAAACGTATGATAATATGCTCTTACCAGGTGATCGGAGCTTGCTTTGGATGCTGAATAAGGGCTACGTGGGCCATACGAAGTTTCTTCGGTAAATAAACCCTCATCACCTAAAGAACCGTACACCTCATCGGTTGAAATGTGATAAAAAAGCTTTCCCTCTTTATCCTTCCAGTTAGCTCTCGCTGCATTCAACAGGTTTAATGTACCCACAATATTGGTTTTGATAAACTCATCCGGGTTGGCGATAGAACGGTCAACATGCGATTCGGCTGCCAGATGGATTACCCCGTCGAATTGATATTTTTCGAATAACTCAAAAATAAAATTATCATCAACAATATCACCCTTAACAAACTCATAATTGGGAGCTTTTTCAATATCTTTTAAGTTCTCCAGGTTTCCGGCATAGGTTAATTTATCCAAATTGATAATTTTATAATCAGGATATTTTTTGACAAACAGCCGTACAACATGAGAACCAATAAAACCGGCTCCGCCGGTTATTAAAATCGACTTATTCATTATCTTTATTTTTTTTATTTCGTATATATTTTTCCCAGTTCCAGGCAGACAACAGGGTTTCTTCTAATCCAATCTCGGTTTTCCAGCCCAGCTCGCTATTGGCTAATGATGTGTCTGCATACACCGACTCCACATCACCTGCTCTGCGCCCAACAATCTTGTAATTTAACTTTTCGCCGGTAGCTTTTTCAAAAGCTTTCACAATTTCCATTACCGATGAACCTTTTCCTGTTCCCAGATTAAACACTTCAAAATTCTTCTTATTTTTTTGTTCTATTAGTCTTTTTATTGCTACTACATGCGCTTTAGCTAAATCCACTACATTAATATAATCGCGAATAGCTGTTCCGTCGGGGGTATTATAATCATCGCCAAACACATTTAATGTATCGCGAATTCCAATAGCTGTTTGGGTAATAAACGGTACCAGGTTGTCGGGAACACCTAATGGCAACTCTCCTATCAATGCCGAAGGATGTGCCCCTATTGGATTAAAATAACGTAATGAAATAGCTTTAAAATCCTTATGCGCATGCATCACATCCTGAATAACCTCTTCAGCAATTTGTTTAGTGTTTCCATAAGGTGAGGTTGCTTTTTTTATGGGTGCGCTCTCATCGGCCGGAAGTTTATTCGGTTGGCCATAAACCGTAGCAGAAGATGAAAATACAATGTTTGGAATATGAGATGACAACATCTCCTCCAGTAAATTCATTAGCGAAACCAGGTTATTTTGATAATATTTTAAAGGTTTTTCTATTGATTCCCCCACTGCTTTATAAGCCGCAAAATGGATAACAGCATCCAGTTTTTTATAAATTCTAAAGAAATTGTGTAATTTATCTTTATCACAAATATCAAACTGTTCAAAAAAAGGCCTTCTTCCAGTAATATCAGCTATTCCATCTAATACAGATTTATCCGAATTGGACAAATTATCAATAATAACTACATCAAAACCTTCGTTCATCAATTCAACCACGGTATGCGAGCCAATATAACCAGCACCACCGGTAACTAATACAAGTCTATTCATGTATTTCCAATTTTTCAATACATAACAAAATTAAACATAATAAAATTAATCGTTTACATCAAACAGAAGAAAGATATTATAACGACCTTGAGCTGTGGTATGAATATTATTGGCATTAAGAGAATTTTCAATATATTTGTGATAGAAAATAGAAGCTTGTTGGACATTAAAAAACACATAAAAGAATTACTTGTTGAAAACCAGGGTGTAGTAATTCCTGGCCTAGGAGGATTCGTTGCTGAATATGAGCCGGCAGCTTTCGATGTCTCGGAAAATAAATTTCTACCACCCACCCAGAAAATCCATTTTAACCCAGCATATTCTTTTGATGATAAGAAGCTTGTTGATTTTATTACCCAAAAGGAAAAAATAAATACCGATAAAGCCAATTTGCATCTTAAAGAATTTGTTACCCAGGTTAAAAAGCAATTAAAAGCGGGAAAAGAGATTGATTTCCCGGAGATAGGTACACTCCACCGGAATCCTAAGGGAAATATTCTATTTACCTGGGACAAACGGTCAAACCTATTGGCAGAGGCTTTTGGCTTAAAAGATTTAACAACCAAGCCCATTGAACAACCAGCTAGGCCAACTGTTGCGGTTAAGAAAAAATCTAAACCCGGTAAAAAAATTCTTATTGCTTTTGTTTCTGCCGTAGCCCTTTTATTGATTATTGCCTTAAGTTGGTATTTTACCGATGGGTATAAAAATTTTGATTTTATAGCATCAAACAAATCTGCTCCTAAGGAAAACAAAGCAGTACAAAACCTTAAGTCAAAAACTTATCTTGACAGCATCGCACGGTCAGACAGCATAAAAGCTGTTATTAATCAAACCATTGACGTAACAACCAACAAAAAAGAGGCGTTATTTTATCAGGAACCGGAAACGAAACCAGCAGAAGAACAACAGCAATTTACCCAGTTTCATATTATTGCTGGAAGTTTTAAAAAAATGGAAAATGCTGAAAAATATTGCAGCAATTTAAAAGCATTGGGCTACGAACCCGAAATTATTGAATCAGACAAAAATCTTCTCCGAATATCTATCTATTCATATCCTGATGAAATATCAGCATTAAAAAAATTATACAAGCTACGTGAGACTTCGGAAATAAAATCGGTTTGGATTTTAAAAACCTTTTAATTTTTGGGTAATATCATCCCCTTTTGAAACATCAATAAATAAAGTTTTTAATCCCAGTTTATTTGCTGATTCAATATTTTCAGCGGAATCATCAACAAACAGGGTTTCTATTGGTTTCAGATTACTGTCCTTTATTACATATTTAAAAACCTCCAAATCGGGTTTTCGCATACCCATATCAAATGAATAATAGACCTTTTCGAACAGGCTTTTTAATTCAATTCCATATTGGTTTTTTAAATCCTGATTATATTTATGATAATGAATAATATTGGTATTACTTAGAAGAAATAACCGATATTTCGATTTCAGGTTTTGAAGCAACTTAATCCTTTTTTTGGGAAAATCGAGCAGCATGGCATTCCAGGCATCATCTATTTTTGCCGCAGAAACATGATTGTTAAAATGAGCTTGTAAATCGATATGAAATTTTTCGGGGGTAATCAACCCTCTTTCCAGAAAATCGAATAAATCAGACTGGCGTAGCAAGGTATAACTCTCCTCAAAATTATCAAACCCCATTTCTTTCATTGCGTTTACAGTTCTCTCGCTATCAATGTTAATGATCACATTGCCCAAATCAAAAATAATATTTTTAATTCCTTCCATGTATAATTTTTTCTTAATTAAATAACAAAAATCACATCTGTCCTAAATAATAAAAAAAGATAGCCAATTTAGAGCTCTTGTTTAAAGAGCCCTTATTTTTGTAGTACTAACCAACTAAAATATAAATTGGCTATGAAAACAAATTTAACACTC
>JAYEKP010000045.1:0-4590 GCA_034661075.1 Bacteroidota bacterium
CA
This sequence comes from Bacteroidota bacterium, assembly GCA_034661075.1. Lineage (GTDB taxonomy): Bacteria > Bacteroidota > Bacteroidia > Bacteroidales > UBA12077 > UBA12077. The sequence goes on from JAYEKP010000045.1 coordinate 3, forward strand.
ATCAACAACAATTCCTTTTTCAAAATCAACTTCATCCACTCTGTAATCTTCATTGTAGGGTGGAAGTACATAAGGAAAAATCTCTTTATTTCGACCAACAACTTTAATATTTTCAAGATCTGAAATATCTAAAGAAATCAAATCGATATAACTATCAGCGAATAGAATATCGTTTTTTATAGCGATATCAACATTTCCTGGAATGGAAATAAACGATTGTTTTTGAGGTGATGAAGGATCGGAATTGTCAATAACGTGTATTCCTTTTAAATATTCGTTTATAAAGAGGAAGTTGTTGTAGAAATATATTTTTCCGGGATTTTCAATTTCTTGAGGTGGTTCAGTTTTTATCGCATTTCTAAAATCCTCATAGGATAAATAAATGGGAACATTCGCTATATATTTTTCAATAATTTGATCGTTACAGCGTATAAATAATATATTTAACAAAGAAAATAGAAGAATTAACTTTATTGGTTTAGGTTTCACGGGAAATATTTTTTAATCCATTTTTTATAATGATGTTTTGATAATAAAAATGGTTGCGTTTTATCTATTTTTCTTAATTTCATAGAAATAAAAAAATGACTACCTTTTGTAAGACAGCCATTCAACTATTTTTATTAAAAAAAATTACATTCTTAATTTTTTAATATTTTCTTTCATACTTTCAATATCAGCCTGCCAGTCTTCAATTTCTTGTTCGTGTTCTAATTCTTCATCTAAAATAGTAATTGCCATCTGATATGTAGTATGGTCTTTCCCATGAGTAAAATCGGCAATTTCTTTATAGCGTTTGATGGCACATCTTTCACCGTCCAGATTTTGTTCCAGAATTTTTTCTACATAAGGATCCTCTGGTGCCAGATAGTTACATTTGCTATATTTTATCCAATCGTTTGGACTTAAAAGAGGGGTTCCTCCTAATTGATCAATTCGATCAGCTACCATTACAGCATGATTAAGCTCCTGGTCGGCATGTACTTGAAGTTCTTGTTCAATATCGGTACGCATTGGCCCTTCGATTACACGGCTGCCAATCCAGTATTGATAATAGGCTAACCATTCTTCGGCTAATGCTTCATTTAACATTTGGATTAATTTTTTTACATCAAGATCTAAAATTTCAACTCCATGTTTTCCCATAATATAAATTTTTAGTTACAAATTTATTTTTTTTATTTTTTTTTAAATTTAGTTAATGAGTACTCAAATATATGATTTTTCATTGAGAGAATCAATTTTAATGTTATAAATTTTATTTTTTGTAATCTTGTAAATGATTTATCCATAACGCAACCTTGTTTTTATTTTAATCATCTGAAATTGTATATATATAAGCTTAGTATAAACCAAATTATGTTATTATATGAAGTTTTTTCAAACACTTTCCCGAATTATTTTGCTTACCGGGTTGATGATTACCTTTTTCTCTGTTCAAAATATTACAGCACAGGAAAAAAAACAACAAGATGTTGTTTATTTAAAAAATGGTTCGGTACTACATGGTATAATTCTAGAAACTAAAGCAAACGAAACGATTACATTAATTAGCAACTGTGGAGATAAATGGGTTATTAATCTATCGGAAATTGAAGAAATTAAAAAAGAGAACATTTCTAGTAATCCCTACCTTTTGCCTTTCTCTTCACAATTAATGGACTATAAAACCGAAGGTTTTTATTCGAAATTAAATGTTGGGTTTTTGTTTTCCGGAAATATTGATACCCCTTTTCCGCCGTTAAGTTTAATATTAGTAGGGGGATACGATTTTAAAAATAAATTTTCCGTGGGCGGCGGAGTAGGTTTAGATTTATTAAATGAGGCTTATATGCCTATAGTAGCCGATTTAAAATATAATTTTACATCCGGAAAAATAAATCATTATATTTATTTTCAAGGAGGATATACTGTTCCATTGGAAACACCGGATCCTTACGATTATGATTATTACTCCTATTATCACTCGGATATTTCTTCCGATGGGGGATATTTAATCAATCCAGGCCTTGGATTAAAACTTTTTATCAATGAAAAAAATGCTTTTTCGTTTGGTATTGGTTATAAATATATCCATATTAACCATAGTTATAAAGAACAAAACGGCCAAACCATTGAGCGGATAATTAAGTATAACAGGGTGGTATTAAGTTTTGGATATCATTTTATGTAAAAATCTGGGTTCTTCGTTTTAAAAAAAGAAGTACCTTGTGAATAAATAGGAACTAATTTTTGATAACTTTTTAAACTTTATGTAAAAGTGTTTTTTTATTTTCAAGTAACTTCAACAAAAAATTAATTTCTTTATATGGTTTACAGGAAACATATAATATCATTGGTATTGGTCTTAATTGTTACACTCATTTTTAGTTGTAAAAGAAAAGATAAAGTAATTCTTAATCAAGCAGCCTGGTCATCAAAAGATCCTATTGCTATTCCTTTTGCACAACGTAATAATCAAAAAAGTACAGGAAATCTGGTATTTAATCCTTCCTTTGAAATAGGAAAAATATATTACGAAAAGAGTAATATAAAATCATTTGATGTTACGGGTTGGAAAAAAACTGGTGAGAATGTTCAATGGGTTGATACTGAAATAAATTCGTTTACTGATGATGAGGTTTTTGAGGGAACGCATGCCATAAAAATTTTCAGATCAAAAACCGACGAAACAGAAGACTTAGGGGTCGGAATTATAAGCGATTACATTAAAGTTATACCAGGCAATTATTCGTTAAGCATGTATTTAAAGCTTGAAAATATTTGTCCGAACAGAGCCCGTTTAGGAACTAAATTGCATGATGCCGTTAATATCCGATTACAATTTTTTGATAAAAATAAAATAGAAATTTCAAGCGATGAATATGATCCGTTTCGACAAACTAAAATCGATAATGCTTTTAAATCTTTAAATCTTACCAATTACTGGAATATTCGTCAGTTTGGTTGGGGGAAAATAAATGCTCAATCGGCTAAATACCCTTTTTTGAATGGAGATATTCCTGATGAGACAAGGTATGTGAAAATTTTTATTGGTTTAAAAGGAACAGGCATCATGTGGGTGGATAAAGTGAATTTTAACTATACCAAGCAAAATTTTACATTTCTTGAAAGAATGAACCCTTATTTTGATTCTTCATTTACCGCATATGAGCTTTTACTTCCACAACCCAGGTATATTAAAAAACTAGAACCTTCCATTTTTTATACAAAGGAAAGGTTTCCTATCATTCTAGTTCCCAACAATTCTAAACAAAAAACGCTATTAGCTGCAAAAAAAATAAAAAATGCTTTCGACGATATTTTTTCACATTCATTGAAAAACTACTCCTCAAAAAAAGTTAGAATTGTAACAAATATCAGTGAAAATGAAATGGATAAAAATAATTTTATTGTTTCATTAGGAAATACATCTCTTTATAATACTTATCAGAACTTAATGCCAGATTCTTCAATTAAAGATAAAGAACAAGGATATTTTATAAATCAATTAAATGAGGTACCAAATATCATTTTTCTTTGGGGCTGCGATGATGAAGGAATGTACAATGCAGCTCTTACTTTTAATCAGTTACTAGATGAAAAAGAATTTTTATTTAACAGTGCTGTTATAATAGATTATCCTGATTTTCTCCAACGAGGGTTTTTATTACATGAATATGGTGGTACACTTACTCAAATGAAAAAGAATATTCAATATTTTTCCGATCATAAATTGAATCATGCATATTTTGAGGTTTATGATGAGAATTCAAATTATTATCCTTTCCAAAAAATTTCCCCCGGATTTTTTAATGGACAAACCAGTGCAATGATTGATTTGCTAAAATTTAATTATGCCAATCATTTAGATATCGATTATTCAATCAAGCAAAATGATTTTCGACAAAAAACAACATTTATTGCAAATAAAATTTCTACGTTAACTCATCCTGGATTGGAAAATATTTTAATAAAAGGAGATTATTCACAGGCTTACAATTCTTCAAATCCTGAATGGATAAAATTTTACACCAATGAAGATATTTCTGTAAACCTTCAAAAATACCATATTGATTTATTGAAGAAGCTAACGAAAATTTTGAAAGTAAATCTTGAATTTATGTCACCCTGGAGCCGGTTAGATTTTATTAATATGGGAATGGGACAAGCTGAATTTTATTATCGTGATTTAACAAAAAATATTACGAACAATATTCCTGTTTACTGGACAGGCGGAAGCTATTGTTCTCCATCTATTGATTATGCTGAGTGGTTCAGAATGAATAAATTAATTAAAGCAAACCCTATACTTTTTGATAATAGTTTGAATTATAGTTTGTTAAGATTTAAGGATGAGGAGGCAAAATCTTATTATGTTGGAAAACTAAGGACACTTTCCTTATTTGAACCCTTAAAAGCAGATTATCCTGATCATTTTCATCAATTAAACAACCGCGGTAAGGTTGTTTTAAATATTGAATCTTTTACTAAATTAAACATTATTAAAACACTTACTGCAGCTAATTATTATTGGAATACTGAAAATTATAATGCAGATAAAACGATATGGAAGTTATTGGTTAAATATTATGGGCAGGAAAACGCT
>JAYEKP010000046.1:0-22456 GCA_034661075.1 Bacteroidota bacterium
AAAGAGTGTTAAATTTGTTTTCATAGCCAATTTATATTTTAGTTGGTTAGTACTACAAAAATAAGGGCTCTTTAAACAAGAGCTCTAAATTGGCTATCTTTTTTTATTATTTAGGACAGATGTGAAAGATAATAAAAAAAAGAGAAATTTTGTTAAACTCGCTGAATTAGAATAGTTTTTCCTCCGCATTTTCGTATTCTTCGTCTATTTTAAGCTGGGTATTATACGATGAATCAACAGCCAGTTTATCGCAACGTTCATTTTCTTTGTTGTTAGCATGTCCTTTAACCCAGTGAAAGGTTACCTGGTGCTTTCGAAAAACTTTGAGAAAACGAATCCATAAATCGGGATTTTTTTTCTTTTTAAACTGTTTTTTTTCCCAATTAAAAACCCATCCTTTCTCTACAGCATCAGCTACATATTTCGAGTCGGTATAAATATTCACTTCATAACCATCATGTTTTAATCTCTCGAGTGCAACAATTACAGCGAGGAGTTCCATTCGGTTATTGGTTGTTTTTCGATAGCCTTCGGACAGTTCTTTTCTGTGTTTACCCGATAATAAAACAACTCCGTATCCTCCCGGGCCGGGGTTTCCTCTTGCAGAGCCATCAGTATATATCGTAATTTTTATTGGCATTCAGATTTTTTCGTTAAAGATAGTAAACCTGACAGAAATAAAAAACAGACTCAGAAAGTGCTGAGCCTGTAAAAAAATTATTATTATTTTTATTCAATAATGGTCATTTCTTCGATAAGATTTTTTGCCCCTGCAAATTTGTCGATAACAAATAATATATAGCGTGCATCTACGTTGATACAGCGTTGTAGCTCTGGTTCAAAAACAATATCACCGCTCATTGCTTCCCAGTTACCGTCAAAAGCAGTGCCTATTAACTGTCCTTTCCCATTAATTACCGGGCTTCCTGAATTTCCTCCGGTAATGTCATTGGTACTGATAAATGCTACGGGCATTTCTCCTGTTTTCATGGCATAACGGCCATAATCTTTATTTTTATAAAGCTCTTTTAATTTATCCGGTACAACAAATTCCCAGTTATCTGGATCTTCTTTTTCCATCACTCCAGTCAAGGTTGTAACATAGTCATAATGTACAGCATCTCTTGGATAATAATCTAACACTTCACCATAGGTTAATCGCATGGTAAAATTAGCATCAGGATAAAGCGCTTCTCCGTCTTTCATTTCCTTAATTCCCTTTACATATAGCCTGTGTCCTTTATCATAATCAGCGTATAGCGGCTTGATATTCTGATATAGTTCACGATATTTTTTATAAATTGATTGAGCAGCCGAATAGGCAGGATCTTTTTGTAGTTTTTTCACCGACGGTTTTTCTAAAAAGTCCCATAATTCTGTTGAATCAGTTAATACTGATTTGCTGAACATCTTATCAATATATTTGGCATAATCATTTTTATATTTTGATTCAATGGTTTCAAATACTTCGGGTTGATATTTTTTATCCACATTTTCGGCAAATGTTTTAAACATGGCTTTAGCAATTTTCTGATCTGTTGGTGCATTGTAATCTTTATAAAAGCCTCTGGCCATACTTTTTATTTCTTCCACGGTTTCTTTAACTTTTTCTTCATCATCCGCTTTAAGCCCTTCTTCGTACCTTGATAATCGTGCAGCTAATGAAATAATTTCTGTTCCTCGTAAAAGAGCTTCGCTAATATACTGGGTAACATAAATATAATCTTTACGATTTTCTACTGATTTTTCGATTAGAGATAAAGCTTCTCCATATTTTTCTTTACGCTCCGGATTTTCATTCACCCAATCCATAAAAGCCTTTTCTTCCTCAAGCTTTTCATCATATATCTTTAATTGTTTTAGTGCTTTATTCATACCAATCGAATTTTTCCAATAATTGGTAGATCCTGAATATTTAGAAGAGTATTTAATTCTTACCTCATCATCTTCTAACATATCTTCTAACATTAGGTCTTGTCTGATTCCTCGGACATAAATACGATTTTTATTGGTAACATTTATACGCTCGTCAACTTCCCATGATGTCATATATCTTTGTGTGCCTCCCGGATATCCTAAAATCATAGCAAAGTCATTTTTCTCAACTCCTTTTAATGAAATAGGCAGGTGATGTTTCGGTTGGTATGGAACATTATCTTTTGAATATTCGGCGGGTTTATTTTCTTTATCAGCATAAACTCTGAACAACGAGAAATCACCGGTATGGCGCGGCCACATCCAGTTATCGGTATCGGCTCCAAATTTACCAATAGATGAGGGTGGAGCACCTACCATTCGTACATCTTTAAATGTTTCATAAACCAATAAATAATATTGATTTCCACCAAAAAAACTTTGTACACGTGCATCGTAATGAGTCCCTTCGGTAGCTTCTGCAGCAATCTCTTTCCCTTTAGTATACGCTATCTCTTGTCGATTAGATTCTGACATTGTATCTTTAAATTCAGCAGATATCTGTTCGGTTACATCTTCTATTTTTACCAAAAAAGTTACTGTTAGTCCGGGGGTGGGTATCTCTTCTCCTTTGTTCATTGCCCAGAAACCATCTTTTAGGTAGTCGTGTTCTGTAGTACTATGTTCCTGGATAGCTCCATATCCGCAGTGATGATTGGTTAAAATAAGTCCCTGATCTGATATAACTTCACCGGTACAACCTCTGCCGAAAATCACGATAGCATCTTTTAAACTCGATTGGTTAATGCTGTAAATTTCTTCAGCAGAAAGTTCTAAACCCATCTCCTGCATTTTCTCAATGTTTAATTGTTGGATAAGTGGTAATAACCACATCCCTTCGTCCGCTCTTAACAAGGAGCTAAAGGACAGAAATACTGTAAATAGTAAAATGATAATTTTTTTCATAGTATTTAAATTTTAATAGATAATTAGTTTCATTTGATTACTTATAAAGCTATTAGATTGTTTTTTGTAAAACAGGTTTAAAATAAATTATAAAATTGTTTTTTTGATATAAGAATCATACATAAAGTTTTTGAATTAATCAGGTTCGTATACCTTTGCATAACAAATATATTGAAAAAACATATTATTCTATGAATGCAGAGCTGAAAAAAAATGATATATTATCTTTTACATTTAATGAATTAAAAGATTTTTTGATTGACCATAATGAAAAACCTTTCCGGGCGAAACAAATTTTTGAATGGTTATGGAACAAACATGTTACTTATTTTGATGAGATGACCAGCCTCTCAAAAGAATTAAGGGAATTGCTGAAGACCCATTTTTATTTTCAGGCACTGGAAATTGAACACTTACAAATTAGTAAGGATAAAACCATAAAATTAGCTTTTAAATTAATTGATGGGTTATTGGTTGAAGGTGTTTTAATCCCAACTGAAAATAGGGTAACCGCATGTATTTCATCGCAAGTGGGATGTAATTTAGGGTGTGAGTTTTGTGCAACCGGAAAAATGGGATTGAAAAGAAATTTAACCGTTGGAGAAATTTTTCATCAGGTTACTGAAATTATGAAATTGGCCCAAGAGAAATATAATCTTTCTTTAACCAATATTGTTTTAATGGGCATGGGAGAACCATTATTAAATTACGATAATGTTTTAACAGCTATCCACCACATTACTTCAGAAAGTGGACTGGGAATGTCACCACAACGAATTACTTTGTCAACCGTTGGGTTGCCCAAAATGATTAGGAAATTAGCAGACGATCAGGTAAAATTTAATTTAGCCGTTTCGTTGCATGCTGCCCAGAACAAAAAAAGAAGTGATTTTATGCCTGTAAATCGACGGAATACGCTGGAAGATTTGAGAGATTCGCTGGTATATTTTAATCAGAAAACCGGGCAACGGATTACTTTTGAGTATTTATTAATGGATGGAATTAACGATTCTTTAAACGATGCCAAAGATTTAGCTGAGTATTGTAAAAATTTCCCGGTAAAAATTAATGTTATTGAATACAATTCTACCCGTGATAAACGATTTAGAAAATCACCGAACGAAACATTTGATCAGTTTGTAATTTTTTTGAAAAGTAAAAATTTAGTGGTAAATGTTCGTCGTAGCCGTGGGCAGGATATTGATGCTGCCTGTGGCCAATTGGCAGGGAATAAGAAATAACTTATTTTTTAATATAAGTCTATTTTTTTTTAATTCGATAGAAATTTGTTTGGGAAGACACTTTTATATTTTCACAATTAAAGGCCGACCTATTTCGAATAATTCGATTTTTTTTTATTTCTAAGGGTTTATAATGTTTACTTACCGAGGTTTCCATAAAATCAAAATCAGCATGATCAATGATTAAAAGCCCTTCCTTTTTTAACTTTTTATCCAACAGTTTAAGTTGTTCCTGAAATTTAGAAAAAGGATAACTACTTTTTTTATCTCATGATTACTCCTGTTCTCCGAATTTTGAAATACAGCCAGGCAAAATATAATATCGAGATTGGTTAGTTTTTTAAATTCTTTTGATAATGAATGAAGAAAAATATTATTAGGATGGTTAAAATTCTTTTTTGCTTTTTTCAGGCAATATTTATTGATATCCGTACCATAAATGATTGAATGAGGAAATTGTTTTCTAAGTGTATATACCTCTTCGCCGGTAGAGCATCCAAATGAAAGGATATTTCTCGTTTTATCGTTCTTGATATAGTCTTTACAAATTTTAAATATAGTTGGATATCGGTTGAGTTTTGTAAACGTTGATTTCTGATGAATATATTTAGGGTATATAAAACGGGAAATTTTTTCTGACCGATATTGCGGATTCACACAAAATTTTCCAAACAAATAAATCGTTAAAATAATTTTAAAACATATCTGGGCAAAAATATTAGTGGACTCATTTAAATTTAATATTTGCTGTTTGATTTTATTCATCATGTTTATCAAAAGTCAATACTTAATTGTTTGTCTAATAAGCGAAAACTCATTCGGTGATAGGGTGTTGGGCCAAATTTCTTAATAGCCTCTCGGTGTTGTTTGGTAGGGTACCCTTTGTTTTTTTTCCAGTTATATTCCGGATGTAATTCGTGGAGCTCATTCATAATATCATCACGATAGGTTTTTGCCAGGATCGATGCAGCAGCTATTGAGTAATATTTTGAGTCCCCTTTCACAATACATTGATGCGGGATGTTTTTATACGGATAAAATTTATTACCATCAATGATGATATGATCAAAATTTGTTTTTAACTCAGTCAAGGCTTGATGCATGGCTAGAATAGAACTTTTTAGAATGTTTAGCTCATCAATTTGTTTATTGTTGATAATACCTATGGCAAAAGCCAGGGCTGAATTTTCAATCTCTTCCCGAAGTTGATATCGTATTTTTTCGGTTAATAATTTTGAATCGTTTAATAAAGGATTAGAAAAACCGGCAGGTAAAATTACTGCAGCAGCTACTACCGGTCCGGCGAGGCATCCGCGTCCTGCTTCGTCACAACCGGCCTCTATTGCCCCTTTTTTGTAATGGCTTGCAAGTGGTATATTATTTTTCATAAAGCACCTTTTCAATACTTTCCCAGAGTTTTTCGGCTGTTTTATCCCAGCTAAATTTTTGTCGCTGTATTTTTCCTTTTTCAATGAGTTGATTGCTTAAGTTTTTATCTTTATAAATGTTCATCATCGCATCAGCAATTGAATCCATGGAAAAAGGGTCAGCCAATAGTGCAGCATCGCCAGATACTTCAGGCATAGAAGTTACATTTGATGTAATAACCGGTGTATTGCAATACATCGCTTCGATAATGGGGATTCCAAATCCTTCGAAATAGGGAACAAAGGTTAAAGCTAGTGCCGAACCATATAAAACTTTTAGATTTTCGGGGCTCATTCTTCCAGCGAAGATAACATCACCTTTATAGTGTAAGTTTTTATAAATGTGTTTTATTTTTTTTGTTTTAAACATTTTTTCGCCCACAATTAATAATTTAATATGACTATTGGTCTGCTCCTTAAATTTTTCGAAAGCTAAAAGAAGGTTACCTATATTTTTTCTGGGGCTAAGCGCTCCTACAAAGATGAAAAAATCATAACCCTGGGTAAATTTTTGTTTTGTATTTTCTTTTTCTTCATCGGAAATGGGTTGGTAAATATCATTTGCTCCGTTATAAACGACATCAATTAAATTATTATTAATCGCAAACTGATTGCTAATATCTTTTTTTGAGAATTCGGATACAGTGACAATTCGAAGAGCCTTTTGTGCAAATTTTGGGAAAAAGTATCGGTAATATTTTTGTTGTAAAAAAGGCATTCCTTTCGGAAAATGCATAAAATTTATATCATGAATTACAGCTAATGAATTAATTTGAGACTTTAAAGAGAGATATCCGTCAGGCGAAATAAAAATATCAGCATTCATCTTTTGAAGGATTTTGGGTACAGAAAATTCGAACCACCAATAAAATAAAAATGGATGCCGGGCTTTGGGGCCAATAACAATAGGATGCACATTGGGAGCAAAAATAAAGTCATGATCAAATGGCCGGTCGAAAATAAAATAAAACTGGTGTTCGGGGTGGTTTTGGGTAATACGTTTAAATGTTTCAAAAGTAAACCAGCCAATCCCTTCCAGCTTGTTTTTAATAAGAAGCCTTGTGTTTACTGCAATATTCAAAAGAAAACATTTTAAATGTTGATTATTCTATCTTTGTAACAAAGATGCTAAAAAATTAATGATATTTTTATTTACTTTTTAAAAATTAGTATAGGTTTTATATTATCCATAAATATTATGCTTCTTTACACTTAAACTTTGTTAAATTTGTTTTACTAATCATTACTGTTTTGAGAAGAAAATTTTTTACTAATTTAACTTTACTTCTGTTTCTGAACTTACTGATCAAGCCTTTTTGGATTTTTGGGATTGATCGTACCGTTCAAAATGTGGTTGGTGCCGAAGAGTATGGATTGTATTTTTCATTATTTAATTTTTCGTTACTGCTTAATATTCTTCTCGATTTAGGTATTACTAATTATAACAATCGAAACATTGCTCAAAACAACCATCTTTTGAGTAAATCTTTATCGAGTATTGTTAGTTTAAGGTTATTGCTGGCCTTGTTGTATACTTCTGTTACCATTGTTGCAGCCTTATTTGTGGGTTATGAAGGCAGGCAGTTTTATTTATTGATTTTCCTGATTTTTAATCAGTTTGTGGCTTCGTTTATATTGTATTTAAGATCTAATTTAAGTGGATTGCATTATTTTAAAACCGATAGCATTATTTCAGTCCTCGATCGTTTTATCATGATTGTTATTTGCGGATTATTACTTTGGGGTGGGGTTACAGAGAACCCATTTAAGATTGAGTGGTTTGTTTATGCCCAAACAGCAGCTTATTTATTTACTTTGGTACTATCATTAGGCATTGTTTACGGTAAAGCACAATTTTTAAAACTTAAGTTCGACCGTACCTATTTTATTGCTATCCTAAAAAAAAGTTATCCTTTTGCTTTACTTTCTTTATTGATGGCCTTTTATTACCGAATCGATTCGGTAATGTTGGAACGAATGCTTCCTGACGGGAAAGAACAAGCCGGGATTTATGCCCAGGGTTTCCGGATACTTGATGCTGCCGCTATGTTTGCCTTTTTATATGCGGGTTTACTTTTACCCATGTTTTCACGAATGATTAAGCAAAAAAAATCAATCCATCAACTTACTTTATTTTCTTTTTTACTTTTAATTGTGCCGGTGGTAGGGATTACTTTCGCTTCTTATTTTTATCGCACCGAGCTGATTGATATGTTGTATCATCATCATGTAGATACTTCGGCTACAATATTTGGAATATTGATTTTATGTTTTTTGGGAATTTCAACCAGCTATATTTTTGGTACATTGTTAACTGCCAATGGGAATTTACGCCAATTGAACTTTATGGCTGTAGGAGGAGTAATCGTTAATATTACCCTTAATTTTATATTAATACCAAAGTTTTATGCGCTGGGTTCTGCTATTGCCAGCTTAGTTACTCAAACTTTTGTTGCAATACTGCAGGTTTTGCTGGCAAAAAAAATTTTTCAATTTTCTATTGATTTAAAACGAATAGCAATTTTTGTTTTATTTATTGGTGGAGTACTTCTTTTTTCAATGTTTTCTGTTGATTTAGACTTTAATTGGGTTTATAAATTTATTGCCATTCTTGTTTTTACCATGATCCTTGCTTTTTTATTGCGCTTAATCCATTTAAAAGTTTTAGTTGATTTATTAAAAAATGGCGATGAGATATAAAAAAAACTTTTCCAAAGTTTAAAACTTTGGAAAAGTATAATTAAAGTATAATTGATAATCTTTTATTTAAATTTTTTAATAATTGTTTCAATCTCGTTAATTTTTTCGTTTAAAATATCTTTTTTGTTAGCTTCGGCTAAAACACGTAAATAGGGCTCTGTATTGGATGGACGAACATTAAACCACCAATCTTTAAATTCTAACCGGTATCCGTCAAAATCCAGAATTTCCATGGGCTCTTCTTCGGCTACGAAATAATCTTTAAGCGCTTCCATGGCTTCTGCTTTTTGTTCAATTTTAAAATTTAATTCTCCTGAGCTTTCATATTTTTTGATTTTGCCAATAAGCTCAGCCATAGTTTTTCCTTCTTTCTTAAATCTGGATAAGATATTTAAAACGATTAATGCAGCCATAATTCCGGAGTCGGAATAAAAGAAATCTCGAAAATAGTAATGTCCTGCCAATTCTCCGCCATAAATTCCTTTTATTTCTCTGAGTTTTAATGCAGCATAAGCCCTTCCTACACGCCAGGTATGCATTTCTCCACCTAACTCTTCAACATATTCTTTTACAGCTTTTGAAGTACGAATATCCTCCAGCACTTTTCCTTTTTCTTTTTCGAGAAAATAATGCCCCATTAATCCAATAATTAAATCAGGAGAAATAAATTTCCCTTTTTCATCAACAAACATTACACGATCGGCATCACCGTCGAATATTATGCCAATATCACATTTTTCTTGTAAAACAGTTTTTTTAAGATCGGCAACATTTTCTTCAATTAATGGGTTGGGTTCATGGTTAGGGAAGGTTCCATCCAACTCATCATAAAGGTATATCGGATTTTTCCCTAATACTTTTTTGATTAAAAATCCGGCCATTCCATTGGAACAATCAACAGCAAACTTTAAATTGGAATAATCCTGAACATACGTTTTCAGAAATTGTACATATTCATCTTTTACTTTATAATCGACAATTTTCCCTTTTTTATGAGCTATAGAGACCTCTCGTGTTTGGATCATCTCTTCCAGTTGTTTAAGTCCGGTATCGTAACCCACAGGCAAAGCATTAAATTTAGAAATTTTCATTCCGTTATATTCACTCGGATTATGCGAAGCTGTTATTTGAACGGATGCGGCAAATTTATGTTTTGCTGTAATATAATAAACCATGGGTGTTGTAGAAATCCCAATATTATAAACATTCGCTCCGCTATCAATAATTCCCTGTACTAGATACTCAAAAATTTCATCGGATGAATTTCGTACATCCCGGCCTACTAAGACATTATCAGCTTGTAACAGTTCAGGAAGAAAGAACCCTATTTTATAAACATCCTCTTTGTTAAAATCCTCATTATAAATCCCTCTAATATCATATGCTTTAAATGCTTTCATGTTGAATTGTTTATTGCGTTTAAAATTTGGTAAAAGAAGTCAATTTATGGGATGACTTCTTTATAATAATTGAATACAAAAATGCGATTTTTTTTTATTTGGTTAAAGCTTTTACAGGTTCAATTCCTAAAGTTGTTCCCTCTTGAATAGCTTTTAGTACAGCACCACCTCCTGTAAAGATGTAATATTTAGGGCTATCAAGTGCAACAATGTATAATCCGGGGAGTAATCTTTTTAATTCTTGCATAGTATCTCCACCCCCATATAGCTTAACGGCTTCATAATTTTCATCGATAAGTTCGTCCAATGCAATGGTTCCTTCATTAAAATGGGGTGTAAATCCCATTACCGCATTCACGAAAATGGCTCGCGCGGATGAGAATATTTTTGTAATTTTTTCTTCCTGAAACGACTCTTTGGCAATATCAAGTATGTAATTTAATTTTGTGCCGGGTTTTAATTCATGAATATTGTGTACGCGGTATTTCCCTTTTTGTCGGCCTTCTAATGTATCCGATTCAACAATAAAAGGTAACTCAACTAACTTGCCCGGATATTGTTTACTAAACTCAACAAATTCCTTGGCATGCTTCATATCTTCTTCAGATATCCCTTTGATATCCAAACCATATTTTGCCGATAAATAAGCATTGTAAATAACACCACCTAAAACCAGATAATCTGCTTTTTTGATAAGTGCATATAATGATTCAATTTTGGTGTCGAATTTGGACCCTGCTACCACCGCTATAAATGGTGATTGTGGGCTGTAAATTCTTTCAAGATTTTCAATTTCTTTTTGCATTAAAAATCCTGCATATGATGGTAAATATTTATTAACGCCAACCGTAGATGCATGGGGCTGCCATGATCCAAAAGCATCGTTTACAAAAATATTTGCCAGTCCGGCTAACTGATTAGCAAAACGATCCTTATCTGAACCCTCAGCCTCTTCTCCCTGAAACCATCGAGTATTGGGTAAATAGATCCCATCAATTTTTCCTTCTTTCAATTCCCGAATCAAATGATTTATGGAAGTTTCAATGCCAAGGTATCCTTTATTTTCGTGGAGATAAAAATCTGGCACTTTCATGTTTACGTGTAGTTTATTCCTCAAATATTCAACAATAGGTTCAACGGAAGTGTCTTTGCTAATTTTTATCTCCCCTGTTTTTTTGTCTCGTGGACGACCCACGTGGGTCATTAAAATAATTTTTCCACCCTTTGCATTGATGTGGTAAAGAGTTCCAATGGTTGCATCAATCCGGTAAGGATCATATATTTCTCCTTTTTTTACCACATTATGATCAACTCTAACCAAAACCACTTTCCCGTCTAGGTCTGCATCCTGTAAAGATGGGATATTATATTTATCTAACATCGGTACCTCCTGTTTTTTTAAATTAATAATAAGAAAACACAATATAAATTAAAATTGTGTTTTTCACAATAACCATTAAATATCTTCAGTAATAGCTTTTAATGCAGGCAATTGTTTTCCTTCGATATATTCGAGCAATGCACCACCAGCCGTAGAAATATAACTTATTTTATAAGCCAAACTAAATTTATTTACTGCGGAAATTGAATCCCCACCACCAATTAATGAAAATGCGCTTTTATCAGTTGCTCTGGCAACAGCCATAGCAACTTTTAGTGTTCCCATCGAAAAGTTAGACATTTCAAAAACACCGATTGGGCCGTTCCACAAAATCGTGGAAGAGCTTTCTATAACCTGGGTAAATAGGTTGGCAGATTTTATTCCAATATCTAAGCCCATCCATCCATCTTTTATTTGATCAATTTCGCAATGTTCAATATTGGCATCGTTTTTAAAATTATCAGCGATGATGCAATCAGAAGGAAGATAGAGATTTACCCCGTTATTTTTGGCTTTTGCTATAATTTCCCTGGCTGTTTCCAGGTGGTCATTCTCCACTAGCGAGTTTCCAATTTTTCCACCCATAGCTTTAATAAATGTATATACAATTCCTCCGCCAATAATCAGGTTATCAACTTTCTCGAGCAATGCAAGGATTATATGAATTTTAGTTGAAACCTTAGATCCTCCGATAATGGCCGTAAATGGACTCTTAGCTTGTTTTACTACTTTGTCGATATTGTTAATTTCATTTTCTATCAGGTAGCCAAACATTTTATCGTTAGGGAAAAATTTAGCCATAGTATAAGTTGACGCATGTGCACGATGTGCCGTGCCAAAAGCATTAAATACATAAACATCACCCATCTCAGCCAGTTGGCGAGCAAAATTTTCATTCGCTTCCGTTTCTTCTTTATGGAATCGAAGATTCTCAAGGAGCAAACACTCTCCGGGCTTTAATGCTTTGGCTGTTTTCTTTGCTTCATCACCAATGCAGTTGGGGGCAAATTTTATCTCTCTATCGAGCGATTTTTCTAAAAAGGGTAAAATATGTTTTAACGATAAGTTTTTATCGAATTTCCCTTTTGGCCTTCCCAGGTGTGTCAAAAAGATTACTGAACCTCCATCAGCTAAAATTTTCCGAACAGTAGGTAAAGCAGTAATAATTCGAGTAGAATCAGTTATTTCTTTGTTATCGTTAAGCGGAACATTAAAATCAACACGCATTAAGACTTTTTTCCCTTCAAAATTATACCGGTCGATCGTTAAGTTTTGTTTTATAGCCTTGATGCTTGGTAATTCTTTCCCTTCTAAATATTCAAGCAGTGCACCCCCTGCTGTTGAAATATAACTTATTTTATGAGCTAAACTGTATTTGTTTACAGCCGCTATAGAATCTCCACCGCCAATTAACGAATAAGCTCCTTTGTCTGTAGCACGGGCAACAGATATAGCTGTTTTTAGGGTACCCATTGAAAAACTAGGCATTTCGAAAACGCCAATGGGGCCGTTCCAAAGGATTTTTTTTGAATTTTCAATTATTTCTGCAAATTTATTGGCTGATTTAATGCCAATATCCAATCCCATCCATCCATCAGGGATATCCATGATATCACAATGTTTAACATTGGCATCGTTTCTAAAATCATCGGCCACAATGCAATCCGTGGGCAAATATAGTTTTACTTTGTTTTTTTCTGCTTTATGGATGATATACCGGGCAAAATCTAAAAAGTCGTCTTCAATTAAGGAATCCCCAATGTTTCCACCCATCGCTTTGGCAAAAGTAAATCCAATGCCTCCTGCAATAATCAGATTATCTACTTTTTCAATTAATGCTTCGATAATATGAATCTTTGTTGAAACTTTGGATCCTCCCAAAATGGCTGTAAAAGGATGAATGGGTTGATATAAAATTTTATCGATATTCTGAATTTCATTTTCTACCAGATAGCCAAACATACTATCTTTTGGAAAAAATTTTGCGAGGGTATAAGTTGATGCATGGGCTCTATGAGCCGTTCCAAATGCATTATTTACATATGCATCTCCCATGTGGGCAATTTTTTGGGTAAATGCTTCATCAGCATCGGTTTCTTCCTTATGAAAACGTAAATTTTCAAGTAATAAAATTTCTCCGGGTTTAAGATTTTTAGCCATATTTTCAGCTTCCTTCCCAATACAGTCTGATGCAAATTTCACCTCCCGGTCAAGTACTTTTTTAAGGTGTGGGAGAATTAATTTTAACGACATTTTTTCATTATATTTTCCTTTTGGCCTTCCTAGATGGGTTAATAAGATGATTGATCCTCCTTCGGCTAATATTTTCTGGATGGTAGGAATAGCTGTGATAATTCGGGTATCATCTGTAATTTCTTGTTTTTCATTCAATGGAACATTGAAGTCTACCCGCATAAGCACTTTTTTCCCGGAGAAATTATAATTATCAATTGAATACATGATTTATGCTGTTATGGATTAAGAAGGGTTAAAGATATAAAATCTGTAATAAATTTTTACATATTAATTTTCAGATATTCTTTTTATTTAATAGATATAAATTGTTTATTGTTATTTTTGTTGATAATAAATTAAGGATTTTTTCTATTAACGATTAGTATATATGCAGTTTAAAGAAGTTGTAGGACACCCCAAAATTAAGGAACAATTAATTTATACCGTTGAAGAGAATCGGATTAGTCATGCTCAGTTATTTTTGGGGCCTGAGGGCTCAGGAAACCTGGCCTTAGCCATTGCTTATGCACAATATATTGCATGTACTAATAAACAAGGCAACGATTCATGTGGTGTTTGTTCATCCTGCCAGAAATTTAAAAAACTAATCCATCCTGATTTGCATTTTGTTTTTCCGGTAAATACTTCTAAAACCATAAAGAAGAATCCTGTTAGTGATGATTATATTAATCAATGGCGTACGGCTCTTATTGAAAACCCCTACATTAATCAAAATATATGGTATGAAATTATTGAGATTGAAAATAAACAGGGAGTTATAAGTAAAAATGAGAGTTATGAAATCCTTAGAAAGTTAAATTTAAAAACATTTGAAGCTGAATATAAGTTTATGATTATTTGGTTGCCTGAAAAAATGAATACTTATGCAGCCAATAAATTATTAAAGTTTATAGAAGAGCCACCGGAGAAAACATTATTTTTTTTGGTATCGGAGAATTCGGAACAAATTCTCCCAACTATTTTATCGAGAACACAATTAATTAAAATCCCTAAAATAGATAATGACAGTTTATACAGTGCTCTTTGCGACCGATTAGGAATAAATCCCGACAAGGCTTTAGATATTGCTCATTTGGCTAATGGGAATTATTTTGAAGCATTGAACTTAGCTAGTGCAGGCGATGAGGATTATGAAAACCTTGAGCGCTTTAAAAGTCTTATGCGTTTGGCATATTTACGAAAGATTGTTGAAATTATAGATTGGGTGGATGAGATTGCACGTATAGGAAGAGAAAAACAAAAAGGATTTTTAACCTATTCCTTACGATTATTACGCGAAAATTTTATGTTAAACATCAAGCGTAAAGAGATTGTTTATCTTACACAAAAAGAATATATTTTCTCAGAAAATTTTTCTCAATTTATTCATCAAGAAAATGTGAGTAAATTATACGAGGTGTTTAACAAGGCCTATGCAGATATTGGAATGAATGCCTATAATAAGATTGTTTTTTTAGATGTAGCCTTAAAGATTGTTAAATTGATAAGAAAGTAAAATTAATTACTTTTGTAACTTGAAAGGTTCTTTTTTTAAATTGGAATTTATTGATTTTGTGCCAAGAATAAAAGAAGAGAGAAAAGGAGAGATGACTATGACTAATAAAGATAAAGAAGATACTACCCCAATTACTAATATATCTCAATGTGGATGTATTCATGCTGAAAATTGCAGCAAACTGGAAACTTTTGACTGGTTACATTCTATTCCAGAAGTAAAACGAACAATAGATATCGTTGAGGTTCGATTTAAAAATACGAGGAAAGAATTTTTTGTTAATACCAATGGGTTGCGATTAAATAAAGGCGATATTGTTGCTGTTGAAGCATCCCCTGGGCATGATATTGGTATTGTTTCTTTAACCGGCGAATTGGTTTTCCTGCAAATGAAAAAACAGGGGATTACATCGGAAGGACAGGAATTTAAAAAAATATACCGAAAAGCAAAAGCAGCCGATTTAGAGAAATGGTACGAGGCAGTTATGTTGGAGCATACTACGATGCTTAAAGCCAGAAAAATTGCAGCCGAACTAAATCTTGACATGAAAATTGGAGACGTAGAGTATCAGGGAGATAGGACGAAAGCAATTTTTTATTACATTGCTGACGAACGGGTTGATTTTCGGGAGTTAATAAAAGTACTGGCAGATACTTTTAAAATAAGAATTGAAATGCGTCAGATAGGAGCCCGGCAAGAAGCTGGAAGAATTGGAGGAATTGGCCCCTGTGGACGAGAGCTTTGCTGTTCAACCTGGAAAACCAATTTTGTTTCGGTAACTACGAATGCCGCTCGATATCAGGAGCTTTCTTTAAATCCGCAAAAATTAGCCGGCCAATGCGGAAAGTTAAAATGTTGTTTAAATTACGAACTGGATGGTTATATTGATGCGCAAAAAGATTTTCCTTCGAAAAGTATTGTGCTGGAAACCGAAAGTGGATCGGCATATCATAATAAAACAGATATCTTTAGAAGAATAATGTGGTATTCGTTCGATCGGGATAATATAGTGAATATTACACCCGTACCTATTGATCGTGTTAAAGAAGTTATTGAGTTAAATAAAAAAGGACAAAGAGTAGACACCCTTATTGATTTAACCGTAACGGATGACGGGGGACTGGACTATAAAAACGTTGTAGGGCAGGAGAGTCTTACACGATTTGATGAGAAAAAAGGGAAACGAAGAAAAAGAAAGAGTAATAAAGCCGGTAATAACCGAAAAAAACGACCCAGAAATGATAATAAACAAAAGAAATAGTCTCATTTTGCTATTTATTGTTTTCTTATTTTCTTCATGTGATCCACATGGGGTATATGAAAAAAATAAAGAAATATCTGATTCTAAATGGGAAATAACAGATACCATTGTTTTTGAGGTTTCTATTGGAGATACCATAAATCCTCATAATATTTATTTTAATGTTAGGAATTCCTCGAAATATAAAATGCAGAACTTATATGTGTTTATTCATACCCAGGCTCCCAATGATATTTCTCTTACAGATACTTTTGAGTGTTATTTAGCCGACGATAAAGGGAAATGGACGGGGCGTGGATGGGGCGATTTGTATGATAACCAGTTTATTTATAAAAAAAATATTCGATTTCCTGTTTCGGGCATTTATACTTTTAAATATATTCATGGAATGCGTACCGAAACCCTGGAACATATCTCAGATGTTGGTATTAGAATTGAAAAAGTTAATATCCATTAGGTAAAAAAAAAGTTAATATCATTGTGGGTAAAAAAAAGTTACAAAGGTTTGCCGAAATGGAAACATTCGAGCATGTTGTGCAGCCTTCTTATGATGAAGTATTTCGTAAAGATTATCCTTTGAAAGGAAAATGGAATCAGTTGTTTTTTAAAAATAATCAACCAATTATTTTAGAGTTAGGGTGCGGAAAAGGAGAGTATACTGTAGGCTTGGCCAAGAAATTTACAATGATTAATTTTATAGGGGTTGATATAAAAGGGGCACGAATGTGGTGTGGAGCAAAAACAGCTATCGAGGAGAACCTTCATAATGTAGGATTTATAAGGACTCGTATTGATTTTATTTCTTCTTTCTTTGCGTCTAACGAAATTCAGGAAATATGGATTACGTTTCCCGATCCACAACCAAAGAAATACTATAAACGACTGACATCAACAAAATTTTTAGGATATTATAAAAACTTTCTAAAACCTGATGGGTTGATTCATCTTAAAACAGATAATAGAGCCCTTTATTTGTATACTAAAAATGTTATTAAGGTTAATAATCTTGAGCTTATTGAGGACACAGATAACGTGTATAATTCAAGTATGGATCATCCTGTTGTATCGATCAAAACATTTTACGAGAAACAATTTCTAGCAGAAGATAAACCGATACATTATCTTAAATTTAAATTAAATAATACAGAAAAATTTGAGGAACCCGAAGACTAAAGATAAAAATTTCTTCGAAAAGGTATATGCTGTAGTTCGAAAAATTCCTTTTGGGAGAGTTACCAGCTACGGAGCAATTGCCTCTTATCTTGGGTCTGCACAATCGGCCAGGGTCGTAGGTTGGGCAATAAATAATGCCCCTTCTGATGAAAAGTATGTTCCTGCACATCGGGTGGTTAACCGAAACGGATTGCTAACCGGAAAGCATCATTTTGGAAATACGAATACGATGAAACAACTTTTGGAAAATGAGGGTATTCTGGTTGAAAATGACCGGATTGTTGATTTTAAAAAACATTTCTGGAATCCTGCCAAAGAAATCTCCTTAAAAAATTAACCGAGTTGTTTGTATGATAGGAATTTATTAGCTGATAATGAGTTATGTTTTATAAAACCTTATTGTTTTATGGTCAGAAAATAAATTATAATTATCTTTACATCCTTAATTTAAATTAAATAAAAATAAGAAGTCATGTCATATAATAAAAAACAGATTTTACAAGCCTTAAGGAATGTAAAACATCCTGAAACTGCCCAGGATATTGTTGCTATGGGAATGGTAGATGATATCTGGATTGAGAATGATCAGGTTGGTTTTACCCTAAGTTTTAAACGAGCAAACGATCCTTTTATTAATTCGATGAGAAAAGCTTGTGTGCAAGCTATTGAGAAATATTTTGGAGACAAATTAAGTGCGAAAGGAAATATTAAGCTCAAAACTCCTGAAAAAAAATCAGCACCCCAACCTTCGCAAGATAATGCCTTAAAAGGGATTAAAAATATTATTGCTGTTGCATCAGGAAAAGGTGGCGTTGGGAAATCAACCGTTGCAACGAACTTAGCTGTTTCGCTAGCTCAAACAGGTGCAAAGGTAGGATTAATCGATGCTGATATTTATGGGCCTTCTATTCCTAAGATGTTTAATGTTGAGGGAAAACGGCCGATGGTTAGAAAAGAAGGCGAAACAGAGGTTATTTCTCCGATAGAAAATTATGGAGTAAAAATGCTATCCATTGGATTTTTTATAAATCCAGATGATGCGTTGGTTTGGAGAGGGCCTATGGCAACCAATGCATTAAAACAGCTTTTACTTCAAGCTGATTGGGGCGAATTGGATTATATGGTTGTTGATTTACCCCCCGGAACAAGTGATGTACACTTAACCCTTGTTCAGGAAGTGTCTGTTACCGGAGCTATTATTGTTAGTACTCCACAGGATGTGGCTTTAGCCGATGCGATTAAAGGAATAAAAATGTTTACCGGAAAACATATTAATGTTCCCGTTTTAGGGCTTGTTGAAAATATGTCGTGGTTTACGCCCGAAGAATTACCGGATAATAAATATTATATTTTTGGAAAAGATGGTTGTAAAAACCTTGCCGAAAAGCAAAACATTCCTTTACTTGGACAAATACCAATTGTTCAGAGTATTCGTGAAGGTGGCGACAGTGGACACCCAGCAGCATTAGACTGGGATTCAATTGTAGGGAAGGCATTTAAAGAAGTAGCTTTATCTGTTGTTAAAGCTGTTGACGAGAGAAATAAAAATATGGAACCAACACAAAGAGTTGAAATAAAGCATAAGTAAGATATTAACTAAATTAATTGAATAATAATGGATGTAGAAAAGAAAAAAGAATTGGAGAAGAAAGTAAACGAAACCATTGATATGGTAAGGCCTTACTTAGTTGCTGATGGCGGAAATATTGAGTTTGTTGAACTTACAGATGAAATGGTGGTTAAGGTTCAGTTATTAGGAGCCTGCGGATCTTGCCCCTTTAGTATCCAAACTCTTAAAAATGGAATGGAGTAGAACAAGCCGTTAAGAAACAAGTTCCTGAAATAAAGAAAGTTATTTCAATAAACTAGATATCTAGTATAATGAAAATAAAAAAATGGATGTTTTGTATAGACATCCATTTTTTTATTTAATTATTTCCTTTTTCTTTAAAATAAGCTCGCGTTAATACTTTCTTTAACTCTCGTTCTAGAATTTTGTGGGTAATAATTTCAGGGACTGTTTTAAAATTTTGTTTTGGATCGGGCTTAATTAATTCTTGCTGGCTTACATCAATCTGATAAAGTAAGGACATCAATCTTTCATAATTATCAATATATAATTGCTCAATATATACGCTAAGTTAATCAAATAATTCCTCATAAGCTAAGCTGGTATTTCCTGAAAAAACAACCTCCATTCCAAACATAGCAAAATCTTTGCGAACTTGTTCAGCCGTCAGTAAAATAAATTTCTTTTCTTTTTTTGAACGCTCTAATTGATTTTGACTAATCAGCGGGCTCATTATTATCCTTCTTTGGTTTGTGTAATGTATAAAGTATTGCTTCCAGCTGTCGTAAATAATCTCGCTTTTTAAATTGTGGAGCATAAACGAAAGCATCAAAATTTAGCACACGATTTTTATCGTTATCAATAACTGTAAAAGTTACAAAAGGCCCTCCCATAAAATCATTTTTCACATGCCATAATCCCCGTGTTTCGATTACATCTAAATCATTAACTTTAATTTCTCTGCGAAGAAAATCTGCATCCAGTTCTACAGCCATATATGAGTTTCTTGTGGGGCCGGGAACAAATCGTTTCGTAAACTGGTTTCTTTTTGCAAAGATTAAACCTGCAGATAGTTCAATTTCCGGAGTAGGATAAGAATAAACCAATATCCCCTGGGTTAGATCACCATGTCCGCGGCTTTCGATCCAGACAAAGTCTGTAGTATCTACATCTAAAGAATATCCTTTAGGAACTGTTAATCGATAGCCAAATTTTTGTTCTAAACGATTGCCAATAGTTATTTCTTCAAATTTTTTATAGCCCTGGGCATAACGCTCCATTTCTTGTTCTAAAATACGTTCAACGATTATATCTCCTTTTATTTTCACTAATTCCAATAACCCTTCTTTATTTGGGGCAACCACATTAATAATTAGCTGAGGTTTAGCCCAAACATTTTTTTGAATAACGATTTTAGATTCTTTGTAGCTTGTATCTACTTTAACCGCAACTAATGTTCGGTGTGTTCTGAAGATATTAGTAAAAGCACTATGAGAAATACGTGCAAGGTCAAACATTGGTTCTTCCTGAGGTAAAGCAGGACATGAAGCTATAAATCTTTTTTTAAACTCCTGTCCAATGGCAGAATCCCAATATTCGTTATCAATAACCAAAACTACTTCTCCTGCTCGTCCCGTAACATTTGGTAACGAACTTGACGGATCCTTATCTTTACAAGATTCTAAAACAATAATTAATGGGATAAGTAAAAAAATTATTTTTTTCATGTCTCTTAAGTTTAGGGTTAGTTATTAAGATATATTTTTAGTTTTAAACCGGATTTTAAATCTTTTTCGTTATAAATATTATTTTCTTCTTTTAGTTCAGAGATTGATCTACAATTAAATTTTTCTGCGATACTCCAAATAGTATCTCCTTCTCTAACAATGTAATAAATAAAACGATCGGTAGAGTCTCTTTGTTGCTTGGGCAGTAGTTTTTCTTCTTTTATACTTCTGGCAAGAATAGGGTCAACCCATATATCGAGTTTCTGTCCAACATTTAGATCATTTGTTGGCAGGCTGTTCCATATTTTAATATCTTCAATGGTACAATTGTATTTTATGGCAATTTTATGAAAGTATTCCCCTTTGGCAACTTCATGAACAATTTTAGTTTTTCCATTTTTATCACCTACTAATACAATTTCATCGTCGGGTGTTGCAACTTTTTTATCCGAACCTAAAATGGCTTTTTCATTTTTAAGAAATGTACGGATTTTATTTGTGGGCAAAACGATCGTAGCTCCTTCATTTCGTTTAGGAATATAATCGAGCTTATAAATAGGATTTAAATATTGAAGTGTTTCAACGGGGACGTCGATAAATTCAGCAATGCGTTTAAATGTAGTTTCATGTTGGATTTTTACCGTATCTATATCCATATGGATAAAAGGTGAACGAATAGGTTCAATATTATGATCTTTATAATGATTCATCACATAATTCACGGCAATAAATGCAGGAACATATCCATTGGTTTGATCGGGCAGATAAGGTTCAATTTCCCAAAAATTGGTTTTTCCTCCCGAGCGGATTATTGCATTTCTAACGACTCCGGGCCCTCCGTTGTATGCAGCCAAAGCCAATTGCCAGTTGTCATAAATTCTGTATAAATATTGTAAGTAGGCACATGCTGCTTCGGTCGATTTGTAAGGATCGCACCGTTCGTCAATATATGAGTTAACTTCTAAATCGAACATTCTGCTGGTATTGATTTTAAATTGCCATAATCCTACCGCAGCTGATGAAGATATAGCCCTTGGATCTAAGGCAGATTCTACAATGGCAAGATATTTTAATTCGAGAGGTAAACGATATTTATCGAGCATTTCTTCGAAAATTGGAAAATATAGTTCAGCCAGGCCGATGATTTTTGCCAAATGTTCGCGTCTTTCAATGGTGTAAACATCAATATACCGGCGAACACGTTCGTTATATTCTAGCTCAATGGGAGTAAGGTTGTTGAGTTCTGCAATTTTATATTCATATACCAGGTCGGGGAAAATGGGAATTGAATCTTTTTTTCTTTTCTTGCTACTGGGGTCCTCTTTTAATGGGAAATTTTTTGTAAGTGCATAGCTATTTATATCAGCAAAATAAAAAAAGGTTATTAGAGTAAGGATTAATAGGCGAATCAGATTATTCATAATTAGTTGTCATTTTTTTCTCAGCAAATCTGTATTATTTGGTAAAAATAATATTTATTACATTTTATTCATTAAATAATTCGAAAAAGCAAAAAGTTTTTTCTCGTCAAAATTTTTAGCCATAACCTGTATTCCGAAAGGCAGATTTGATGGGTGTTTTCCGATGGGTAACGAAATAGCCGGGTTCCCGGTTAAGTTGGCATGCATAAGATAAATATCTTCCAGAAACATCGATTCCGGGTTTTTATCTCTTTCCCCAAATTGAAAAGCAACATCTGGTGTTGTAGGACTTATAATAAAATCATATTTGTCGAAAATGCTATTTGTTTTATCTTTAATTAATTGTCGTACTTTCAATGCTTTTTTATATAATGCCTCATTATTTTCATGTAAAATATATCACATCTGTCCTAAATAATAAAAAAAGATAGCCAATTTAGAGCTCTTGTTTAAAGAGCCCTTATTTTTGTAGTACTAACCAACTAAAATATAAATTGGCTATGAAAACAAATTTAACACTCTTT
>JAYEKP010000047.1:0-4491 GCA_034661075.1 Bacteroidota bacterium
TTGAAATTACAGGAGCCGGGAGAACCGATAGTGGAGTTCATGCTAGTTTTTTTGTAGCCCATTTTGAAAGTCAGCAGGAAGGTTTAGATAAAGATTTAAAACTTGTATTTAAATTAAACAATTTTTTGCCCAATGATATAGCCCTTTTCAGAATTGTAAAAGTGCATAATGAAGCACACGCTCGTTTTGATGCTAACGAAAGAACCTACAGATATTACCTTCATCAAAGAAAAGATGTATTTATTAATGATACTTCATGGTATTTACCAACTGACTTAAACGTAGAAATGATGAATAAAGCTGCACGAGTATTATTAGAATACGAAGATTTTACCAGCTTTAGCAAAATTAATACCGATGTAAAAACAAACATCTGTAATGTTTCCGAAGCACGATGGTCTAAAGATGATTATCGTCTAATTTTTACCATTAAAGCCGATCGATTTTTGCGGAATATGGTTCGTGCTATAGTTGGGACATTAATAGATGTAGGAAAAGAAAAATTAACATTAGATGATTTTAAACAAATTGTTGAAAATAAAAACAGAGCAGATGCAGGTACTTCTGTACCAGCCCATGGGCTTTTTTTAGAAGATATACGATATCCTCAGGATATTTATCACCAATAACTAATTTCTATAACAAATTGAAATACAGCATTTATATCAAAATATCTTTAAATTAATTATTAAATTTTAAAACCAATATAAAATTAATTACTATATTAGAAATTCTTAAATAAGCTATATTTGCATTCAAAAATAGATGTACACTTGTTATGAAATTTAGATTTACTATTGCAAAAAAATTAATTCTGGGATTTGGTATTGTTACCCTAGCTATATTAGCTAACATTTATTTAATTAACTCTACATTAAAAGAAAGCATTAAGACTAACGAAAAAATTTCTAATGTTTATACTCCATCCTCCGAATTAATCAGGGAACTATCCAATTTAATGATTTCATCGAAGATGTTAATAAAAAATTGGGTTTATATCGATAAAAAACAAGATACTCCTGATAAAGTACGATTAAAAGATTTACACCAGAAAAATTTTCCAGAAATACATAAAGAAATTGAGAAACTATCAGGCCAATGGGAAGAAGATAAACAAGAAAGATATAATGAAATTTATACTACAATTCAAGATACGCTTTTCCCTTTACATCAAAAAGTAATGAATAGCTTATCAACTTTTGAAAGTTATGATGATGCATTTGTTTTAATGTTTGAAATCTATCCTTTGGTGGAAGAAGGTGGTGAATTAATTACTTTAAGTGACGAGATAATCGAAAAATTAAACCAATTATCGAAACAATTAGATCAAAAAGTTATTGAAGCCCGGAATGAAATGGCAGATTCTTTTGACCGTCTTGAAAGTTTTATTTTTATTGCAGGTATTATTTTAGTTATTATTGCCATTTCCATTGCATTATATCTTTCCAGAGTAATTATTACCCCCATAAGAAAAGTAAAAGGTATTTTACTGGAAATGGGTAAAGGTATAATGCCTAAAAAACAAATTAAGGAAACCAACGATGAAATTGGGGAAATAGCGGGGGCACTTAATAATTTAATCCGTGGATTAAAAGAAACCACTGAATTTGCTTTGGAAATTGGTAAACATAACTTCGATAGCCCTTATGTACCACTAAGTGATGAAGATGATCTAGGAAATGCATTATTGGATATGCGAACCAACCTGAAACATGCTACCGAAGAAGAGAAAAAACGTAAAAAAGAAGATGAACAAAGAAACTGGGCTTCGCAAGGAGTGGCTAAATTTAGTGAGATTCTACGCCAAAATAATGATGATTTAACTAAGTTATCCTACGATATCATTAGTAATCTGGTAAAATATTGTGATGCAAATCAAGGAGGGCTATTTATTTTAAATGATGATGATCCTGACAATCCTTATATTGAGATGAGTTCAGCCTATGCTTACAACCGGAAAAAATTTTTGGAAAAACGTATTGAGCCTGGCGTAGGACTTATTGGGAGAGCTATTCAGGAAAGTGAAACGATTTATATAACCGATATTCCAAATGATTATATTTCAATTACTTCAGGATTAGGAAATGAAAACCCGAGGAGTTTACTCATTGTTCCACTAAAACTTAATGAGGAAGTTTATGGAGTTATAGAAATGGCTTCATTCAAACCTTTTGAGAAATATCAAATCGAATTTGTTGAAAAAATTGGGGAGAGTATTGCTTCTACCTACTCTTCAGCAAAAATTAATATCCGTACTGCCGAGTTATTAGAAAAAACGCAGCAACAAGCCGAAGAAATGAAAGCTCAGGAAGAAGAGATGCGTCAGAATATGGAAGAACTACAAGCCACACAGGAAGAATCCGCACGACGTGAAACGGAGTTGGAACAGAAAGTTAAAGAATATGAGGAATTTAAAAAACAGCAAGAAAAGGTAATTAAAAAACTTGGAGGGAATTTTTCGGGAAATTTAATTTCTGCTCTTGACGAAGATGAAGATGAAGATAATGAAGATAAAAAGCCTAAAAAGAAGAAGTAAATATTACTATTTTTTAAAATTAAAAAGAGCTAACTTAAGTTAGCTCTTTTTTTATCAATACTATCAATTAATTGATTTAAATTAAGTGCAATATCATCATTATTAATTACTTTAACTCTACAGAGGAGGTTAATGTCGGTGGCTGATAAGGTTAATACAAGGTCTATTTTTTCTTTAGTTAAAAGCATTTTAAAATCAGTTATACGAAATTTTTTTTCTTGGTACCATTCAGCGGTTTTAATTTTTCCTGCAAGCTGATAACTACGGTTACTTACATTATAAAATAAATAGTATAATGCTCCCCGTATCCCATTCTTAGAAATGGTTAACCCATCATCAGTAGGAATAAGCACTTTTAGATCAAAACCTTTTTCGGGCATATTTAATCCATTAATAAATTTGATAGATAAAACCTACATTAATGAGATGATTAAAATCTTTTTGTTGAAAAAAGTCATTATACATATTGTAATAATATTCTGAATTGGTTTCTAAATACATGTAATTTAATCGATAATTTGCATTGATTCTTATTTGAGGAGAAAGATAATAATTTAAATTAGCAGAAAATACCGGAGAAATTTCAAAATGTGAGATATCAACTTTTTCTGAATCTATATTTTCCTCACCAAAAGAGTAAAAGTAATTAACTCCTAAAGATACTACCAGGTCGGTTCGGGAATTGGGATAAAAACCAACTGCATAATTAAACGATGAGTTTAGTTGAGGAGCTTCCAGTTCAACCTTAGTATCTTGCTCAATATCTTTATTAATCGCTTTAAGATATTTCCCGGCAATCTGAAAACTAAAGCTACTTTGCCAAAACCTATTAATTGGCTTTTCATCAATATATTTAATAGCACCCTGGATTGAATATTCAGTTATCTTATGTTCATTCAATAGCTGATAACTTTCTTGAATATCTTCGAAAAAATCTGAAGTGAAAACATATCCTGGTTCGAGATGAAAAGATACTCTTTTTCCGCTGTTACGTATTCGGTTAGCTGCATGTTCCCAATTGTCGTTTACCACAGCAAAATATCTGGCATCGGCGTTTTTAATTAAATTTTTAGACTGTAAAAATAAATCAACAGTTTCAATTTCTTTAATTTTTTGTAAACGAGCATCGAAAAAACGTTCGTTTTTTAGTTGTGATATTAATTGCGAAAATTCAATAATTTCTTCTGTTGTTGGTATTCTTGATAATCTACCTTCTTTATTTAGTTCATCAATAATATAAAAAGAGCAAGCCATGCATCCTGTATCTGTATCTGTTCAATTCGTCCAACGCCAATACCAAGAGGTATGTTCAGGGTTAAATTATTTTCCCGGTTCTCTGAGGAATAAAACTCATAGTCTGTGGTTGACCTGTATAACTGTCCATTAAAATGGAGGTTCGTAGAAACAAACCATTTTTCTTTGAAATAAAACCTGTTTCTACTATTGATTCGGAAAGAACTTCCAGCATCAAAAGATTCATATAAAGTAGATTCTTTATCTTTTCTGTTATTAAAGGATGAGGAAAAGTCGAACATAATATCCTGATTTCCCTGATATTTTCTGCTATTTCTATAAAAATTATAGCTAAGTCCTAAATCCCCATAAATATTATTCCTTTTATAAAACTGATCCATACTATTTCGCTGGTATCTGTCATAAACAGAACTACTTCCATTTAAATCAAACGTGAGATCCAACTGATGTCGTTTAATATCCGGTAATTGGTAGGTTGACAGGTCGAAAGAGTTTATTTGAGCCTGTAAGGCAAAGGCTTGTAAAGTAATCGCAAATAAAAATAAAAATTTTCTCATCTTCATATAACTTAAGGCATAGCTGTCCTAAATATTTTTAAAATTAAAAAATACAAACGTAATTACAGGTATTTTGGACAGATTTTTACTATTATTAAAAACGAATCCCCCCATTTAAATAAAATCCCTTGTTTATATTTGGAT
>JAYEKP010000048.1:0-21731 GCA_034661075.1 Bacteroidota bacterium
CCGAAACCGGTGAGCTAAATACCATGGCTGTGATTCAATTTTTAAAAACATACGATCAGGATCCAACAGGACAACAGAAAGCTTATTGGTTATTTATCGAAGAACAAATGGTACAGGAGAGAGAATTTTCCAAATATACTAACCTGATTAAAAAAGGATTATACGTTACAAAAAGTGAAGCTCAGGCTAAATTAAACAGAATTAACAAAACCGTAGATTTTGATTTTATTGCTCAAAATCTCAATCAAATTCCAGACAGCTTAGTTAATGTTGAAGAAAGCGACCTAAAAACATATTATAAAAATCATGAAAATAATTTTAAACAAACCGCATCAAGAAGCATTGAATATGTTACTTTCGACATAAAACCTTCTGAAGCTGACCGTAATGCAGATGAAGAATGGATTAATAATATCTACGAAGATTTTGCACAAACAGAAAACGATAAAAATTTTATCAGTTTAAATAGTAATATTACATTTGATGATAATTATTATAAAAAAGATGAGCTGCCAGAAAAGTTTCAAGAAGAGATGTTTAATGCAAAAGAAGGATTTATTTATGGCCCTTATTTTGAAGAGGAAACATTTAAGTTAGCTAAACTATCGGAAATAAAATATTTACCCGACTCTGTGCGTGCCCGTCATATATTATTACAACCTACACAACAGGATACAGATTACAGCCAAATATATGCCATGGCAGACAGTTTAATAAATCTGTTGAAATCAGGAGCTAACTTTGCTCAATTATCCAATCAATATTCGGCCGATAAAGCAGCAAATGAAAAAGGCGGCGATTTAGGATGGTTTAAAGCCAATGAGATGATCAAACCTTTTAGCGATAGTTGTTTTAACGCCAATGTTGGCGAATACAAAACAATCCCTACTCAATACGGTTTACATATTGCTCAGGTTACAGACCGTGGTAAAGAGGTTAAAAAAGTTAAAGTTGCTATATTAGGACGAAAACTTGAACCAAGCGCAGAAACCGGAGATAATATTTATGCTCAGGCAAGCAAATTTGTTGGGAATAATCACATCTACGAAGAATTTAACCAAGCCATTCAGGAAAATGAAAACTTAACCAAGAAAATTGCCAGTAATATAAAAGAGAATGATAAAAACATCCCCGGATTAGAGAATCCGAGAGAATTTATCAGAGCTATCTATAATACCGATAAACATGAAATCATTAAAAATAATAATGACCCAATTTTTAAGATTGGCGATCGATTTATAATTGGCTTTGTAACGGATATTAAAGAAGATGGTATAGCTCCTTTCGAACAAGTTCGATCGCAAATACTTGTTCAGGTGAAAAAAGAGAAAAAAGCGGAACAACTTGCTGAAAAAATTCGTCAACAAATGGCTGAAGCTAATAATATACAAACATTGGCTTCGAAACTTAATACTGAAGTAAAAACCGCTACGAATATTAGTTTCAGATCATACTCTGTTCCCGAAGCCGGGGTTGAGCCAAAACTTATTGCAGTTGCCACTACCCTGGAACAGGATAAATTATCAAATCCGGTTAAGGGGAATACAGGTGTTTATGTTTTACAGGTAACATCAGTTAATATTGCCGACAATGGTAATGTTAAAATGCAACAACAACAAGGGATGATGCAATATAGCAATCGTGCCAATTATGAAGCTTTTGAAGCATTGAAAGGAACTGCAAACATTGTAGATAAAAGAGCTAAGTTTTATTAAAATATTACTACTAAACAAAATTAAAACGGAGTGATTTTTTTCACTCCGTTTTTTTATACTCTTTTTTGAGTCTTAATAATGTTCTAAACATGGGTTCGTTGATTTAATATATTTTGCGATAATCCATTGCTTGTGCTATCAATTCCGGAGAAGGCGTAGTGTTCATTGAATTTAATACATTTGCCCGCTTGTAAATTTCCATTTCAAGAATTTGGGTCAGTTTTTCTTTACCCATAGATGGATTGACATAAAACATTGGATGAATAATACTTTCGTTTTCGGAAATAATATCTTCTTTAACCGCTATTCGATACAAATCTGTATCTGGGAGTATCCTTATACCTTCGGTAACATGTACCATGTCCTTTGTAGAAATATATTTATCCATAAAATCAAAAGTCTCTAATATCGTATTCTGCGTTTCGCCCGGGCCACCAAACAGAAAAAACCACATGGTTGGGATATCATGTTTACGAATAATATTCGCACAATGGATAAGTTTGTCTTTACTAAAATTTTTTCTGTAAAACTTAATCATAGTCTCAGAAGCAGAATCGGGTGTACAGTCAATTTGAGTAAATCCGGCTTTCTTCATCAAATAAATTAACTCATCAGTTACTGTTCCCGGATTTACTCCCATGGTCCGTAATGGAACCTTTACGTTTCTTTTTATAATTTCTTTACATATATTAACTGCATGTTGATATGGAGCATTAAACACAGAATCGACAAATTCGAAAGTTACCTTCGGGATTCTTTGACTTACAACCTCAATCTCGTCAACAATCTCATTAACATCTCTTAAACGAAAACGATTTCCCTCAATATTTGGATATGAACAATAAATACATCGATAAGCACATCCTCGTTTCGTTTGGATGGGATAACTTCCGCGCGTATTATAGGGATTATAATCAATAAAAGAGTCAATATCTGCCTGTGGTAATTTGAGTTTTTTATTTTTATGGCCGGAAAGGATTGATTCATTTTGCTTTTTCGATATCACGTTAGCAGGAAAAACATCTTTCCTGTCCTCTAAAAATGCTAACAACTCAGGCAATTTATGCTCTCCCTCACCAATAATACCATAATCAACATTAAAGAAATCAAGCATTTGTTGGGGTGCAATACTAAAGGCACTTCCTCCAATAATTATTGGGCCACAATAATTTTCCTTCACAGGCTTTATTATGGATGATTTTATATCGCTAAGATACCACTTACAACGCCGCATGGTTACATTATCAATATTTCGGATTCCAACACCCACAAAATCAGGATTAAATTCATTTAACAGCTTAATCAGTTCATCTTTAGTATTAAATGCAGCATCAAAAACCTTTACGTTATATCTATTTTTTAAAGATGAGGCTACGAGAGCTACTCCTAATGGAGCTACAGGATAAGGTGTAATTTCTGTGTTTGAGTTGATAATAAGTACTTTTTTCATGATTTTAATTATCGGCCCGATTTATTTTCAAAAATAAAAAAGAGATCATCAAAAAGATAAGATGATCTCAAAAAAGATATTGAAAATAATTTATTATTCATCTCTAAGACTTTCGGCAGGATTAACTGTAGCTGCAGAGTAAGCTCTGTAGCCCACTGTTAACATGGCCAGCAAAAACGAAATTACTGAAGCCAGGATAAAAATTTCTAAACGAAGATTTATCTTAAATGCAAAATCCTGCAACCATTTATTCATTAAATAGTATGCAACGGGCCATGCAATTAATGTAGAAATTATAATTAAAAACACAATCTCCCTGGAAAGCATAGCAATAATTTTAGTTACCGAAGCACCCATAACTTTCCGAATACCAATTTCTTTGGTACGTTGTTCAGCCATAAAAGAAGCTAATCCTAACAAACCTAGCAAAGCAATAACAATAGCCAAGATAGAAAACAATGTAAAAATAGTTCCTGTTTTCTTTTCATTACGATATTTCATTTCTAAATCATTACTTAAAAAAGAATACACAAAAGGTTGATTGGGAACAAATTTCTCCCATTCATTCTTTAAAAAGCCAATTGATTGAGAGACTTTATCGTTATCCACTCGAACTAACAAGTTCCCGGCTACTCTATTGTCTAAAAGAATAACTAATGGCCTTAAATTATGATGCAACGATTCAAAATTAAAATTAGTAACCCCTATGATATCAAGGTCAATATTATTATTTCCCTGAACCAATATCAGTTTTTTATCTATTGAATTGGGGCCATATCCTAAGGTACTTAATACTGCACTATTAACAACAACGGCTGAAGAATCAGAAGCAAAATCTCTGGAGAAATAACGTCCCTGCTCAATATTTAATCCAATGGTTTGAGCAAAATCAAAATCTGCAGCACAAAACCATAATGCCCTGCCTTCATCTACTCCTAACCCTTCAGGTACAAATACTGTATTCCCATAATCTTCCCCGGGTAATGTTGTAACATAACTTGCATTTAGTATCCCAGAATTTTTTAATATATTTTCTTTAAAAACTTTTGCATTATTTCCCAAAGACAAAGCACGTTTAATAACAACCATCCCGTCTTTTTCAAATTCCACATCCTTTTTATTGATATAATTCAGTTGATTATATACCACCAGCGTAGCAATAAACAAAACAATTGTGATTACAAACTGAAATACAACCAGAATATTTCTAAACAAAGAATTTTTAGCCACTGCATTAAGAGAACCTTTTAAAATTTTTATTGGCCTGAAAGCAGATAAATAAAAAGCAGGGTAACTACCGGAAAAAATTCCAACTACAATACCTAAAATAACTAATCCTATTAATATTTCCGGATTAGCAAAATAATTTACAGATAATGATTTATTGGTAAACTGATTAAAATAAGGCAAAGCCAGCTCAACTAATAAAATGGCAATAACTAATGAAATAAAAGTTATTAAAACCGATTCTATAAAGAATTGAGCAATTAACTGTTTTTTCTTAGAACCTACTACCTTTCGAATACCTACCTCTTTAGAACGATTGGCAGAACGAGCTGTTGAAAGATTCATAAAATTAATGCCTGCTATCACAATTAAAAATATGGCTATAACAGAAAAAATATAAACAGTTTTAATGGAACCATTCGATTCAATTTCATAATCGAGATTTGAATGTAAATGAATATCTTTTATGGGAGTTAAATGGTACCCCCACTTACTATCTGATTTTTCAAATTCACTAAATGATGTTCCTAATATACTTTCAAATTCAGGCCCTACATATTTTTTTATCATTTCAGGAAATTTAGCCTCCAGGTTCTCCGGATTAAAATTTTTCTGTAATAAAACATAGGTGTAATTATTATTGGTTATCCACATATCAAAAGCAGGTTGAGTTAACCTGCTATTAAGAAATGGCACAATAAAATCGTAATGAAAATGTGAATTATGAGGTATATCTTCAATGAGATGAGTAACTTCAAATAAAGTTTGCTCTTCGCCAAATTCAATCATTTTTCCTAAAGGATTCTCACTACCAAAATATTTTTTAGCAGCTGATTTGGTAATTGCAATGGTATTGGGCCGATTCATAAAATTATTCGGGTCGCCGTCAATAAATCCTACTGTAAAAACTTCGGCGTAGCTTGAATCAGCATACATTACACGGTCTTCAACAAAACTGCGATCTTTATATTTTAAAATAATCCCATCGTTAAAAGTTAACTTAACGGCATTTAATACTTCAGGATAATCATTGACTAAAGCTTCGCTTAAAGGAACAGAAGATAAAGCAATATTCAAATCTTGTCCGGCTACACGTCCTTTTAGGGAAATCCGGTATATCTGTCCGGCCTTTTTGTGGTGATCATCGTAACTTAACTCATCCATTACATAAAATAGAATGAGCATTGCACTGGCCAGGCCTATGGATAAACCCAAGATATTTATTGAGGCAAATCCTTTATGCTTAATTAAATTCCGAAAAGCGACTTTAAAATAATTGGTAAACATAACTGTAAATATTAATTTTTAACCACATAATACAACACCTGTGCCAATTCAATCAAAATACTGAATTTCAGATTTATATACAAAAACAATACATTAATAATTGTCCGATTTAGAAAATAATTGTTCGATTTCGAACAAAAAAAACCTGCGTAACTTAATAGCAGGTTTTTTAACATAAAAATTAAACAAAAAATATTATTGACTTAACAGCAATTTTACTTTTTCGGCAATAGCTTTCCCCTCGGCCTTTCCGGCCAATTTTTTGTTTGCTATACCCATTACTTTTCCCATATCTGCCATAGTAGAAGCCCCTACTTCATCGATAATACCTTTTATTAAGCCGGTAAGTTCCTCATCACTCATTGGTTCGGGCAAATAATTTTCGATAATCTTAGCTTCGTCCAGTTCTTTATCTGCTAAATCGTTTCTTCCTTGTTGCTGATAAATTTCTGCTGATTCTTTACGTTGTTTTACAAGTTTTTGTAAAAGTTTCAGTTCTGCTTCGTCAGAAAGTTCAGCAGAACCTTTTTCTGTTTTTGCCAGCAATAAAGCCGACTTAATAGCTCTCAACGCAACAAGCTTATCCTTCTCTTTGGCAAGCATAGCTTGTTTTATATCCTGGTCAATTTGTTTTTGTAAACTCATCATACTTTATTTTTAATCCACATTATCATGTAAATACGAATTATTCGGCCTTAACCGTGTTGTATTTTCATCCTCATCATCTTCGAGCGAATATCTTGAAACATTAGATTCTTTAGAGGGGACAGGCTGGTCAATCTTTATTTTTTTTCGTTTATATGCCGGTTCATTCTCTATTTCATCAATATTATCTTTCATTTTCGACGATTCCATACGCCGTTCTTTCATTCTTACGCGTGACTCCTGCAATTTCTTCTCAATTTCTGATTTTTTAGTTTCAATAGCTACCTCCGATTCATTCTCTGGTTGATGC
This sequence comes from Bacteroidota bacterium, assembly GCA_034661075.1. GTDB lineage: Bacteria > Bacteroidota > Bacteroidia > Bacteroidales > UBA12077 > UBA12077. The sequence continues at coordinate 6,635 of JAYEKP010000048.1, forward strand.
AATACAATATATTTATCCGACTCGCGATCTTTTTTGATATCAAAATCGATGGTTCGCTGCTTAAAATCCAGACATTCGTCAAAATCGCCATTTATATCTTTAGTATTAGTAATTAAAGAGCTTGAATCTTGCTTTTTCTTTGGTTTTGGCTTTGGTTTTGATTCTTCGTCGGCTAATGTTATTGTTTTTTTTGTTGTTTTTTTAGCATAAAGTTCAGGGATACTGTTGCTTTCAAATCCGGTAGCTATAATGGTTATACTAATCCGGTCTTCCAGTTTTTCATCAAATCCGGTTCCCCAGATGATGTTTGGATTAGAACCCACCTCATTGTTTACAAAGTCAGCAATTTCACCAATCTCATCCATCGTAATTTCATCATTACCAAAGGTAATATTCAGCAGGATATTATCTGTTCCGCTAATATCATTATCATTGAGCAATGGAGAAGTTAAGGCTTGTTGTACGGCGGTTACTGCACGATCTTCGCCTTTGGCCATTCCTGTTCCCATTAGTGCTACACCACTATTTGTAAGTACTGTTTCCACATCAGCAAAATCAACATTGATATATCCGGGTACGGTAATAATTTCGGCAATACCTTTTGCAGCGGTTGCTAAAACATTGTCAGCATACGAAAAGGCTTCGGAAAATTTTAAATTACCACACACTTCCCTTAATTTTTCGTTATTAATAACCAACAAGGAATCCACATGTTTTTCTATTTCGTTAATCCCTTCAATGGCTTGATTGGTTCTTCTAGAACCTTCGAAACGGAATGGGATGGTAACAATAGCTACTGTAAGTAATCCCATTTCTTTGGCGGCTTTTGCAATTACAGGTGCTGCTCCTGTACCAGTTCCTCCACCCATTCCGGCAGTAATAAATACCATTTTTGTATTTCCGCCCATTACTTCAACCACATCGTCGAGGTTTTCAATGGCAGCCTGACGTCCTATTTCTGGTTTATTCCCGGCTCCACGTCCTTCTGTTAAAGATTCTCCTAATTGAACTTTTATGGATACAGGGCTATTCGATAATGCTTGTGCATCGGTATTACAAACAATAAAGTTAACATCTTTAATGCCCTGTTTAAACATATGGTTTACAGCATTACTCCCGCCACCACCTACTCCAATTACTTTTATAATCGAAGAGCGGTCGACAGGTAAATCAAAGTTCATTAAATCATCAGCCATACTATTTTATTTTTAAACGTTTACAAAATCTCAAATATATGTTGTGTTATAAATCATTTTAGGGTACATATAGTGTTACATTTCAACATCATCTTCGTCGAACATATCGGTAAATACTTTTTTTAATGTATTCATAATTCCTTGCTTAGGTTCTTTATTCTCTTCGTGTATTTCTTCATCTTCTGTCTTTTCCTGTTCGGTTCCCATTTCTTCATCAGCAACAAAACTCTTTTTGTTTTTTTCGATATGTTCATATCCTTTAAGTACTAATCCTACACTTGTAGCAAACATCGGATCGTTTACATCTGAATTACTATCATTTACAAGATGTTCCGAAGGATAACCAACTCTCACGTCCATTCCGGTTTTAAATTTTACCAGTGCGGTCAAATGCTTTAACAAAGCACCGCCTCCGGTAATTACAATCCCAGCACTCAAGCGGTCGAAATAACCCGAATTCTCAATTTCATAAATTACTGCATCAAGGATTTCCTCCATTCTCGATTGGATAATATAAGCCAGGCTTTTAAAAGAAATCTCTTTAGGTTCACGTCCACTTATTCCAGGAATAGAAACTACCTCTTCTTCTTTCGCCAAATCGCCCAAAGCTGAACCATACTGGATTTTCAATAATTCTGCCTGTCGTTGTAAAATAGAGCAACCTTCCTTAATATCTTTGGTAACTACATCACCCCCAAAAGGAATAACGGCAGTGTGTCTTATGATATCATCGTAAAAAACAGCAATGTCGGTAGTACCTCCACCGATATCAACTAAAGCAACACCTGCTTCTTTTTCGTCATCTGTTAATACTGATTCTGAAGAAGCCAATGGCTCAAGAATTAACGAATTTAATTTTAAACCGGCTTTTGTAATACATTTGCTAATATTACGTGCTGAAGCCACTTGCCCTATGACAATATGAAAATTAGCTTCCACTCTTTTGCCTGACATCCCTACGGGATTTTTTATGCCCGTCTCATTATCGACAATATAATTTTGTGGAAGAACATGAATGATCTCTTCGCCAAAATCGATAGGAATTTTATACATATCGTTTACCAGATCATCAATATCTTTGCGGGTTATTTCATCATCGTACGAATCGCGATTAATATACCCCCGATTTTTAATACTTCGGATATGTCGTCCGGCAATACCAACAAAAACATCCTTAATCTCTTTGCCAATAGTAAACTGAACATCTTCTACCGTTTTTTGAATAGAATTAACGGCTTCATCAATATTTTGCACAACCCCTCTTTTTACTCCTTTAGAAGGAGTTTTGCTGATTCCCAAAATATCAATTTTCCCGTTTTCTTTTTTCTTACCGACAATGGCAACAATCTTTGTTGTTCCAATGTCGATAGCTGCTACTAAATCTGTTTTATGACTCATAACGCTTATCTTTTAGTACAAATTACCTGATTTTCAAATTCTAAACTAATTTTATCATATTTATTCCACCCGACATTATTCAATCCCTGGTGGTAAAAAGCTTCAAGATTTCTAAATTTCTTTTGATAATTATTTATATCTCCAAAAAATATTTGGTGAGCACCTACTCGTGGAATTAATTCAAATTCCATTTCATCGTTTACAAAAACCTGCTCTATCTGTGCTTTCCAAAATTCATGTTCATCTATAAATTTACAGAGTTTAAATAAATCGCAAATTAACCTATTTTTTTCAACATCTTTTTCGTTCCTTTCGCAATTAATTTTATGGGTCCTATATACTTCAAATGGTTCAACAATATGCCCATTTGCAATTAGTACATGCGACGCATATTTGTCTAACAAAGGCATAATAGCTCCTTCCTGGTCGATATAATAACTTTCTCCTTTTTTGTTAATAATACGTACAATAGGTTTACGTTGGGTTACCTCAACATTAATCTCTCCATTAACATTTACAAATACTTCGGCATTCTTTACCGAATGATAGGTTAATATTTCAGCTTCTATTTTTTTTGTATTGATTGATGATATTGAGTTTCCAACAACATTCATATCAGGCTGGCGCAAAAACTCAATAATATCGCTTTGGGTAACAAATTGATTTCGGCTGCTATCTATTATAGTAACATTTATAGCGTGACATACAACCAGCTTCCGTTTTTTAGTCACAAAACTCATGGACACTGCAAGGTAAGCAACCACAAAAACCCAAATCAATATATCTTTTAATTTTCTCATACAAATTATTCAAACATTTCTTTTATCGGTTTTACAATCTCATCAATATCTCCAGCTCCCAATGTAAGAAGAACTTCCGGATTCCGTTCTTTTAAAATTTCCAGCACATTATTTTTAGTACATAAAATTTTATTCGATTTTTTTAGTTTTTTGAATATAATCTCAGAAGTTATTTCGGGTATAGGTTCTTCTCTGGCAGGATAAATATCCAACAATATAATCTCATCTAATAAATCAAGACTTTGAGCAAACTCATCGGCAAAATCGCGTGTACGCGAATACAAATGAGGTTGAAAAATACCGGTAACTTTTTTATCCTTAAACAGTTCTTTAACCGATAAAATCGCTGCTTTCAGTTCTTCCGGATGATGTGCATAATCATCAATATAAACAAAATCCTTTCGGTGAATCTGATAATCGAACCTGCGTTCTATCCCTTTAAATTTTGGTACAGCATTGTAAATTTCGTCTTGATGAGCCCCATTTAAATATGCCATAGCTATGGCTGCCACAGCATTTTCAACATTAATGCGTCCGGGTAATCCAAGTTTTAAGTCACGAATTTTTATTTTCTCTCCTACAAAATCAAATACATATAATCCATTATCTATTCGAATATTCTCTGCTTTAAAATCCGAATTATCATCTAACGAATAGGTATAAACATGAATATCATCTCTGTTTATTTTTACATCAATCCCTGATTTTATAATTAGTGTTCCATTTGGTTTAATTTGCTGAATAAACTGCTCAAAAGCTTCATTTACATAATTCTTACTTTTATAAATATCCAAATGGTCGGCATCAATGGCTGAAATAATTGCATGTTGCGGCTGCAGATGTAAAAATGAACGGTCGAATTCATCAGCCTCCACAACCATCAAATCACTATCGGGATTTACCACCAGGTTGGTGTTAAAATTTTTCGAAACGCCACCTAAAAATGCATTACATCCAACTCTCGATTGCTGCATAAAATAAGAAACCATGGTGGTTATCGTAGTTTTTCCATGTGTTCCGGCAATGGCAATACAGTTCTGTGAATTAGCAATTATGCCCAGCACCTCGGAACGTTTTTTTATGGTAAACCCCTGCTCAAGAAAATAGTTTAACTGATGATTTGATGTTGAAATGGCAGGTGTAATAATAACCAGGGTATCTTTTTTATTTTTAAAATGTGCGGGAATGCTTTCTACCTCATCTCTAAAGTTTATACTTATTCCTTCGTGCTGAAGTTTATCGGTAATCGGTCGGGACACTTTATCGTATCCTCCTGCTCGTTTCCCAAGTGCATTAAAATAACGGGCAATAGCACTCATTCCAATGCCGCCAACACCTAAAAAGTAAATATTATGTATTCTTTCCAGATTCACCATTATCCTAATTTTAAAACTTCTTCAGCAATTATTTTAGCAGAATCGCGCAAAGCCATTCCTTTTATATTTCTAGATAAATCGATCATCTTATCCTTATCATGTGCTAAATTTAATACCCTGTCAACCAATTCTATTTTAGCATTACTATCTTTCACCATGATCGCTGCATTTTTATTTACCAACGCCAGAGCATTTTTTGTTTGATGGTCTTCGGCTACATTGGGCGATGGCACCAGCACCACCGGCTTACCTACCAGCTCCAGTTCAGAAATAGTTCCTGCTCCGGCTCGTGAAATAATCATATCAGCCAAAGAATACGCATAATCCATTCGAACAATAAAATCCAACACTTTAATATTTTCATATCCTGATTTTTCCGCAACAGCCTTAGCATCTTCATAATAATATTTACCGGTTTGCCATAACAGCTGAACATCACTCTGGCCAATTTTATTCATATTAGCCATAATGCTTTGATTTATGGTACGTGCACCCAAACTTCCTCCAATAACTAACACCGTTCTTTTATCCTTGTCCATTTTAAAATATTCAGCAGCCTCTGTTTTGCTATCCATTTGGCCGAGTAAATCCTGCCTGATGGGATTACCGGTTAAAATAATCTTTTCTTCAGGAAAATATTTTTCCATTCCTTCGTAAGCCACACAAATTTTTTGTGCTTTTTTAGCCAGTAATTTATTGGTAATCCCGGCATACGAATTTTGTTCCTGAACAAGTGTTGGAATATTTTTTCGATTAGCCATATACAATACCGGCCCGCTGGCATATCCTCCTACACCAACCACAACATCCGGTTGAAAATCTTTTATTATCTTTTTCGATAATCTCAAACTCTTAATCAGTTTAAAAATAAAAACGATATTTTTAAAGGTTATTCTGCGTTGCAATCCAGCCACAGGTAATCCTTTAATTTGATATCCGGCAGCCGGAACTTTATCCATTTCAATTTTACCCAATGCACCCACAAATAGAATATTACTGTTGGGTTCTATTTGCTTAATTGCATTGGCAATAGAAATAGCCGGGAACACATGTCCACCTGTTCCGCCACCGCTGATGATAATATTTTTATTCTTCGTTTTCTTCACTTTCGTCTTCTGATTCAGTTTCTAATTCAAGGTTTTTTTCAACCCCCCGGCTAACACTTAAAATTATTCCAAACGCCACGCCGGTAAATAAAATGGACGAACCTCCCATACTCACTAATGGTAGTGTTTGTCCTGTAACCGGGAATAAATGCACAGCCACACCCATATTTATCATTGCCTGAAAAGTAAGGCTTATGGTAAGCCCTATGGCTAAAAATGCTGCAAAAGTACGATTGCTCTTCCGAACAATAACTCCTGCCCGGTAAAGCAAAAACAAATATAAAATCAATACAATTACTCCGCCAACAAAACCATACTCTTCGATGATAATCGCATAAATAAAATCGGAATAAGGATGTGGCAAAAAGTTTCTTTGCGTACTATTCCCCGGCCCTTTGCCAAAAAAACCACCAGTTGCAATGGCAATCTTACTTTGTTCCACCTGGTAATTATCCTCGCTATCTCCGCTTACAAAACTTTCTATTCGGTTCTGCCATGTTCCTATACGTCCCTGACTTCCGGTAAAAACAATGCTTGCAATAAGCAAAGTGATTATAAATACACCAATACCGGCAACCAACATTAAGTATCTCATTTTAACCCTTCCAATAAACATCAGAATAAATGAAGAGACAAATAATATTACTGCTGTAGATAAATTCGCAGGCATAATTAATCCGCAAACAGCCACTATAGGGATAATAAGTGAAACGACCATCCCGTTAAAATCATCAATTTTATGTTGTCGCATGGATAAAATACGTGCGATATACATAATTAACGCTAACTTGGCAAAGTCGGATGTTTGAATGGTCAAACCCAGTCCGGGGAGTGTTAACCAACGAGTTGCCTGGTTAAGGCTTGTACCCATAATTAGCGTAATAGCCAATAAAAATATGGCCAGATACAAAAATAACTGCGATAGTTTAGAATAAAATTTATACGGAATTAAATGAGTTATATAAATAATCCCCAATCCTACCATTAACAATACAAAGTGCTTTAAAATATAATATGCTGTATTTCCGCCCTGGTATTTGTATGCAAGGGTACCAGTAGAGCTATAAACCGCTAACAATGAAAACATAGAAAGCGCAAATATTACACCCCAGATGACCCGGTCGCCTTTAAAATATTTCGATAATATCTCTGTCAATCTCATACAATTACCAGATTTTTAAAAAATCAATAATTCGTTTTTTACAATTCTCTTACTGCCTGTTTAAATTTATTGCCACGGTCTTCATAATTTTCAAATAAATCAAAACTGGCGCAGGCAGGAGATAATAGTACCGTATCGCCTTTTTTAGCAAGGTAATACGCAGTTTTTACAGCTTCGGAAGCAGACTGGGTATCTATTATAGTCGATACCATGCGTCCAAACGCTTTATGCAATTTGGTATTATCCACTCCCAGGCAAATAATTGCCTTTACTTTTTTGCGCACTAAATCTTCTATAATTGAGTAATCATTCCCTTTATCAACTCCTCCAACAATCCAGATAATATCATCAGGCACGCTTTCGAGCGCATACCAGGTGGAGTTTACGTTGGTTGCTTTGGAATCGTTAATAAATTCGATGCCATGAACTTTTAGAACAAATTCTAAACGGTGTTCAACACCCTGGAAATTACTCAGGCTTTCGCGAATAACTTCTTTTCGAATTTTTAGCACTTGTGCGGAAATACCGGCAGCCATAGAGTTATATGTGTTATGCTGCCCTTTTAAAGCTAAATTTTGTATTGACATAGTAAATTGATTATTTAAATAATTGATTTTTATATTATTTTCTTCGATAAATGCCCCTTGGGTAAACTTTTCTTTAATTGAAAAAGAAATTTTCTGGGCTGCTAAATGCCTCTTTTCAATCTCTTTTTGGGTAATTTCATCATCACTACAATAGATAAAATGATCTTTTGCTGTTTGATTCTGTGTAATGCGAAATTTTGAATTCACATAATCCTGCATAGAATTATATCGGTCGAGATGGTCGGGTGTAATATTCATTAAAACAGCTATCTCGGCTTTAAAATCGTACATCCCATCCAGCTGGAAACTGCTTAACTCAATTACATAGTAATCATAATTATTTTCGGCTACCTGCCATGCCCAGCTTTGCCCGACATTGCCCGCCATACCCACATTCAACCCGGCATTTTTCAATAGATGATAAATAAGATGAGTGGTCGTTGTTTTACCATTGCTTCCGGTAATACATATTTTATAAGCATTACAAAATCGAGCAGCATATTCGATTTCTGAGATAACCGGAATGTTATTTTCAATAGCTCGTTGAACGATTTCAACCTTTTCGGGAATTCCCGGGCTTTTAATAATTTCATGAGCATTAAGAATAAGCTCCCGGCTGTGTTTATTTTCCTCCCAGGCTATCCCATGGTTATCTAGTACTTTTTTGTATTTATCTTTAATGACTCCAAAATCAGACACAAAAACATCGGCACCATTCTTTTTCGCAAGAATGGCTGAACCAACTCCGCTTTCGCCTGCCCCTAATATGACAATCCGTTCGCTCATGTTTTATTATCTGATTTTAAGAGTTACTACCGATATTACGGCTAATAAAATCCCAATAATCATAAATCGCATTACAATTTTTGGTTCGGGATATCCTTTCATCTGGTAATGATGATGTAAAGGAGACATTAAAAATATTCGTTTCCCTGCGCCAAATTTTCTTTTGGTATATTTGAAATAGCTAACCTGCATAACAACCGACAGGCTTTCCATAAAAAATATCCCGCAAAGGATAGGAATAAGCAGCTCTTTACGGATAATAATAGCAAACACAGCAATAATACCCCCAATAGAAAGGCTTCCAGTATCGCCCATAAATACCTGGGCCGGATAAGAGTTGTACCATAAAAAGCCAATAGTAGCTCCGATAAAAGCACTCATAAACACCACTAATTCACCTGTTAACGGGATATACATAATGTTTAAGTAATCGGCATAAATCATATTACCCGATAAATAAGCCAAAATACCCAATGTTGTTCCAATAATAGCCGACGACCCGGTTGCCAGGCCATCGAGTCCGTCGGTCAGGTTCGCACCATTGGAAACCGCTGTTACTATAAGAATGACAAAAATGACAAAAACTATCCATGCTGCTTTTTGGCTATGTTTGCCTAAAAATGATACCAGGTATTCGTAATCAAACTCGTTATTTTTTACAAATGGAATGGTTGTTTTTGTTGATTTTGTATCTCGGGCATATCTAACCTGCCCATCATTGGTATTATCAACTCCTTCAACTATTTCGCTACTGGTTAAATTCTGTTTTTCAACCACAATTTCACGAATCACCACATCATCGCTTAGATAAAGGGTTAACCCTACGATAAGGCCCAATCCAATTTGTCCTAAAATCTTAAATTTCCCGGCCAGTCCATCTTTATTTTTTAAGAATGTTTTGATATAATCATCGAGAAAACCTATGGTACCAAGCCATATGGTAGTTACAAGCATTAAAATGACATATACATTTAACAAATCACCAAACAAAAGTGTAGGGATAATAATGGATGCTAGAATAATAACACCTCCCATAGTTGGTGTTCCTTTTTTCTGCATCTGTCCTTCCAGTCCTAAATCGCGAATATCTTCGCCTATCTGTTTTTTTCTTAAGAAATTAATTATTCGTTTTCCAAAAATCATGGAAATGATTAATGAGGTAATTACAGTCATCGCCGACCGGAATGAGATATACTGAAACACCCCGGCTCCCGGGAAATCAAATTTATCTAAATATAAAAAGAGATAATAAAGCATAATCTGGTTTAGTTATAGATTTCGTTAAAAGTTTGCTTGATAATTTCCCTGTCATCAAAAGGATGCTTTACACCGTTAACTTCCTGGTATGTTTCATGTCCTTTGCCTGCTACCAGGATAATATCATCTTTCTTTGCCAACAGGCATGCTGTCCGTATTGCCTCTTTCCTGTCGGTAATAGCAATTGTTTTTATTCTGTCTTCCTCTTGTAAACCCGTTTTCATATCTTCAATAATCAGGTTTGGATCTTCAGTTCTGGGATTATCTGATGTTAAAATCACTTTATTGCTGTTTGTTACAGCAATTTTGGCCATCTGTGGCCGTTTTGTTTTATCCCGGTCGCCACCTGCTCCTACCACCGTAATCAAATCCTGTTCTTTTTTCCTTATTTGGTTAATAGCGTTTAAAACATTTAACAAAGCATCGGGTGTATGCGCATAATCGACAATAGCCGTAATACCATGCTGAGAACGGAACGTTTCAAATCGTCCCTCAACCGGTTTCATAAGGCTTAATGTGGTTAAAATTTCCGCAGAATTAAATCCCAACATTAATGCTGTAGCATATACACTTAAAAGATTATAAGCATTAAACGTACCCACAAAGTAGGTCCAAACATCTGTATTATCTATTCTTAATAAAGACCCTTCAAAATGATTCTCTATAATTTTAGCCTTAATGTCAGCTGCTGATTTTATTCCGTATGATTTTATCGTGGCACGCGAATTTTGGATCATCACACGCCCGTTTTTATCGTCCGTATTAATAAGCGCAAAACTTTCCGGTTTCAGGTTATCAAAAAACTTTTTCTTTGCTTTTATATAATCGGCAAATGTTTTATGATAATCGAGATGGTCGTGGGTAATATTGGTAAATACCGCCCCGGTAAAATCTAATCCGCTAATTCTGTGCTGGTCAACTGCATGCGAGCTTACCTCCATAAAACAATAAGCACAACCCGATTGAACCATTATATCTAACAAGTGGTTAATCTGCACCGCATCGGGTGTAGTATGTGTTGCTTCAATAACTTTATCATTAATATAATTACGAACCGTAGACAATAATCCGGCTTTATGTCCCAATTTACGAACCAGATTATAAAGCAATGTAACGGTAGTTGTTTTTCCATTGGTACCTGTAACCCCAACCAATTTAATTTTTGATGAAGGATGATTATAAAATGCCGAAGCAACCCGGCTTAAGGCTTCTGCAGAATTCTTTACCAGAATATAGGCAATACCACTTACTACATTTTCCGGTAGTTTTTCGCATATTATGGCTTTAGCACCTTTTTCAACAGCCTGATTAATATACTGATGCCCATCGGTTTGTGTTCCTTTAACGGCTATAAAAAGGCACCCGGGAGTAACTTTTCGTGAATCGAAAATAATTTCCTTAACAGGAATATCAATATTTCCTGTCTGTTTAATGATTTGAATCTCTTTTAATATGTCGTTTAACGCTTTCACTCCAATCTATATTTTTTTATTGTATCGACATTTCAAGGACAACCATTTGCCCCTCAATTATTTTTGATCCTGGTTTTACCGATTGATTCAAAACGGTTCCTCTCCCATGTATTTCAACCTCTAATCCTAAATTTTCGAGAATAAAAACAGCATCCTTTACTCCCATACCTGCCACATTAGGCATAAACTGATGGTCGATAAAACGATTAGACAATTTTACACACGAATCCTTTTTGATAGTTAGCACCCAGTCAGAATCAACCTCCTCATCGTATACATGAATTCCTAACTCTTTTAAAACATAATTGAGCTCATGTTTATAGCTATGTTTTGTATAAGGAACTTTTACGTCTTCGCTGATATCGGCCAGTTTCTTCCCATGCATATCGAAACTGGTGGCATAAACTTTGTCAGCAATCTCTTTAAAAACAGGCCCTGCAACCAGGTTCCCGTAATAAATATTTTTAGATGGGGAGTTAACCACTACAATACAAGAATATTTAGGATTATCCGCAGGGAAATAGCCAACAAACGAAGCCTGATAACTTAATTTTGATTTATCGGAATACCCCGATTCGATATTCGCTATTTGTGCCGTTCCGGTTTTTCCTGCAATTTTGTAATTTTTATTTTTTATATTGGTAGCTGTCCCATTTTCAACTACCCCTTCCAGCATATTTTTAACTTTACGCAAAGTACCCCTTGAACATACCGAAGGATTAATAACTTCCGTTTCAAATTTGTTTACTACATCCCCATGATACATTAATGCCTTCACAAATTTGGGTTTCACCATTTTTCCATTGTTGGCAATGGCATTATAGAAAGTCAGGATTTGTAAAGGCGTCATCCTCACTTCATATCCAATAGACATCATAGGCAATGATACACCTGACCAATACTTATCTCCCGGGTATTTTATTTCCGGGCTTCCCTCGCCTTTAATATCCAAACCCAGTTTATTGTTCAGATTCATCCGGTAAAGCCGGTTAATAAATTTTTCTTCTCTTCCCGTATAACTTTCGGTAATAATTTTAGAAATACCTACATTCGATGAAACCTCAAAGACCTTTTTCACCGTAATTTTACCGTAACCACCATATTTAGAATCGGTTAATTTTTTATCATAATACTGAATCTCCCCTTTGCCTGTATCAATGGTATCATTTAAATCAACATATCCATCTTCAAGTGCTGCAATGATTGATGCTAATTTAAATGTAGATCCAGGTTCGGTACTTTCACCAATAGCATAGTTATAGGTTTCCTTGTACTGTCCGCTGCTATTTCTTTGCAAATTAACAATTGCTTTTATTTCTCCTGTAGCAACCTCCATTAAGACTGCGGTACCGTGGTCTGCTTCGTGTTTTAAAAGTTGTTTAAGCAATGCATTTTCCGCTACATCCTGAACATTAACATCAATGGTTGTAACTACATCCATTCCGTCTTTAGGTTCTACTTCATTCCCATCGTTTACAGGCATCCAAACATTTCCTTGTAAACGTTGCATCAAACAAACTCCTTCAACACCTTTTAACGCTTTATCATATGCACCCTCAATACCCACAATATTTCCACCAATACCTTTTGTTGTATAACCAATGGTACGTGAAGCAAGATTTACATGAGGTTGTATCCTTATATTGGTTTGCAAAGCAATAAATCCTCCTTTATATCTTCCCAAACGAAATATTGGGAAAGTCTCAAGCTCTTTAAGCTGATTATAATTAACTCTTCGTTTAATTAGATGAAACCGCTCACCATTTCTTCGTGCTGTAACCAATTCTTTTTTATAGACAGATGCTGATTTATCTTTAAAAAGTTGAGATAAACGAATAGCTAGAGAGTCAATATTCTTTTCAAAGGTTCGGTCATCCATTCCGGTACTACGGGTATCCATGCGTATTTCATAATAGGGTATCGAACTGGCAAGCAACCGGCCATCATCAGCCAAAATATCACCACGGTTCGACTCAACTGTAATATCTTTTAAGGTAAGATTTTGTGCTTTCTTTTTCCATGTATTTCCTTCGATAAGCTGCAAATAAAGAATTTTGCCCACAATAAGCATGGCTAAGACGAGTATAAATATATATACTACACCAACTCTCCATACTATTTCCTTTTTCAATGACATAAATTCTTTTACTCTTTTATTACAATTTTTTGTGGTGGCTCAACCGACTCTTCCAGGTCGAGGCCCCGTTTTTTTACAAGCTTTACCACTTCTGATTGTTTACTAATAAACATTAACTCAGAAGAGGTAGTAATGGCCTCAGCTCTTAACTCATTAATTTCTTTTTGTAACTCGGCATTCTTTCGTACCATCTTTTCAGCATGATACCTGTTACCTATATAGATGAATGCCAAAAACACCAGAAAAACAATATAGGGCAGCTGCCTTACCACAAAATCATTAGCAATAAGCGAACCATCGAGAAAGTCTTTTACCGAGCCAAACTTATGTTCTTTTCGCTCTTGTTTCTCGTCAATAAACTCTACATGTTTATCATCGTCTTTTATCATAATTTTTCAGCAATTCTTAATTTTGCACTTCGCGCTCTGTTATTTTCGGCAATTTCTTTTTCATCGGGCACAATAACTTTACGATTTATTGCTTTAAAAGGCACGTTTGTTCTTCCATAAAAATCCTTTTCAGCTTCGCCTTCAAACTTTCCGTTTTTGATAAAATTTTTTACCAATCGATCTTCTAACGAATGATACGTTATCACCACAAGCCTCCCTCCTGGCTTAAGAACCATGGCTGTTTGCAGCAACATTTCTTTCAAATAATCCATTTCGCGGTTTACCTCAATGCGCAATGCCTGGAAAATCTTAGCTAAGAATTTATGCTCTGCATGTTTTGGAATAAAAGGCATCAACAAATCGGTAAACGACTTAATGGTATGAATTTCTTTGTCTGTTCTATTGTTGACAATAGCTCTTGCCAGCTTACGGCTGTTTTTTAATTCGCCATATTCCCAAAATATTTTAGCCAGTTCCTGTTCCGGATATTGATTAATAATATCTTTTGCCGAAACTTTGGCGCTACGATTCATTCTCATATCCAGGCCACCATCGTACCTAAAGGAAAAACCTCTTTCAGGCTGGTCGAAATGATGCGATGAAACACCTAAATCGGCTAAAATGCCATCAACCTTTTCAAAACCGTGGTATTTCAGGAAATTTTTCAAAAACCTGAAATTATGATTCACAAATATAAACCGGCCATCATCTATCAGATTCTGCTGTGCATCATCATCCTGGTCGAATGCAATCAGTTTGCCTTTATTTAATTTTTTTAAGATTTCACGAGAATGGCCACCCCCGCCAAAAGTAACATCGACATAAACCCCCTGTGGATTGATTTGCAAACCATTAATACTCTCTGTAAGCAATACTGGCGTATGATAGCCCATAGTTTATTCATTTTCCAGATTTGAATTTCCCCCCATTATTTTCTCAGCTAAAGCTGCAAAATCTTCGTGACTTTCTTCAGCTGCCTCATACAACTCTTTCGACCAAATTTCAATTTTGCCATACTGCCCGGCTAAAATTGCTTCTTTAGAGATTTCTGCAAGTTCAAGTAACCGTTTGGGAATCAGCAGTCGATTATTCCCATCGAGTACAATCTCTGCCGAGCCCCGGTAAAAATTTCTTAAAAATTTATTATGTTCCTTATTATAGGGATTAATTTTGCTTCGTATGATTGCATTTTGCCTTTCCCATTCCTCAATGGGATACAAAACAAGGCATTGTTCAAAGATGTCCTTTTTGACCACAAAGCGATTCTGCGAAGCAGCATCCATCTGCTTCTTAAGTGATGACGGGAAAGTAACTCTCCCCTTTTCATCTACTCTGCAATTATAGTCGCCAATAAACGTTGTCATAAAAAACACTTTAATTAACTTGTAAAAATATATAAAAATTTACCATAATATACCACTTTCTCCCATT
>JAYEKP010000049.1:0-21730 GCA_034661075.1 Bacteroidota bacterium
AATATAAACAAGGGATTTTATTTAAATGGGGGGATTCGTTTTTAATAATAGTAAAAATCTGTCCAAAATACCTGTAATTACGTTTGTATTTTTTAATTTTAAAAATATTTAGGACAGCTATGAATTTCAATATTATTTGCATTCGTGCTTTTGGTTGGTTTTTCAAGTGTAAAAACAAATGCACAGGAAATAAAGTTAGGTAGCGGACTTGTATTTGAAACCGACAGGCCTCCTGTAGGGCTACAATTTAAAGGAACTTACGGACTGGATATGTTATTGGAAAATTTAGCCGGTTCGGTTGAATTTGGCATATTTTTCCCTCAAACCAGAACATACTGGAAATACACTCGTTGGGCTATTGATATTGACGGAAACTGGACTTTCTGGAATACCGGCGATTTTGATTTTTATGCGGTTGGAGGATTAAATATTTCACATTATTCAGCAAAATATACGGGCCCGTCAAGTATTTATTATGATGATCCTGATGTAGTAGGAACTAAACCTGGATTAAATATGGGAGCTGGTATTAATTTTAATTTCAGCTCGTCGATGAGTGCTTTTAGCGAGGTTAAATACATTATTAGTAATTACGACGAAGCGGTGTTTAATTTGGGCATTTTATTTGCACTTTAAAATTTTAAATATCAGGTTTTTTTTTAGAAATTTGTGGGATATTCTTTAGGATATCCTTTTTTTTAATCCATTAAAACTATGAAAAACACCCTCATCTTTGTATTTACCCTATTATTTGCTTTTTCTTTTTACCACCAAACATCAGCTCAGTTAAACAAGGTAGGAGGTGGTTTGGTTCTTGCCATGGGCAATGAGCTTGATTATGAAGCCGGTTATACCAATAATTCGTTAGGAATAAACGTTCGGGCCAACTGGAGCTTAGGCAAAAAATTAGATATTGTTCCGGATATTACCATGTATTTACCCAAGAAGCACCAATTTCCTAGTGATGGCGGCGAATCTATTACAACGGTTTACGTACTGAACGTAAATTTTCATTATATTTTAAATTACCGTACCCGAAATGACTTTTATGTTTATTTACTAGGCGGGTTACATGGCAGCGGTTGGCATATTAAAGATGACCACAGCTCAGTAATTGCGGGTGGTAAAACCTACGATTTTAATACGATGCAGTTTGTGCCCGGAGCTAACCTGGGCGGAGGAATTCAGTTTAAAGTAAGCTCCAAAATGGAAGTTTTTGCCGAGGTAAAATATATAATTTCAGAGGCGCATCAGCTAGCCTTTACTCCAGGCATTTTATTTCACTTATAGCTTATGAATTACGATTAATCAATTTCCCGGCTAAATTTTTCAACTCAATTTTTTTATGATTTTCTACCTTTACTTCATCTAGCAAGTTCAGTGCTTTTTGGGTTAAACTCAGTATCTTCTCTTTGGTTATTTCTTTAATGTTCAAATTATTATAAATCTCAGTAATTGCTTTTATTTTCTCATCTCTGTTTGCGTTGTTATTATTTTGCAACCAGCATTCCATGGTTTTTAGATCTTCGTCGCCGGCAATTTCTTTGGCTTTTATCAGTAAAAAAGTTTTTTTATTTGATACAATATCCCCGCCAATCTGTTTCCCAAACACTTTTTCATCGCCGTAAACATCCAGTAAATCATCCTGCAGCTGGAAGGCAAGGCCAAGATTTATACCATATTCGTATAATAACTCAGCATCCTGTTTATCTGCATCACCAAGCAACGCCCCAATTTTAAGAGCTCCCGCCAATAAAACAGATGTTTTAAGTTCAATCATTCGCAAATACTCCTTTTCGGTAACCTCATCCCGTTCTTCAAACTCCATATCATATTGTTGCCCTTCGCAAACTTCAAGTGCCGTTTGATTAAAAACTTTTAATATTTCCTTGTATTGAGAAGAATCAATATCCAGAAAGTAATCATACGCTTTGATAAGCATGGCATCGCCAGAAAGTATCGCTGTGTTTTCATTCCACTTTTTATGTACCGAAAGTATGCCCCGACGTATTTCAGCATGATCCATAATATCATCATGCAAAAGGGTAAAATTATGGAAAATCTCCAGCCCTATTGCCGGCCTGACCGCTTTTTGTATATCTTCAGAAAACAAATTAAAAGCTAACAGCACTAAGGCCGGGCGGATTCGTTTCCCTCCTGAGGCCAGGGTATAATTAATCGGGTCGTATAATGCCTGAGGTTTTTTTTCAAATTTTTCTTTGGCAACAGCGTCTTTTATAATTTGTTGAAATTCTTTCAG
Source organism: Bacteroidota bacterium (assembly GCA_034661075.1). Classification (GTDB taxonomy): domain Bacteria; phylum Bacteroidota; class Bacteroidia; order Bacteroidales; family UBA12077; genus UBA12077. The sequence continues at coordinate 2,261 of JAYEKP010000049.1, forward strand.
CGTATGCATATTATTGAAGTTTTGCCCAAATTTAGAATTATAATCCGAAAAAAGGTACTATTTCATCTTTTTATAAAACATAAAATAAGCCAATATATAAGGACTAACTTTATTTTAGCAGGGGTTTAAAAAAATGTGTTATTAAAATGTTAATTGAAAATTAAATTATCATTAACAGAAAAATAAATTTTTATAGATTTGCCTATTTAATTTCAATAAATTAAGCCCATGAATTACTCGTTATTAGATTTCTTAACACTTATCGGCTCTTTAGGTTTCTTTTTGTTTGGGATGAAGCTTATGAGCGAAGCGCTGCAAAAGGTTGCCGGCGATAAGATACGAAATATTTTGGCCAGAATGACTTCAAATCCGGTAAAAGGGGTATTTACCGGTTTTTTAATTACTACCCTAATCCAGTCGTCTTCAGCAACTACGGTAATGGTGGTAAGTTTTGTTAATGCTGGACTATTAGCCTTGTCAGAATCTATAGGAGTAATTATGGGGGCAAATATCGGGACCACTGTAACGGCATGGTTAATTTCGCTCTTAGGTTTTAAAATTGATATAAGCATTATTTCTCTTCCACTTATCGGGATTAGTTTCCCTTTACTATTTTCAAAAACCAAAAAAAATAAATTTTGGGGTGAATTTATTATCGGTTTTGCCATCATATTTTTAGGATTAGACTTTTTAAAAGCTTCGGTGCCCGATATTAAAAATAATCCTGAAATTTTAGCCTTTTTAAGCAATTATACATCGGAAGGTGTTTTATCACACCTGTTATTTTTAGCCATTGGAACCATTTTAACCATTATTATCCAATCATCGAGTGCCACCATGGCCCTTACCCTTGTTATGTGTAACAACGGATGGATATCTTTTGATATCGCTGCGGCTATGGTATTAGGCGAAAACATCGGAACTGCCGTAACAGCAAACATTGCTGCAGCAGTAACTAATGTTTCCGCCAAAAGAGCCGCCCGGGCACACCTGATTTTTAACATTCTGGGGGTAATTTGGGTATCTTTAATATTTAACTATTTCCTTTCGGGAATAGACTGGTTTATAACAAAAAGTGGCGGTGTTTCGCCATATAAATCAGCCCATGCTATTCCGGTAGCACTGGCAATTTTCCATACTACATTTAATATTACCAACACCCTGATATTTATTTGGTTTACCCGGATGATTCAAGGTATTGTAACCCGACTGGTGCCTATGCGCGACGATACCGAAGAGTTCCGTTTGAAATATATCAATACCGGAATGCTTTCAACATCGGAGCTATCTATTCATCAAGCCAAAAAAGAAATCACGGTGTTTGGTGAAAGGGTAGAAAAAATGTTCCATTTTGTACAAAAAATGTTTCATGAATCATCGGATAAAAAATTTAATAAACGCTATAATAAAATTGAAAAATACGAGGGTATAAGCGATAGGATGGAAGTGGAGATTGCCACTTACCTAACCAAAGTTTCAGAAGGGGAGTTAAGTATCGAAGGCTCCAAACGGATAAAAGCCATGTTAAAGGTCATTTCGGATATTGAAAGTATTGCCGACAGCTGTTTTAACCTGGGAAAAACCCTTATGCGAAAAAGTGACTGGAAAGTTAAGTTTAGCGATAAACAAACCCAACATATTGAAAAAATGTTTACGCTGGTATCCGAGGCCCTTGCTGAGATGATTCAAAATCTGGAAAAAGGATATAAACTGATTGACATAAACAAAGCATTGGACATTGAAGAGAAAATAAATCATTACCGCAATAAGCTAAAAAAAGAACATTTGAAGAGTGTTGAGAAGAAAGATTACAGCTATCAAACCGGTATCATCTATAACGATCTGATATCAGAAAGTGAGAAGCTGGCCGATTATGTAATTAATGTTTCAGAAGCTATTGAAGAAGTAAACAAGGATTAAATCTTTATTCCCATAACAATCATATCGTCGAGTTGTGAATAATCGCCCTGCCATTTTTCCATATAATTCTCGAGAGCTTTATATTGTTTGCCCATGGGTTTTTCAGATATTTTTATTAAAAGTTCTTTAAAAGGTTTCATCTTTAATTTCATCCCGTCTTTACCTCCAAACTGGTCGACATAACCATCGGAAAACAGATAAATCATATCCTCTTTCTGAAGTTGAAACTGGTGGTTGGTAAATTCTTTATCGACCTTAACCGCATGGATGCCAATGGGCATTTTATCTCCTTTTATTTCGTGCAACTCCCGGCTTCGAATAATAAATACGGGATTATAGGCCCCTGCATATTCCATGATCTGTGTTTTTTTATCAATAGATATTAAAGCCATATCCATGCCGTCTTTCGAACCCGAATAACCATATTCCTGATGTAACGATCGAATGATGAAGTCCCGCAAATGGTTTAGAATCAAGTCAGGCATAACTTTAGAGCTATTGTTTACAATTTCATTTAAAAAAGCTACGCCCAACATACTCATGAAAGCTCCGGGCACGCCATGTCCTGTACAATCCGCGACAGCAATAATAATTTTATTTTGCTTTTCGGTCACCCAAAAGAAATCGCCACTGACAATATTTTTTGGTTTCATAAAAACAAAATGCTCAGGCAATAATTTTTCCAAATAATTTTCCTGCGGGAGCAATGCACTTTGAATTCTTTTGGCATATTCAATACTGTCCGTTATAATTTCATTCTGATGAGCAATCTGGTCGCGCTGTTTAGTTACAAAATCACGCTGGGCCTCGATTTCGTCTTTTTGGCTTTCAATTTCTTTTTTCTGCTGAGTTAAAATAATATTGGTTCTCTTTTTCCGCTGGTAACTTTTATAAATGAAATAGGCAAAGATGATCATAAAAAGAAATCCTGCAGCAAAAACCCATATTAATATATTTCTTTTTTGTAACCGTGCCTTTTGCTCTGCATCTTTTTGTTTCTGCTCAAATTCTATCTGTCGTTGCATTTTATCAAACTCGTACTGTAGCTCTAACTCGTTAATTTTCTGGTTATTTAAACTGTCTTTTAATCCGGTATAAAATTTATAATATTCGAGTGCTTTAGCATGATTCCCTTTATGTTCATAAAGCTCGGACAAGGCCAGGTATGCTTCTTTTACATCCTCTTTTAAATGCTGTTTAATAGCAAAATCAAGGCTGTTTTTTAAGTCTGTGCCTGCTTCGTGCAGATTTCCGTTGATTAAATTTATTTTGCCAAGATATCGTAAAAGTAACGCTGTTTCGGTATGATCATTTAAGGAGTCTTTTAAGGTTTTTGATCGCTTTAAATAGGTTGTTGCTTTTGAAAAATCTCCGGCATCGAAATATATTTTACCCAATGTACTTAATGAATTGGCTACACCCAACTGATTCCCTGACTTTTTATTCATTTCAAGTACTCTGTTACTATATTCAACAGCCTTATCGAAATCGCCCATTTTGTAATAAACATCGCCAAAATCTTTTAAACAAAGCGTTACACCCACACGAACCTGATTGTCTTCTTCTATTTGCTGATAAATTTTTAGCGACTGATTGATATATTCTAAACTCTTGTTATAATTTTTCATCATTTTAAACAAACGCGCAATATTTAAGGCCGACCACGCTATTCCTTCGTTATTCTGAAGCCCTTCGTATATATTTAATGCCTCAAGATGTTGATTAATCGCTAACTCGTAATTTCCGAATAATCGGTAAACGCTTCCCAGGTTTGTAAGATTTCTGGCTATCTCCTGGTTATTTTCAATCTCTTTATTTATAGTTAAAGCCTCCTGGTAAAATTTTAAAGCCTGCTCATATTGACCCATAAGCTGATAGGTATTTCCCATCCGATTAAGCGCAGCAGCCTCACCTTCGGCAAAATCATAGGTTCTGCTGAGCTCCAGCGATTTTTCAAAATGCAGAATAGCTTCTGTAAAATCATTTTGAACATAATGTACGAATCCGGCTAAATATTCTGATTTGTTCCACAATTCGTAGTCGTTAATTTTTTTACTTATTTTTATGGCTGATAAAGCATACGACAATGCTTTACCTGGATTTTTACTTCTGCTTGTTTCAGAAAGATCTAATAATTCTAAAATATTTTGTCTGGCTTCTGTTTCGTTGGCAAAATGGGTTAATGTATCGTTTTGAATGTTTGCTGCATTTCCAAGAATAGTGCAAAGGATAAATAGTAAGGATAAACTAAATCGTTTCATTTATTTGAGTGTTTATTTCTCTATAAAAGTAAAATTCTTTTGGCAAGTTCGCAATCAATTCTAAAATGAAATTAAAATTACCGGCTAATAAATGGCTAATTACGGAGAATATTTTCAACCACCAAAGCACTATGTCGTAAAAAAACATTAACATTAACTATCCAACCATAGCGGGACAGGCTTTGTCCTCGGTTTGCGGCCATAAAACAGATCATCCATAAACAAGGCGAAACGCCTGAACAGGTATGAATTGTTAATTCCCCAACGAATAATGTTATGCAAAAAATTATCAGGATGGGCATAAGGACAAACAGCGATACACCGTCCACAATCGGTGCCAACCGTAGCCCAGTAAGTAAAACAACTTTCTGAATTAATTTTCCAGCGCAATACGCCTTCATGCATACTTCTTTTTTGGTGTGATATAGAAGCCGAAGGGCAGGCCTCAGCACACTTTTTACAAATAGTACAAAAATCAATCACAGACGAATAATCTCTTTTTTTATCTATTATCACAGGCATATCTGTAGTTACAACAGCAATCCTCACCCTTGGCCCTAATTTGGGTGTCATCAACAATCCCATTCTGCCAATTTCTCCCAGTCCGGCATCACGGGCAATTAACGGGCAAATCAACTCATAGTTGCCATCAATATGGGCACGGGCTGAATACCCTAATTTCCGGATAAAAGATGCCAGCTGAACGGCCATCGTTCCCGAATTCAAATATTGCTGACCAGACTCCATCACGGCAGAGCCTTTTGGTGCTGCCTGAATCATTTCGTGGTTCATTTCAACGGTAAGAGCAATGGCGTAGGGATGTTTATTGTGTATTTGTTTCCCATACAATGCTCCTCGCCCTTTATGAAAATAAAGGTGGTAATCTTTTAGCTGTGTAATACCTGCTGAATGGGCTCCCAGCTTTTTTAACCAACTTTTGACCAAACGACTTATCTTTTTTGGATCTACATTCTGCTTTCTTTCAGCAACCTCTCCGTCTACCAAAGGTTTTAATGCCTCTATCGTTTCAAAGTTAGCATCTGCGGCAGCAAAAGTATAGGGGTGATATAGAATGGAATCAGGAGAAAGAAGACCGGGTTTTTCTCTAAACTTATCGTCCAATTTTTTCTTTTCAGGATTTTGGGCATAGTATTTTTCAAATAAAGCGGTCCCGGGTTTTAGTTCATTCCTTGAAAACATAACATCCCGCTCATCGTGCTTCTGCTTAGGTGTAGGGGATGGTTCCTGAATTTTGGGATTTACCGGCAATAAAAGCAAAAGGAAAAACAAATACACTCCTGCCAGTAAAGCCACCGACATTGTCTCCTTAAGAGGAAAATCATATAAATAAATCAATAAAAAAGGTATGAGCCAACCAACAGACCATAGAACCGAAACCCTGAATGCCCGGAATTCTTTTTCATTAAGCGAGATAAAAGCTACATAGATAAAAACGAATGAGCCTGCCAGTCCGGTAATTAAAAGCAATAAATCAATCATACGATGAAGGTTTTATGGCATAATAAACTGCAATAAATGACAAATATAAGATGATTTGGTAAATGTTAGGTTTAATGCGTCTGATATTAAATTTCCTTAACCATAATCCACGCAGAAGAACCATCGGCATAGTATCCTGCTCTTGTTTTTTCGATCTGAAAACCCATTTTTTTATAAAGATGAATTGCAGCCACATTTTTTTCGCTTACCTCAAGGGTAATTTTCTGGATATTGTTTTTTCGAGCTAACCGTTCTGCATACTCCAATAATTTTTTCCCAATTCCGGTTCTGCGGGATTCGGGAGCAATAGCTAAAGAATAGATTCTGTATTTACGACTGTTTTTACGAATTTGGATGATTAAATAAGCTATTATTTTATCCGGGTTTCGAACTACCACAAACTCACTTTTCGATTTATGAATAAAATAATAAAACTGATGTCGCAAAAAAGCATCACTGAAAAAACACTGTTTTTCCAATGCTAAAATGTCATTTAGTTCACCGGGTTGTGCTTTTTCAATTTTTATATTTCCGGTTTCAGTCATTGCGCATGTTTTTGTTCCAGGCGGATGACAAATTCACGCAATATCCTTCCGTATAACTCATCACCCAAAATGGCATCCTCCACTCCCATAATCCATATTCGGATTGTCATTTATCTCAATAACCACACACTTATCGTTTACCTGTTTAATATCCACCCCGTATAATCCTTTTCCGATTAACGATGTGGCTTTAATAGCCGTACGAACAACTACTTTGGGAACCTGATAAATGGGAATGGTTTCATAATTCCCGGAACTTGATTTTCCTGATGATTTGTGATTAAAAATTTGCCAATGCCCTTTAGCCATATAATATCTGCAAGCATAAATAGGCTCTTTATTTAACACCCCTATACGCCAATCGAATTCGGTAGGAATATATTCCTGTGCCAACAAAATGGCTGATTGTTGGAATAATGATTCCAGTGTTTTTTTAAATTCGTCTTTATTGTTTACTTTTTTCACTCCATGAGAAAAAGAGCCGTCGGGAATTTTAATTACAATTGGCAATCCAAGTTGTTTTGATACTTTTTCGAAAGAATTTTTATTTGACCTGAACAAAAGCATTGAGTTAGGCGTAGGAACCGTTTCTTGATCAAGCAGTTCTTTTAAGTATACTTTGTTAGTACAACGAATAATCGATACGGGGTCATCGATAACCACTAAATCGGCCTGAGCCGCTTTTTGTGCCATTTGGTAAGTAATATGATTAAGCTCTGTGGTTTGCCTGATAAAAAGGGCATCAAATTCCATTAACCGGTTACTTTCATCGGCGGTAATTAATTCTGCATTGATATTCATCTTTTTTGCAATATCAATAAATTTATTTAATGCCCTTCTATCGCTTGGAGGAAACTGCTCTGAAGGGTCGTAAAGAATTGCCAAATCGTAACGGAAAGGTTTTTTAGCACGCGGTTCCCGCCAAACTTTTTTACTAAAGTTATCCAGTGCACTGGCAAAGTAATCCTGCTGTTTATCATTCAATTCCGAAATTGGGATATACTTAATTGATTCAATCTGATTTTTTTCATTCGTATTTAAGGTAACCCGTAAAACAGGACAATGGAACTGTTCGAAAATATACCTGGCTACTTTTTCCAATCCTTCTTCTTTACACGTTCCAAAATAAATATCAAAATGCCACAACCCATTTTCCAGGGTATTTTTTTTAATGTATTGATAACAAATTTTCTGCAAGGGTTTTTCAAGCCGGATTAAAGCTTCTGCATTTAACCGGTTAATCGTTTCTACATCAGGAATTACTTTGTGTCCACGTGCTTTGGCTAGTAATGAACAGTAATATCCTTCGGTATTATAGCTCAGGTTGTTACTTAAATTGATTACCAAATGAGATTGATTGCTCAGATATTCGTTTTGAAGATAATCTTTGGCAGTTAAGATACTTTGCGTATCATAGAAAGGAGTCCACTCATCGAGAGAGTCCAAAATGATTAATAATGAGTGCATAAATGCTTTTTAAAAACATCACAAAGTTAAAGAATAAATTGATTTCAAATCTTTTTTTCAGATTTTTTATGATACACATCTAAGGCTACCAGCATGGCCATAAATCCCCACACAGGAATCGATGCTTTATCGGTGTCTAGAAAGTTATTAAAAAAACCATGAATAAAATACGTTGATAGCCCTAATATGATATAAAGAGAAAGTTCCTTGATTTCTTTCGACTGAGATTGGTGGTATACCCGATATCCTGTACGGAAAGCCATAAAAACGACCAGCAGGATAGATAACATCCCAAAAACTCCTGATTCGGCCAGCGGGCCAAGGTATTCACTATGGGCATTACCCAGGTCGGCAAAATTAGTACTGATAATGGTACGATCGTACGAAAACTGAAAAGGAGCATACTGAAACATATAAGTTCCCGGACCCCAACCCCAAAAAGGCTTTTCGTTAAACATCCGGATCGCACATTTCCAACGGTTGAGCCGTTCCAGGTTGGACGCATCAGACGAAATATTTACCATCGACTGCACATGCTCGGAAAGTTGGCCGGACGATTCAGCTTCATTCTTTTCCAGCTTCCATAAAATATCCTGCTGAAGGACAAAAAACAAACCAATTACGACGAATCCTGCAATAATTACCGTTTGTATTTTTATGCGTAGCTTAATCAAAACCCATAGTCCGATAGCAGCAAACATACTCAGCCAGGCAGCACGAGTGTAAGATAATATGATTCCAAAAACAAACACAAGAAACACCAATCCGGTTAACGATTTTTGAAGTAACCCTTCGCTTTTTCGTTTTAGAAAATAAAACAAGGGAAATATAAACATCACCAGCATAGCTCCATACGAGGTATGGTCACTAAAAAAAGGCCAGACCACCCAGTTCGAAGCCTTCTGGTTATCCAGTCCATATCCGGAAAGGCGATAATTGGTATATCCAATTACTATTACCAGGGCGAAAATGTAAAGCCACTGAAACCTTTCGATATTTTTTTGGTTTTTAAAAAGCTGTGTAGCCAGAAAATACATGGGTATAACAAACCAAATCCTGGATAAAAAAAACTTAAACGATACTACCGGCAGGGTGCTGGTAATGCTGGTAAGTAAAATCCACCCTAAGTTGATATAAATGGCAATCGATAACGGGTGAACCAATATTTTTTTATCAAAATACCCGTCGAGTAACAATTTGCAAATAAATAAAAATAAAATCCCAATAAGTAAAGGTTCGGTAGGCAAATACAAATTAACCGGGATCGCCGGAAAGATATCATCTAACCGCACCGATAAGGGAGTAAAGAATACTACCGCCAGCAAAACCTTATCCAGTGAAAAAAAACCGGCAAAAATAAATAACAGGATAACCGGCAAAAAAGCAATATAATAAATATCCTGAGCTATAAAAAAAAGGTTTACAGCAACAAAAAGAATAGAAACAGCATAAAAAAGAATCTTGTTTTTATTCGTTTGCAAGATACCGGTTATTTAAATTTCAATAAATCTTTGTACCGCTCGATAAACAGCATCAATAAAACAGCAAACAGAAAAGCAGAAAGGGTAGAAACTGCACAAATGACCCATCGTACAGGGTACGATTTTTTCTCGGCCGGATAGGCGTAAGTTACCATAAATTTACGAGGTAGCTGCTGGTGTGCATTAACCCGTGCTTCGGCGAGCTTTGACTTTAAACCGCTGAGCCGTTGATTTTCATTCGTAAGTTGAAGCGATAAAGAAGCATATTCCGGACTGGAAAAAGGTGCTTTATTTAAGGCGGATTCCAGTTCCTGAATTTCCACTTTGGCCAGCTTATATTCCTTATCAACCACTTTTAATATTTCAACCGCCACATCATTTTGCATTTTATTTAGGGTAGAATCCAGCAAAGCTGCAATGGTATTGGCAATATCTGCTGCCATCTGCGGATCGGTATCCATTACTTCAACCTCAACAGCCATATATTCGGTCCGTTTAAAACGGATATTGTCCGAATATTCTTCGTGCAGTTTTGTCATCGGGTATTCGCCATCTTTATCAATATTATAATGACTCATCAAATCAAATTTCTCGATAATTTTAAAACGAATATCTTCGGAGTAAAGCGTTTGGATCAATTGTTCAGTAGCTTCCTCATCACCAAAATTAAGGATATGATCATCTGGATCAATAAGTTCGTTGGTAGTTAAAGCATGCGAAGCAGCAACCTGCGTTTTTGGATAAAAAATAACCGATGATTTAAACTTGGGCGTGATTACCAATGAAACAATTACCGATGCAACAGCAGCAATTAACGTAATGATAATAATTGGCCACTTGTGCTTAAAAATAAAACGAATAATATCCATGGAGTTGAAGTTATATGAATGATTGGTTGTAACCATTAATTTATAATTCTTTTATTTCGATATATTTTTTTCGCCCAAAAGTTAAATAATAAAGATAAACCAAAAACAACGGTATTACGACATAAATTAACTCATCAATGGTTTTATCTAAAAATACTTTAATTAGAAAAAAAAGAGCCAATATCACATAAAAAACAGGAAATAGCCATCGTCCCAATTTAAACCCGCTAACTTCAATACTTTTTGCTTTGTTTTCAGGAACTTCTATTTCTTCTTCAGGGCTGGAGCACCAATCAATCTTAAACTTTACCTTGTGTTTGCCGGGTTCGAGTTCCAGTTCTTTTATCGCTCCATTTTCAATAACATCAACTTTTTCTCCATTGATATAAACACCAAATTTGCGGCCTCTGTTTTGCCACTCCTTGCGTCGAGATATAATCAGTTTTCCCATCTTACACTGTTCTTATCAAAAAATAATTTTTCTTTCCTTTTTGGATTAAGATATATTTATCATTCAATAAACGTTCGGATGAAACAAAAATTTCATCATTCGGGATTTTTTCTTTATTCATGCTCACACCACCACCTTTTATTAACCTACGCAACTCGCCTTTCGATTGAAAAACCTGTGTTTCAACAGCCAGTAAATCCAGCACGTTTACTCCGGCATCCATTTTTGCCCGTTCGATATCAAACATGGGCACTCCTTCGAATACCGAGAGAAAAGTTTTCTCGTCCAGGTTTTTTAACTCTTCTGTAGTGGCTTTTCCAAACAATATTTTGGAGGCAGCCACAGCTGTATTGTAATCATCTTCGGAGTGAACCATAACAGTCACTTCTTTAGCCAATCGCTGTTGCAATGATCTAAGATGCGGCTCTTCTCGATGTTTATCGATTAACGATTCAATTTCGTCTTTTGAAAGCATGGTGAAAATTTTGATGTATTTTTCAGCATCATCGTCGGAAACATTAAGCCAGAATTGATAAAACTTATAGGGAGATGTTAAATCCGGATCTAACCACACATTGCCTTCTTCGGTTTTTCCAAACTTATTTCCGTCTGCTTTAGTAATGAGCGGGCAGGTTAAGGCAAAGGCTTCGCCACCTTCTTTGCGGCGGATTAGCTCAGTTCCGGTAGTAATATTTCCCCACTGGTCGGAACCACCCATTTGCAATTTGCAGTTTTTGCTTTTGTATAAATGCCAAAAATCGGTGCCCTGAACCAGTTGGTAAGAAAACTCGGTAAACGACATACCTGTTTTTGATTCTTCGCCAATACGTTTTTTTACTGAGTCTTTGGCCATCATATAATTTACGGTAATATGCTTGCCAATATCACGAATAAACTCAAGAAAAGAATATTCTTTCATCCAGTCGTAATTATTTACCATTTCGGCATTATTTTCTTTATCTGGAGTAAAGTCAAGTAACTTTTCCAACTGTTTTTTCAAGCAATCCTGATTATAACGGAGTGTTTTTTCGTCCAGTAAATTTCTTTCCTGCGATTTACCAGACGGGTCGCCAATCATACCTGTGGCACCACCTACTAAGACCAAAGGCTTATGTCCTGCTGACTGGAAATGTTTTAGCATCATCACGCCAACCAGGTGCCCGATATGTAAAGAGTTTGCTGTAGGATCGATTCCTACATAAGCAGTGGTCATCTCTTTTTTCAATTGCTCTTCTGTTCCGGGCATGACATCGTGCAACATGCCTCTCCATTTTAGTTCCTCAACAAAGTTCATTTTCTTTACTCTTCTTTTTTATCAATGATAATCCTAGGTTAAAAATATAAATTTTAAAAATCAAGTCACACTTCGACAAGCTCAGTGTGACAGTCTTAGTGTGACTCCTTATTTATATTCATTTAAATTTTTGTTAATGCGTGATCCAAATCATCAATAATATCTTCAGCATTTTCAATACCAACAGCAAATCGCACCAATCCGTCGGTAATGTGTGCTTCCAGCCTTGCTTCTTTCGATATTCCGGCATGGGTCATTGATGCAGGATGCTGAATTAACGACTCAACACCACCCAATGAAACGGCTAAAAGTGCCAGATGAACATTGTTCATTAAAGTTACTCCGGCATCATAACCACCCTTAAGCTCAAAGCTAATCATGGCTCCTGGTCCGTTCATTTGTTCTTGAGCTAAATCATACTGCGGAAATGATTTTAATCCGGGATATTTTACCCATTCCACTTTGGGGTGATTTTCAAGAAACTCGGCTACTTTCATGGCATTTTCCTGGGCGCGGTCCACGCGCAAACTTAATGTTTTAACACCGCGAATAACCATATATGCCTGGTGCGGATCCATATTGCCACCCATCATAGTCATTGTTTTTCTAAGCTTCTGATAGACTTCAGGATCTTTGGCAATTAATGCACCACCCACAATATCGGCATGCCCATTAATAAACTTGGTGAGCGAATGTAATGCAACATCCGCACCTAATTCCAATGGTTTCTGTAAATACGGACTGCTAAACGTATTGTCTACTACAACAATAATTCCGTGTTTATGGGCAACTGCCGAAGCTTTTCGAATATCTGTAAGGGTAATCGTTGGATTAGCGGGTGTTTCTAAATACAACAATTTTGTGTTTGGTTTAAATGCTTTTTCAATGGACTCTATATCTGAAGTATCCACAAAAGTAGCTTCAACGCCAAAGCGAGAAAAATGGCTTTCTAAAACACCTCGACTGGGGCCATAAATCGCACTGGTACACACTACGTGCTCACCCTGTCCCAAAAATGTCATATATGCCGTAGTAACGGCTGCCATTCCTGATGCTAAAGCTATTCCTCCACATCCATTTTCCAATTCGGCCAATTTTTTTTCCAACGCTTCAATGGTCGGATTTCCAATACGGGTATAAATAAATCCTTTTTCACGTCCGGCAAACAAATCAGCACCATGTTTTGCATTGCGAAATGCAAATGTAGATGTTTGATAAATCGGTGTTACAGCACTTCCCATCGCATTATTGTAATCACCGGCATGGATAAGTTTTGAATCAAATCCTAAATTTTTTGTGTCCATTTTATTTTGTTTTTTTTTGATTTTTTAAATGATTAAACTTTAACGCTAAAATTTTCTTGCTCTTCTTCGAATTTCTCTTTGATCTTATCGAAATTTAAATAGGGAAAAATCATGGGAGCAAAATTCGATATTGGTTTGTATAATAATGAATTTTCTTTTGTTTCATCGGGAATAAAATTGTATTTATCATCGGCTTTATTAATTAAAACCAAAACAATGCTAATAATAAAAGCATATTTTAGCAAAGAAAAGATAACACCTAATAAACGGTTTACAATTCCCAGAGCAATTGCATCAATCAATTTATTTAGCATCTTTGCCAGTATGTGAACAGCTATTACAATAACAATAAAAGTTACAGCAAATGAAATAATCGGCAGGTATTGCCCTGAAACTTCAAACTTTTTTATGATCAGGGTCGATGTAAAATCAGAAAACATTACTGCTCCCAGTATACCAAGCAACAATGCTGCAAGTGTAGCCAACTGTACAATAAAACCTTTGGTAAACCCACGGTAGGCACTCCACAAAAATAAAATGGCAAAAACAAGGTCAATCGTATTCATACTAAAACTTTTCGATGTAAGAATCTGTAAAAATAATAAAAAGATTTAGTTCTGTAGTAGTAAATTAGTGAAATGGTTAATTTGTAAAAGGGTAAAACAGAAAGGAATCATTTTTTAGAGCTCGGGGGAAGCTAAATTATGGTAATAATTGAATTAGAATCAAACCACTAAAAAAAAACTATTTGGTTTGTAAACCCATTTTTTAAAAATGTTCGATTCCTCCGGAATCGTTATTTATTCTTGCTGCATTGGCTATAAACGTATGATGCCTCCCGCATCAGACTTTAGAACAGCCGCCAAGCGGTTTTGAATCGCTTGGCGGCTTATATTATTTCCAGCGTTTGCTATTATAACTCATGAGAATAACCCTTCGGTTCACCAGGGTTGGTTGCCATCTAACCCACCCCGCGGCAAGCACTAAAAAACATTCCTTGCAGAAAACAAACATGCTGCAGAACAAAAGAAATGTTAACAATGGTTCTGTTTCTAGCTATAAAATTTTAACCGCCAACGGTAATGGTGTTTCCGCTACGCCCGACAAACGGAACACCGATTTTAATTCCGGTATATTCGTATGTAGCACCTTTAAATCCGGCAAATACTTCGACACTAAACATCAAAAAAATCTGGTTTAAGCTATAACCTACTTCGTAATAGGGCTTGTTCCCTGTGGTTGCCAAATAATTAAAATAAAAACTTTCGCGCATGAGGGTTTTGTTGAACACCGGTAATCGTTTGAGTAAAATGCGGTCACTTTCTAACCGGACGTTTCCTTTAAAATAACTTCTATTAGTACTGTAAGCATAATAATCGAGCAACCTGAACATACTGCCCTCCGAGGCTCCGATTAAAAAGGGTGTGTTGGTGGCAAAGTGCTTATAATCGGCAAAATACACCTTATTGTTATTTAAAAAAGAACCAGCCGTGGCATTATAAGTTAACCACCCTATCCGTCGTACATTTAATCCTTGATGTATCGAAAATTCCAATTGGTCAAAATCGGTATTACTGTCGAAAAGTTGATTAATTCCTTTCTTATATTTCAGGGTAAAAGTTGGATATTTTGAGCGTACATACCATTTTACCCCTTTGTTTATTCGATAAAAATAACGAGGCGTATAACTTATCTTTACATCAAACAAGGATGCATTATGATTGCTCACCAGTAAAGGATTGAAATCATCAACCGGAGGAATGTTCGATGTAAACTTATTATCCAATGGGTTGGTAAAATAAAAATCGGCATGATTCGACAGTCCCTTACGTTGGGTATATTTAAACCCTGCTGAAAGATTCAAACCATTTACTATATCTATTTGGTGTCCAATACTTATGAAATCTTCCTGGTAAAGTTTTAAATAATTTTCTTTTAAAAACAACGTAGTTATCAGGTTCAAATTCTTGGATATTCCGGTACGGCGATCAAAATCGGATGTTCTTCTTCCGCCGGCTAAAGAAATATACCCTCGCTTTATCCCGTTGTAACGATACAATGTACTAAAATAGCTGGTCATCCTTTCGCGCGCAAAGGCATAATCAACTTGCTGGCTTATCCTAAAATATTTCCCTTCTTCGTTTTGGTGTTGATAAGCAAAATACATTCCATACTTCAACCCATCGACTGTATTATAATCTATGTGCGAAAAATCTACCAATCCGCCATACCTGAATGAATGGCCGTTGTCATATCGAAAGGAGCCTCCGGTAAATAACTTGCTCCAGGTAAAACGGGAATCTTTCCTTTTCATAGAATCTCTGAAAGTAGTATCTTTCTCCATTCTTAATTGAATAGAATCTTTTTCTTTATAACTGGTTACTTCGTCTGGGGTTAAGGGTATCGGGCGAATAGAATCCCAATATTCTACCGACCGTAAACTGGCACTATCGTCGACATGGGTACGGTCTTTTATTTCCAGTTCTTTTTCCGGAATTGTTTTGGCCACATCTTCTTTCACCAGTTTCTTTAATTTCCGGGTTTCTTTTTTAGTAAGATTATCTTTTGAAACCAGTTCAGCAATTTTACTTTTTTCTTCAGCAATTACTTCATCTATTTCGTGGGCATACGCTTTCGATTCAGCAAGCATATTTCGATAAACCGAATGGTCTAGTCCCGGGTTAAGCTTAATATCATAATCATATACCGAAGCCACATAATTAAATGTAAATTCAACTCCCATAAATCTTACATCAATATCAAAATCATGGCTGACAGGCATCCATACATCATTCTTAACAGGGGTATATACCTGATTCAATTTTACGGTAACCATTTTTTGTTCTAATTGCAGTTCTACACTGTGCAGGTGCCAGAAACCTTCGACAATATAAATATATCCTGAATATAGATCATAACCTTCGCGCCTTGGGATAACTTTAATTTTATGAACTAAATAGTCCTGATCATAGAAAGAGGCGTCCAGCTGGAATTTATAATACGCAAAAGCATCACGGCTTAAAGGGGATATTACTCCATCGATATCGTTGTATAATGATAAGGTAATATAACTCATGGGTGAAGCATCGGAACCTTCAAAGGTGCTGCGTAACGATACGGTATTTTCTTCCAGTATATCAGGTAGTTTAAAATGTACATCCGTAATATTTTCGATAACAATGGGTTTTCCCTCTTCTATTCCTTCTTTTTTTAATGTCTTTTTCAGTAAACGGGGAACATCAATTACTTTTCCGGAGCCTTTTAAGTAGATACGACACCAGTATTCTTGTACCTGGTTAAGGTAGTAGTAACTCATGGCAATGGCTTTTTTCATAATGGGGTAAGCCGGATCTTCTCCACTGGCCAAAATTCTTACTTCGGGAATTTTATAGGCATGTTCCTGTAAAACAATATCAATATTTTTCTCTTCACCGGTACAATTAATTTCCATTTCGCGGGTTTTGTAACCCAGGTAACGCACAACAATCTTATGGGTGCCTTTGGGTAAATCGAGTTTATAATTCCCTTCAATATTAGAGGTGGTCCCTTTAGAAATATCGGGTGCATATACTGTAGCAAAAGATATCGGATTTCCTTGAGGGTCGTTAATTGTCCCTTTAATACACTGCGAATTGCTATGAAGATAAGTCAATACGAAGATAAGCGCAAATGTAATTTTTCTCATGGTTAATTCAGTTACAAGTACTTTTGGGACGATTATCCTGACCAAAAGTTACAAAGGTTAATAAAGTTTATCTAACGAGGTTTTTTTTAACATAATATTGAATTAAATGAACGAATTGCTATATTATTTATTCCTATTTTATTATAATTTTTGCAATTCTATTTAGAACCAACCCATGCGAAAGATAAACAAAAACCTTACCAAAGGGAATATAAAAAAACAACTGGTTCGTTTAACCTGGCCCATGCTTCTGGGAATGATCGGGATGGTGATTTTTAATCTTGTGGATACTTACTTTATTGGAAAACTGGGGGTTCATCAACTGGCTGCTATCGGGTTTACTTTCCCGGTAATCATGTTTATCAACGGATTATCGCAGGGCATAGGTATTGGCACAAGCTCCTTAATCTCGAGGAATATTATTGTGGAGCATCGCGATAATGTAAAAATGATGGCCAACAGAGCATTATTAATGGGTGTAATTATTGTATTAATTTTTGTTGCAGCAGGTCTTTTAACCATTGAACCGCTTTTTAGAGCCTTAGGAGCTACCAATGAAGTTCTGGGATATATCAAAGATTATATGTGGATATGGTATCTGGGAGTACCGTTTGTCATTGTTCCAATGGTGGGCAATAATATTGTTCGCGCTACCGGTGACACGTTCACCCCGGGAATACTTATGGTTACTTCAGCAGTCATCAATGTTATTCTCGATCCTGTATTGATTTTTGGTTTCGGCCCTTTTCCTGAGATGGGTATTAAAGGCGCTGCGCTATCAACAGTTATTGCCCGTGGCATTAGTCTTACTTTTATATTAATTATTCTCATTCATCGCGAAAAACTATTAACGTTTTATTTTGGACGTATCCGGGATATTCTTAGAACCTGGAAAAAGGTACTTTATGTTGCCGGGCCAGCCGCTTTAGGAATGTTAATTACTCCTTTGTCGTTAGGATTTATTACCAAAATTATTGCAGGATTTGGCGAAGAAGCCGTTGCTGCTTTTGGTGTAGCATCTCGTGTTGAGATGTTTGTGCTGATGGTTATTGCTTCGCTGGGTTCTGTGCTCATTATTTTTATCGGACAAAACTTTAGTAAAAATCAATTCAGCAGGATATTTAAATCGCTCAACTATTCGGGAATATTCTCTATGTTTTGGGGAACATTGGTGTTTATAATCTTTTTATTCTTTTCAAAAGCTATTGCCAGTGTTTTTACCGACAATCCTGAAGTAATAGAGATAACCCGCCAGTTTGAATGGAATTAACAAACCTTATCCGTCGGCGGGTTTAGCCATTTTAAGAATGCTTGTTTTATACGCTCCTCTTGCATGGATTGGTTCAAAGCTGTTTGCTATTACCGGGGTATTTTGGGCCGGATTTATTGCTAATGTAGTGGTTGGTATTATCTCTTTTATCTACTTATTTAGAACCATTAAGAAAATTAAAAACAAAGCAACATGTTAGATTCTTAAAGCAATCATTCAGCTATTTTAATTTTGAATATGTGATTAAAATCTCTAATTTTGTCGGGCAAATTTTAGCCCTATACCTGCCTGCCGGTTTATCTACCGAAAGAGGAAAGGCATAGATCAAGGGATAAAAGCTTATTAATAGCCAGGAGACGAGCAGTTTCCTAAACTGTAAGTATGAATGGCCCCATAGTTCAAGGGATAGAACGACAGTTTCCTAAACTGTAAATACAGGTTCGAGTCCTGTTGGGGCTACTACTTAAAAAAGCATAAGCCTGCCCATCAGTGTTTTGGCAGGCTTATTTTTTGCCCAGCTATTCATAAATACTCTTTTTTGCACCCGGATTTAATTTTTCCTTTGGTTTCCTTAGCTTTTTTAATGAAAATAGATTTTGCAATCCTACAAAATAAATTTTTTTGTACTAACATCTATATCAATAAAAATACTTTTTTTACATACAAGGACTTTGTATATTTGATACGTTACAATAAAAATACTTTTATTAACAAAAAAGATTTAAAAAAATTTTTCGATAAGTATTATCGGGCACTTTGTCATTTTGCAACAAGTTATATTAAAGATAACTCACTTGCAGAAGATATTGTGCAGGATACATTTATTTATATATGGGAAAACAAAAGTAGTTTCAGTGATGAAATTTCCACAAAAGTTTTTCTTTACAGAGCTGTTAAAAACAGATGCCTGAATTATAATAAACACCTTTCAGTTAAAAATGCATTTGCCAATAATCAAACGTTAGATCGGTTAGAAGAAAATTTATTTTATAAAAATTATATCCGTGAAGAAACTATTAGATTAATTTATGAAGCCATTGAATCGCTGTATGAGAGATGCAAAAATATTATCGATTTAAGTTTAAAAGGCTTAAAAAATGAAGATATTGCTAAAGTATTAGACTTATCGGTTAATACAGTTAAAACACATAAGAAAACAGCGTATAAATTTCTTCGTATCAAATTAAAAGATATACTTCCTATTAGCATTTTACTTCTCGAAATCACATCTGTCCTAAATAATAAAAAAAGATAGCCAATTTAGAGCTCTTGTTTAAAGAGCCCTTATTTTTGTAATACTAACCAACTAAAATATAAATTGGCTATGAAAACAAATTTAACACTCTTTGCTCAAATTGTAAAATCACTTTGCAGAAATTCATTTAAATCACTTGTAAATAAGTATGAAACGGACAAATATTCA
>JAYEKP010000050.1:0-21727 GCA_034661075.1 Bacteroidota bacterium
AATAAAGAAAAATATACGGTGGTTGGAAGCCGCTCACATATGAATGAAGAAACAGAAAAATTTATCGAAAAGTTAAAAAAACAATATGGTGAAATTGAGTTTATTTCTAAAGGCAGCTCCCTAAAAATTGTAATGGTTGCCGAAGGAAGAGCCGATATTTATCCTCGGTTTGCGCCAACAATGGAATGGGATACCGCGGCAGGGCATGCGATTGCTTTATATGCAGGATGCGAAATCATGGAAGATGACGAAAAGACACCACTGATTTATAATAAAAAAAATCTTTTAAATCCTTGGTTTATTGTTAAACGCAAATGTTAATGCGTTTGATTTTTTATTTTCAAATTTCAAATTTCAAATATATTTAATCGTAAGGTATTATTTTATTATGTAATTTTAGATGGTTAATATCCTGATTATAATTTTAGTATGGAAGAAATACAATCGGTTGAAATTCGCCATCTAAAAATTGAGGACTATAAAGAATTAAAAGCATCAATGATCGATGCTTATTCAAACTGGCAGGGTGCTTACTGGAAAGAATCACATCTTCAAAAATTGCTAGATATTTTCCCCGATGGACAGATTGCTGTTTTAGTTAACGGTAAAGTTGTTGGAAGCGCTTTATCTTTAATTATTAAATACGATCATTTTGGCGATGAACATACTTATAAAGAAATTACAGGAAATTATACCTTTAGCACTCATAATCCTAAAGGAGATGTACTTTATGGAATAGAGGTATTTATAAAGCCAGAATTTCGTGGATTAAGGCTGGGGCGAAGGCTATACGATGCACGAAAGGAATTATGTGAAAAATTAAATTTAAAATCGATAGTTTTTGGAGGAAGAATTCCGGGGTACCATAAATACGCAAAAGAAATAACTCCTAAAGAATATATCCAGAAAGTAAAACTTAAGGAAATATACGATCCTACCTTAACGTTTCAGTTGTCCAATGATTTTCATGTAAAAAAGGTGCTTACAGATTATATGCCAGGAGATGAATAATCTAAAGATTTTGCTGTACTTCTTGCTTGGGATAATATCTATTATACGAAAAAGTCATTAAAGTTATCTTCTCAAAAATCTATTGTTCGTTTGGGCCTTATTCAATGGCAAATGCGACAATATCAATCAGTGGATGAACTTTTCGAACAGGTTGAATATTTTATCGATGCCGTTTCGGGCTATAAGAGTGATTTTGCTTTGCTTCCAGAGTTTTTTAATGCCCCTTTAATGGCTATATACAATCATTTTTCAGAGGCTGATGCAATCCGAATGTTGGCCAAATACACCGAAGAGATGCAAGAAAGATTTATCCAATTAGCCATTGGATATAATGTGAATATCATTACCGGTAGTATGCCCTATGTTGTTGATGATAAACTTTATAATATTGGCTATATTATCCGCAGGAATGGAACTTACGACCACTATGAAAAGATTCATGTTACCACTGATGAAACCAAGTATTGGGGAGTAAATGGAGGAGATAAAATTGAAGTTTTCGAAACCGATTGTGGCAAAATCGGCGTATTAATATGTTATGATGTTGAATTTCCTGAATTATCTCGTATCCTTGCTAAAGAAGAAATGAAAATTTTGTTTGTTCCGTTCTTAACAGATACTCAAAATGGATATTCGCGGGTACGAAATTGTGCTCAAGCGCGTGCAATAGAAAATGAATGTTATGTTGCCATTGCAGGTGCTGTTGGTAACCTGCCCAAAGTACATAACATGGATATTCAATATGCTCAATCCATGGTATTTACTCCTTGCGATTTTGCATTTCCAACCAATGGCATTAAAGCAGAAGCTACACCAAATACAGAAATGATTCTGGTGGTAGATGTGGATATGGATTTATTAACTGAACTAAACCGATACGGAAGTGTTCGCAATATGCGGGATCGCCGCACCGATTTGTATGAGTTAAAATTAAAATAATAAAAAATATTACTTTGCTTTAATCTCAACCTCATCCTCATTCTTAGCCTCATCCTTTGCCTTAGCCTTAATGTTCATAATCTCAGTTTGCTCATTAATAGATTCCTGATGGATGGTTTTAAAAATTTTGCTCACAAAATCAGATTTTAAGTTTTTTTGTAAGCCTTTATCTATGCTTTTTTTAAAAATTTTATCCCAACGTCCCGGTTGCAGGATGGTCATTTTATTTTCTTTTTTATACCAACCAATAGATTGAACCAACTTCATCCGATTTTCCAGTGCATTTAATATTTCATCGTCGCATTGATCAATTTTATACCTTAAATCATCTAGTGTTTCTAATGATATACCATCAGGAACTTCATGCCTGATAATTAAATCGTTTAATAGTATTTTTAAATTTTCGGGAGTAATTTGTTGTTTTGCATCACTCCAGGCTTTATCAGGTTCAGTATGTGATTCAATCATTAATCCATCGAAATTTAAATCCAGAGCTTTTTGCGATATATTCCGAAGTAAATGTCGATTACCAGCGATATGGCTTGGGTCACAGAATAACGGAATATTGGGTATCCTGCTTTTCAATTCAATAGGTATTTGCCATTGTGGGATGTTCCGGTAAATGCTTTTTTCAAAGCTGGAAAAACCCCGGTGTATGGCGCCAATATTTGTTATTCCTGCTTTATAAAATCGTTCCAGTGCACCAATCCACAATTCAACATCCGGATTTACAGGATTCTTGATTAAAACAGGAATTTTTACTCCTTTTAAAGCATCGGCAATTTCTTGTATTGCAAACGGATTGGCTGTTGTGCGGGCTCCAATCCACAAAATATCGATTCCTGCTTTTAACGATTCGTAAACGTGTTTTACATTGGCCACTTCTGTAGAGATACTCATGCCTGTTTCAGTTTTAACACGTTTTAGCCACTCTAACCCAACAGAACCAACTCCTTCGAAAGAGTTTGGACGTGTCCGGGGCTTCCAGATACCCGCTCGGTATATATGAATCCCGCCTGATTTTAATTCTTTAGCTGTTTGTATAACTTGTTCTTCAGTTTCGGCACTGCATGGACCTGAGATAATAATGGGTTTTGAACAATCATTAATTCCCCATTTACCTAAACTATTTATTTGTAATTGAGTTTCCATTTTATAATATTTTTTTTATTCGGTTTGCTTTATTGATCATATCTGAAATTTTATTGGTTTCGTTTTGAAAAATGGCTATTTTAAATTCTTTAAGTTTTTCTATATAAGTATCTAAAACAGAGATTACATTTTCTGCATTGTTTTCAAAAACATTGGTCCACATTTCTGAAGAGCTTTTAGCCAAACGCACTGTTGAATCGAATCCTCCACTGGCTAAGTCGAAAATATTTTTTTCGTTTTTTTCTTTGTCTAAAACGGTTAAAGCCAATGCAAATGAGCTTATATGCGAAATGTGTGAAACATATGCAACATGTACATCGTGATTATATGCATTCATATACAACGGGCACATATTCAGGAATTCGTACATTTTTTTTATGGTTGATAAAGCTTGTTCACTGCTATCTTCCGCATCACAGAAAATGATGGCTTTTCCATCGAATAATCCCGATTGAGCAGCCCAGGGACCCGAATTCTCGGTGCCAGCCATAGGATGTGAGGCAACGAAATTTTCCCGTTTACGATGATACTTTATCCGTTCGCAAATTGTGCCTTTAACAGAACATGCATCGGTAATAACCTGATGAGTAACTCTATCGAGTATTTTGGGTAGTAGCCTTATGGTTTCATTGGTAGGTATGGCAATTATGATAAGATCTGTATTATCAATTGCTTCATCTAATTCGCAAGCACGATCAATAATACCCATATTTAATGCTGTACTCAGATGTAATTTATTTGTATCTACACCAATGATTTCATTGGCAAAACCTCTTTTTTTCAGGTCAATAGCCATTGAACCGCCAATTAACCCCAATCCTATAATACTTATTCGCATAATAATATATTTTTGAGTTCTTTTACTCGGTTAATAGTTTGGTGAAGACTATTTTGGCTTGCGCAAAGCGAAAAACGAATATATTTATGGCCGTTATTACCAAAAATATGGCCGGGAGCTGCAAAAATGCCAAGAGTGTATAACAAGTAATCTGAAAATTCGTAACAATTGGAAAAACTATTAGGTATTTTTGCCCATACAAATAAACCTGCGCTATTTTTCGAATATCGGCACTCTAATTGATCCAGGATAGCCCAAACGAGCTTTCTTCTTTCCGAATATTCTTTATTTATTGTATTATACCAATTCCGGGTTAAACTTAAAGCTTTGGCAGCAGCCAATTGAATAGGTTTAAACATACCTGAGTCAAAATTAGTTTTTACTTTTAATATGTATTTCATATTTTCTTCCGAAGTGCCTAGCATTCCTACACGCCAGCCAGCCATGTTGTGTGATTTACTTAAAGAATTTAACTCGATTATATCACTATAATCATTTAAAAATGATAATATGCTTACCGGTTTGTCATTTAAAATCAAACTGTAAGGATTATCATTTACTATAAGAATGTTGCGGTATTTTGCCCATCCAACTATTTTTTTAAATTGATTCTTAGATGCAACTTTCCCTGTTGGCATATGTGGGTAATTTATCCATATTATTTTGCATTGATCATTATATAGCTTTTCCAATTGGTCAAAGTCAGGCAGCCATCCATTTTCTTCTGATAGGTGATAATATTGGATATCTAAATTTAGTAGTTTAGCCGCTGCCGTATAAGCAGGATACCCAGGGTTTGGAATTAGAACACGGTCGCCTGGGTTGCAAAATGCCATGGATATATGCATGATTCCTTCTTTTGAGCCCATTAAGGGTAAGATTTGCTTATCAGGATTAAGATTTACATGGTATATGTTTTTATACCAATTGCTAAATGCATTACGTAACTCTTTTAAGCCACTATAAGGTTGATAGCCATTATTCTCTGGCTCTTTTGACGATTGATTTAATATTTTTATTACTTCTGGATGTGGAGGTAAGTCCGGACTTCCTATCCCCAGATTAATAATATTTGTTCCCTGGTTTTGCAAGTGTCTTACTTCTTCCATTTTTTCTGAGAAGTAATAAGTCTTAACATTTGAAATTCTGTTTGCTGGTTTCATATTGTACATTATGTATTTGATTAAACAATTGAATTTCTGATTGATAGTGGCCTAAGACGATTAGGTTTTCTGTTAGGGTTTTAACTGTATTGAGCATTTGAAAGTAAAGCGCTGGTTTATTTAGTTGAACATCAACATAGAATAAGTAATGCCAGGGTTCGCCAATAATGGGTACGGATTCTATTTTGGTTAGATTTATTTCATTGAATGCAATAATGTTAAGGATATTTGCCAAACTACCCTTTCGATGTGCTAGGGTAAAGGCAAGCGAAGCTTTATTAAAATTTCGGTTTTTTAATTTTTTACCTAGGATTAAAAATCGGGTGTAATTATTTTTGTGTGTTTCAATATTATGGACTAAAATTTCCATACCATAGTAGTCAGCAGCAAGCTTACTTCCAATGGCAGCCACATTTTTGATTTTTTTATTGGCTATTGTTCGAATGCTTAAAGCAGTATCTTCTGATTCAACAAGTTTTATTTGCGGGTATTTTTGAAAAAAAATTCTACATTGGTTAATAGCCATGTAATGCGAATATACTTGTTCAATATCACCAATATTTGTTCCTGGCGTGGCAATAAGGTTTTGATGTATGGGGAGATACTCTTCGCCAACAATATTTAATTCAGATTGCCTGATTAAATTAAGATTGGAATGGATGGTTCCCGAAAGCGTATTTTCAATGGCTACAATCCCGAAATCAGCTGCTCCGGAAATTACTGAACTTATAACTTCCTCGAAAGTAATATTGGGAATAATCCTAATATCCTTTTTGAAATAATTTCTTGCGGCTTTTTCGTGAAAAGCTCCTTTAATACCCTGAATACTAATTTTCATAACACGATAAAATAAAAAAGCGCCCCGGGTTTTCCCGGGACGCTTGGTTAAATTTTTTTTATATACTTTCAGTTTAAGCATAGCTGTCCCGGCTTATTATGGAAATAATAATAATAATAGTAAAAGAAAAAATATGGCTTGGACACGATGCTTTGTAATTTCATAATTGAATCGTTTAATTAAAAAAAAGCCCTGCTTGCGGCAGGACCTTTCTGTAATATTTTTTAATAATCTACATTATTATCCTGCCTTTATTGTAAAAAATAAAAGTAGTAATAATAATATGTAGAAAATTGTTTGCTCATTTTTGACTTTATCTTCGACAAATATAATTATATTTTTATAATTAAAACAAGAAGTTAAAATTATTTATGTCTTTTCCCCAAAATTTGTATAACATCATTTATTTTAAAACTTTTGGCCGATAATAAAACCTGCAAATGGTAAACCAAATCAGCTGCTTCGTTCAGAAACAAGTTATCATTATGATTTTTGGCTTCTATGATTAACTCAACCGCTTCTTCGCCCACTTTTTGTGCAATTTTATTAATCCCTTTCTCGAAAAGCTTTGTTGTATAGGATCCTTCGGGCATTTCATCGCGCCGCTGATCAATAACTTTCTGCAAATAATTCAGATCAAATTTTGTGTTTTGATTCCCAAAACAAGTTGTACTTCCGGTATGACAAACAGGGACCACTGGATCAGCCAAAATGAGCAGTGTGTCGTTATCACAATCCGGAATGATCTCTTTTATCTGTAAATAATTTCCGCTGGTTTCACCTTTGGTCCATAACTCGTTACGAGTGCGGCTGTAAAAGGTAACCATTTGTTTTTCTACAGTTTTTTCATAGGCTTCCCGGTTCATAAATCCAAGCATAAGTACTTCTTTTGTATTAAAATCCTGAATTATAGCTGGTATAAGCCCGTTTAATTTATCAAAGTTTAAATCTTGTTTCATTTCTTAAGTTTTTGATTTTTATAGTTTATTAAGCTCGAAGCTCATGGCTATAAGCTCAGAGCTTTGAGCTTATGGCGATGAGCTACAAGATATTACATTCGCATAGGAATCCCATAATCGTCTAAAAGTTTCTTTAGCTTCGGAATTTCAATTTCCTTATAATGAAAAACACTGGCTGCCAGGGCTGCTTCCACATTTGAGAATCTGAAAACATCTTCAAAATCTTTTATAGAACCTGCGCCACCCGATGCAATTACCGGAATATTAAGATTTTCGGTTAACCACTTGAGTGGTTCCAGGGCAAATCCAGTCTTAGTACCATCGTGGTTCATGGATGTAAACAAAATTTCGCCACAACCCAGCGATTCGGCTTGTTTAGCCCAACTAAAAAGCTCAATCTCTGTTTTTATTCGGCCACCGTTTTTGTAAACCATCCATTTCCCGTTTTCCAATTTTGCATCAATGGCCAAAACAATAAATTGACTGCCAAATTTATCTGCAATTAAGGTGATTAACTCCGGATTGTTTATGGCAGCAGAATTAACTGAAATTTTATCAGCACCGGCAGAAAGAATCACATCAGCATCTTCGATACTTGATATTCCTCCGCCCACGGTAAACGGGATTTTTATTTCCTGAGCAATCCGGGTAACCAGTTTGCTCAGTGTTTTTCGTTTTTCGTGCGATGCCGTAATATCCAGGAATACCAGTTCATCGGCTCCATTATCGCTGTAAAATTTGCCCAGTTCTACCGGGTCGCCAACCGATTTAAGGTTTTCAAACTCAATACCTTTTACAGTCTGTCCATCCTTGATATCCAGGCAAGGAATAATTCGTTTTGCTAACATTGTTTTAAAGTTAAATTTTCAACCGGAATAATATCTTCGTAAAATGCTTTTCCCACAATAACGGCATCGATGCCTATTTTTTCAAGTGCATAAATATTTTTTTTAGAGCTTACTCCGCCACTGGCAATGATGTAGTTTTTCGGAAATAGCTCTTTGAGCGATTTGTAGAAATCTGTGTCTACACCCGAAAGCATTCCGTCACGGGCAATATCGGTACACATGAATTTTGTAATGCCTAAATCAGAATACGCAGAGATCAAATCAAAAATCCGAATATCCGTTTCTTTACTCCAACCATTTATATAAACCTGCTGATTAAATACATCGGATGCCACAATGAAAAGTTGTGCTCCGTAATCTTTGATGAAGTTTTGGAATGTTTCGGGTTCTTTTACAGCCAAACTGCTAATTCCAATATAACTTGCACCTGCATCCAGGGCATATTTTACCTGTTCTTTGGTACGAATTCCACCACTATAATCTATTATTAAATTGGTTCTGGAACAAATATCTTTTAAAACATTCAGGTTTTCGGGCTGTCCCGATTTCGCTCCATCCAGATCAACCAGGTGTAAACGTTTGTATCCCTGATTTTCGAATGCTTTTACCACAAGTGCTGGCTGACTAGAGTACACAGTTTTTTGATTGTATTTTCCTTGCGACAGCCTTACACACTGGCCGTCCATTAAATCGATTGCTGGTATTATTTCTATCATAACGCTATAAAATTTTTTAAAATGATTTCACCTGTTTTTCCGCTACGCTCCGGATGAAATTGGGTAGCGAAAAAGTTATCTTTTTGTAATGCAGCACTGAATGGCTTAATGTAGTTACATTCAGCAATGCTGTATGAGCTTTGATTTACGAAATAGCTGTGTACAAAATATACGTAGCTATTTTCGAGTAAGCCTTTAAATAAGGGACTTTTCAGATGATTAATACTGTTCCATCCAACATGTGGCACTTTATTACCGGGTGGAAATTTTTCTACCTTTTCGTTGAAAATCCCAAGACAGGAAGTATTTCCTTCCGTTGAGAAATTGCACATCAATTGCAGCCAAGGCAAATTCCAAGTACGGGTTGTTTCAGTTTTGGAATAAGCATATCGAGTTTCGATTGGCGCAAGTAGTTCATGGTTGACGAAGCTTCGCCAACTCCGGGAAATATGACTTTGTCTGCTTTTACAATAATTTCAGGATCATCGGTAATAACCGGTTTTATTCCCAAACGCTCCAAAGCAAAAGCCACACTTTGAATATTTCCTGCATTGTATTTTATAATTGCTGTTTTCATAATTAGTTAGTATTTTTTGTTGTTATTACGAGCGAAGCGAAGTAATCTTTAAAAAGACTGCTTCAGTCGCCCATTCGGGCTTCTTCGCAGTGACTATTCTTTAGGGGTGTTATGTTTTAAATTTTAGAATGACTCTTGAAATGACTCTCTTATTAAAGCATACCCTTAGTCGATGGAAGCGTATAAGAAAACTCTTCCTGCTTAACTGCCATTTTTATTGATCGTCCCAAAGCTTTAAAAATGCTTTCAATCTTATGATGCTCATTGTTTCCTTCAACTTTTATATTCAGGTTGCATTTTGCTGCATCAGCAAAGGATTTAAAAAAGTGATAAAACATTTCTGTTGGCATATCACCAATCTTTTCGCGTTTAAATTCAGCATCCCAAACCAACCAGGACCTGCCGCCAAAATCCAGGGCTACCTGAGCTAAGCAATCATCCATAGGTAATGTAAAACCATATCGTTCAATTCCTTTTTTGTTGCCCAATGCTTTTAGGAAGGCTTCGCCCAGGGCAATGGCTGTATCTTCAATGGTGTGGTGTTCATCTATATCCAAATCGCCATTAACTATAACAGAAAGATTGGCTTCGGAATGCTTTGCTAGCTGCTCCAGCATGTGATCGAAGAATCGTAACCCTGTCGAAATATTGTTTTTCCCATTTCCACCTAAGTATAAATTAATTGCTATTTGTGTCTCATTCGTATTACGAATCACTTTAGCCGATCGTTCATTCGTTTTAATGGTCTCCAAGATTTCATCCCAACTTTTACAATTAAAAAGGGTTTTATCGTTGGCTATATTAATATCAGTATTTTCACTTAATAAAATCCCTTTGAGATTCATGTTACGTGCTAGTTGTAAATCCGTTAAGCGATCGCCAATAACAAAGGATTTGCCATAATCCAACTCAGAATTCAGGTATTTTTTTACCATTCCTGTATTTGGTTTTCGGTCTGGACTATTATCAGAAGGGAAAGATTTATCAATTAGAATTTCTGAAAATTCAATTCCTTCGCCTTTTAAAGTGCTTATTAGTTTTTCCTGAACCAAACTGAATGTTTCGATAGGATAGGTGCCGGTTCCTAATCCATCCTGATTGGAGACTATAACCAGTTCATAATCATATTGATTGATGAGTTGATACAATACCCGGAACACTCCCGGAATAAATTCCAGTTTTTCTAAGCTGTCAATTTGCTCATCTTCGGGTTCTTTGATAATCGTTCCATCACGATCTAAAAACAGTATCTTTTTCATAGTTATTATTTTTTACTGGTTCAAATTGTTTTAAACAGCTTATTAACATTAGATTATCAAGAGATTTCCCAACCGTAATTCGCAAACAGCCTTCACAATTTGGTTCGTTGGATCGATCTCGCACGATGATATCTTCCCTTAAAAGAAATTTAAACACTTGCTTGTGATTTTTGAATTGAACCAACAGGAAATTCGCGTCCGAAGGCCAAATTTTGTCTACTATTTCCAATTTTTGTAGTTCAGAAATTAACCATTCTCTTTGTTTCAGAATGGCTTTTATTCCGGCACTCACAGAATCATCTTCAAGTGCTTTTAGTGCAGCTTTTTGATTAAGCAGGCTGATATTGTAAGGATACTTGATTTTAGTTAAGATATTTACGATTTCAGCATTCATAAAAGCCATTCCTAAACGGATTCCTGCCATAGCTCTGGCTTTCGAAAAGGTTTGTAAAACTACCAGATTTGGATAGTTGTCAATTTTTGATGAAAATCCTGCATCATTGGCAAAATCAATATACGCTTCATCAAGCACTACGATCCCCTTGAAATTTTCAAGTAATTTTATTATTAAACTTTGTTGAATTAGGTTCCCTGTTGGATTATTGGGCGAGCAAATGAACATTATTTTAGCCTGCCGGCTTTTATTCAAAACTGTGGGTAAATCTAATTGGAATTCTTTATCCAGTTCAACTTTAATAACTTCAACATCATTCATGTTGGCACAAACTTCGTACATTCCGTAGATGGGCACATTAATTAGAATCGAATCTTTGCCCGGAATACAGAAAGCACGAATCAATAAATCAATGATTTCGTCGCTACCATTACCCAAAAAGATATTTTCGGTTGCTATGTTTTTTATTTCCCCGATTTTAGTTTTTAGATTTCTTTGCAAAGGATCGGGATACCTGTTATATCCAATCGGAAATGGATTCTCGTTGGCATCCAATAAAATAGCATCTTGATCACTCACCTGTTCACGAGCCGATTGGTAAGGTTTCAATTTTAAAATATTTGGCCTTACCAGCCTGTTGATATCAAAATTATTTTTAGTCTTCATTTTCATTTGTTTTAAGTCTTATACTTACTGCATTTTTGTGAGCCTGCAACTGCTCTGCTTCTGCCATTTGTTCCACAAAAGGACCAATGATTTCCAGTCCCTGCTTTGTTGCTTTCTGGAAGGTTATTTTTTTAAAATAAGCATCCATATTTAGACCACTGTAACTTCTTGCAAATCCGTTGGTAGGTAGCGTGTGATTGGTACCTGAAGCGTAATCACCCAGACTTTCGGGTGTATAGTTTCCAATAAAAACGGAACCGGCCTGTGTGATCTGTTCTGCCATGCTATCCGAATTTAATGTTGAAATGATTAAGTGTTCCGGAGCATACCGATTACTTATTTCAATCATTTCCAGTTCACTTTTTACTATCATGATGGCACCCGATACTAATGATTGTTTGGCAATATCCTTTCTGGGTAGTGCTTTTAGCTGATTTTTTATGCAAATCAAGGTCTGATTTGCTATGTTAATGCTATCTGTAACCAAAATAACCTGACTGTCAGTGCCATGCTCAGCCTGAGAAAGCAAATCGGCAGCAATAAATTCGGGATTAGTCGTTTCATCTGCTAAAATCATTACTTCAGAAGGTCCGGCGGGCATATCAATGGCAATCCCTTGTGATGAAATAATTTGCTTGGTCATAGTCACATATTGGTTTCCGGGACCAAAGATCTTATCTACTTTTGGAATGGATTCGGTTCCATAAGCCATAGCAGCAATAGCTTGAGCTCCACCGCAGGTATATATTTCGGTTACACCTGAAATTTTTGCTGCATACGAAATGGCAGGATTAATATTCCCTGCTTGATCAGGTGGTGTGCATAAAACAACCTGGTTGCATTTTGCCAATTGTGCCGGAATCGCTAACATTAAAACAGTAGAAATAAGTCGAGCCGAACCACCCGGGATGTATAGCCCAATTTTTTCGATTGGAACAGGCTTTTGCCAACACCTAAGCCCTTTAGTTGTTTCAACTGTTATTTCCTTTGGAAACTGTGCCTTGTGAAATTTGGTAATGTTTTCGGATGCAATGCGTATCGCATTTCTTAAATCTGGATTTAAAAATTGTTCAGCATTATTAACTTCTTTGGCAGAAACTTTTAGGCTTTTTATCTCAGCTTTGTCAAACTTACGGGTAAGTTCAATTAGGGCTCTGTCTCCTCTGGTTTGAATTGCTTTTAAGATTGTACGAACTGCTTTTTCAAGTTTGTTGTTTTCAAAAGCCGGCCGCTCTAGTACTTTCTGTAACTCTATTTGATTTGGATATTCAACTATTTTCATGGTTGTTCTATTTTTAGAGTATCATTTTTTCTATGGGCACTACTAAGATTCCCTGTGCACCCGCAATCTTTAGTTTATCGATGATTTCCCAGAATTTTTCTTCGTTAACTACTGAGTGTAACGAATACCATCCTTCTTTCGCTAATGGCATGATGGTAGGGCTTTTCATGCCTGGAATGACATTAATGATTTCATCTAATTTATTCTCTGGTGCATTTAGCAGAATATATTTATTGGAATTGGCTTTTTGAATGGCACGAATGCGAAACAGCATATCTTCCAAAATTTTAGTTTTTTGACTTTCTAAGATTTTGTTTCCAATAATTACTGCTTCCGAGTTCATTACTTTCTCTACTTCTTTTAAACCATTACTTATTAAGGTACTGCCCGAACTGACAATATCGAAAATGGCATCGGCCAAACCGATGCTTGGAGATATTTCTACAGAACCACTGATTTGGTGTATTTCGGCATTAATATTGTTTTTTTCGAGAAAGGTTTTTAGAATGGAAGGATAGGAGGTGGCAATTTTTTTATGCTGGAAGTAGTTTATTGATTGGTAGTTTTCTGTTTTCGGGATAGCCAGCGAAAGTCGGCATTTTGCAAAACCCAGCCGCTGATAAATCGTGAGGGGGTAATTTTTTTCGAGCATTTCATTTTCGCCAACAATGCCAATATCAGCAACCCCATCGTTGATATACTGCGGAATATCATCATCACGTAAATAGAGAATTTCTATTGGGAAATTCGACGAAACAGAAATAAGTTTCCGGTTTCCGTTGGTTAATTTAATATTACACTCCTGTAATAATTGAATGGACTTTTCACTAAGTCGTCCTGATTTTTGTACTGCAATTTTTAATTTTTTCATTTTTTCATTTTTTCATTTGTTGATTTTTGTTTAACAAAAAAGGCCTGCAGAGAACTGCAGACCTTTTAATTTCATTTATCGAACTTTAAAACAAGTCATAGTATCTTCTGCCGGGTGTGTTTTCCACTCGAATGATGATGAATATGATGATGTTTTTTTGTTGTGTACATGGTTGTTGTTTTTTGTATAAATTGTATTCAATGAAAAAGGGCCTGCAAAATTTGCAAGCCCTTAAACTGTACTATTATATTTTTAGGAATCTACAAAATTTTGCATACTGTGCCCGTACCAACTTGATGATGGTGATGATGAACAGTATGTACAAATTGTAAATTCATTTTTTGTCTGTTTTGATTGTGCAATTATACGTACATGTTTTTTTAAATCAAAATTTTATAGAAATAATTTTTTAATTAACACAGGGAGGTCAAGTAAATATACTGAAAATAAGATAATTACAATAACTAATATCCATCGCACAAAATTGTTTCCCTGATTAATAGCTATTTTGGAACCTACATAACCACCAAAAATATTGCCTATAGCAGAAATGAGTCCCATACCATAATGTACCTGATCATTCATCATAAAAATTGCTAAAGCAAACGGGCTGTAAAGAAATACAATCATTACTTTTATGGCATTGGCTTTAACCAAATCATAACCTGCATTAAGAACCAATGCCGAAAGTAAAAAAATACCTACACCAATATGTATAAAACCACCATAAACGCCAATAACAAAGAACAGAAGCAATTGATATATGGTTGGTTTGCGTTGTATTTTATGCATCTGGTTTTTTAGCCAGTGCTCCGGACGGTAAAAAATAAATATCAGCATAATAAAAAGTACTCCGGCCATTATTTTTTCGAATATTACCTCGTTTATCTCAACGGCTATCTGAGCACCTGCTACCGAACCTATAACAACAGGTAATGCAAGCTTAAATCCTTTTTTCCAGTCCAGTACGTTGTGTTTTTTAAAATTTAGCGTAGAAACCAGGGTTTGCATAATTACGCCCAGGCGAATGGTTCCGTTGGCAAAATTAATGGGTAACCCAAGCATCATAAAAAGTGAATAGGTTATAACAGTACCACTCCCTGCTATGGTATTGATAAAGCCAACTAAGAACCCGGCGAAAATAAGGAGTGTTATTATCCCTGGAGAGTAGATATTTGCATCTTTTAAAAAGTCTATGGAAATAGATAAAAACATCATTTTATTATGTTTTTTGTTCATCCTTCGTCATCCTTCGTCAAGCTCAGGATGACAATCAAAAAATCCTGCCTGATAAAATCAGACAGGACAACAATATTAATGAAAAAAACAAACTTTTTATTCTGTTGGGATATTTTTTAGTACATCCAATAATAAATCCCAGAATTTTTCTGTGGTTTCAATATCAATTCTCTCTTCCGGTGTATGCGCTCCTTTTATGGTTGGACCGAAAGAAATCATGTCTAGATATGGATATTTTTCTAAGAATAAACCACATTCCAGCCCTGCATGAATAGCTCGTACTATGGGTTCTTCATTAAATAGTTTTTTATACGATTGTTCGGTAATTTTCATGATTTCCGAGTTCGTATTGGGCCTCCATCCCGGGTATCCATCGCTGTGTTTTATTTTGGCTCCAGCTAAACGGAATACACTTTCAACTTTGCTTGCAATATCTTGTTTTGCGGTATCTACTGAGCTTCGCTGGCTGGTAGTAATAAAAATCTGGTTATTTTCAATAAACTTTATGGATGCCAGGTTAGTTGAGGTTTCTACCAATCCGTCAATTTCACGGCTCATGGCATAAACACCGTGGGGACATGCATATAATCCATTTAATAAAGCAAATTGGGTGTCTTCATCAATAACAACTTCAGGTAACACAGCTTCTTCTATAGAAAGCTCAAGTTTGGGTTCGGTTATGGAAAGCTCACTTTTTATTGCCGGGGCATATTCATTAAAATAGTTTAGCAATTCATCTTTTTCGTCTTTGTGTACGGTAATATGAGCAAATGCTTCGCGTGGAATAGCGTTTCTGGCTTTTCCTCCTTCAAATTCTCCAATTCGTATATCAAATTTATTAAAGGCATTCCATAAAAAACGGTTCATTATTTTTACCGAATTTCCGAGCCCTTTATCAATTTCATCGCCAGAGTGTCCGCCATTTAATCCTGTTACGCTTACTTTAAAACTAGTATGTTGTTCAGGAACTTTTTCGGTATCATATTCGAAAGTTGCTAAAGTATCAACGCCACCTGCACAGCCAATAAAAAGCTCACCTTCGTCTTCCGAATCCAAGTTAATTAGTATTTTCCCATCGAAAAAACCAGGTTTAAGAGCAAATGCTCCGGTTAATCCGGTTTCTTCATCCACCGTAAATAAACATTCTATAGGGCCATGTTCTATATCTGTGGAAGTTAAAAGAGCCATTTGTGCGGCTACGCCAATACCATCGTCAGCTCCAAGGGTAGTGCCTTTGGCTTTTACCCAGTTACCATCAATTACAGGTTGTATGGGGTCTTTATCGAAATCGTGATTGGTACCCTCGTTGGCTTCACAAACCATATCAATATGGCTTTGCAGTACTACCGTTTTTACCTTTTCTTTACCTGGCGTTGCAGCTTTTTTGATTAATATATTTCCAATATCATCTCGTTTTGCTTCCAGGTTATGTTCTTTGGCAAAATCCAGTAAAAACTGAATGATTTTTTCTTCTTTTTTTGATGGGCGTGGAACCTGGCAAATATCTTCGAAATAGCTCCACACTACTTTTGGATTTAATTTTTCTAATGTTTTCATTATGTTATCTATTCTATGTTATGATTTGATTTAAATTATTAAAGATGTAAACATACAAAACTATCTAAAACGGTCAAAAAATATATGTAAATTTAATGGTAAAGAAATTGAATTGATTATTTTCGTTACTTTTTTAAATATTATCACTTTTAATGAAACGTTATATACTCATTATAATATTTTTTATAGCATTATATCCTAATGTGTTGGGGCAAAAAGGAGAAGGGTCTAATTATTTTTTCGAAACAAATTATCAATATGGATTTGTATGGCAACATCGGCCATCGATTGAAAGTATCTTAGGTGGAAATATAAATGTTTTACAATTGAATATTGGAAAAGAAACTTATGGGCAAACGTATTGGGATCAATTGTACAGGTATCCCGATTGGGGTGCTGGTTTTTACTGTGCTAATTTAGGAAATAATGAAGAAATGGGTATGGCAAATGCAATTTATGGATATATAAATGTTCCATTGTTTTTAAGAAAGAAATTTGAGGTTCGTTATAATATTTCTGGAGGTTTGGCATATTTAACGAAAGGAAATGTTGCTATTGGTACTCATTTGAATTTATATTTTGATATTAATATTAATACCCGGATTCCATTATCTAATAGACTATATTTAGTAAATGCCTTTGGCGCAACACACTTTTCGAATGGGGCTATGAAAATGCCTAACCTGGGATTAAATTTATTTTCTTATCGCCTTGGGATTCATTATCAATTATCGGGAACTGAACCTAAAAAAATTGAAAATGAACTGCCTTTAATTACTCAAAAAAAATTGTGTTGATGTAGTTTTTAATGGAGGGTGGAAAGAAATTAAATCTCAAGTTGATGAGAAGTATAATATTATAAGTGGTTCGATTGATTATTTTCGTAAAGTAGGGTTTAAACATAAGATAGGTGCAGGACTAGATGTTTTTTACGATGAATCTTTATATCAAACGATGAATAATGATTTATATACAGATTATTCTTAAAGTGATATTATGAGATATGGAATTCATTTAGCTACACAGTACAGGATTAATAAATTAATACTTGATATACAATTAGGAACTTATTTATATGCAAATTTTACAGATGATGGGATAATATATGAAAGAATTGGAATTCGTTATTTAATGTATGAAGATTTATTTGTCAATATCTCTTTAAAAGCGAGTAAAGGAGTTGCTGATTTTATTGAATGGGGAGTTGGTTATCAAATACCATGGTAAAACGTCCTATCGAAGCATAATTTGGAACATCATCCAAATCTTGTGAGCTATAAAACAAGCAATAGGTAAAAGCATTAAATTTATTTCTTTTGAAAACTGCCTTTTGGCGGATTTTTTTGTATATTTAATGTCAATCCATTAATATAAAGAGTCATGAATTGTTACAATAAAGCAAAGGAATTATATACTATGCTGGAAGAAGGAAAACTTCCGGAAGCTAAGGAAAAATATTATCACGATGAAGTTATTGTGATCCAGGCGGATGGTAAAATCCGTAAAGGAAAAGCGGAGAATCTGGCCTATGATAAAGATTTTATTAAAAATATACAGGAAATTTACGGAGGCAAGATTATCGCAATTACTTCGGATGAAAGCCGGCAAATTTCGATGGTTGAGTTTTGGATTAATCTAAAACAAAAAGATGGCACAAAACGCATGATAGCTGAGATTGCAATCCAGCAATGGAAAAATGATAAAATTATTGAAGAGCGGTTTTATGAAAGAAAAAAAACACTTTAGGAGATTCCGAGCAGAATAAAAAAACCGTACTTGAAGAGCACGGTTTTTTTATCGTTAATAATCTAATTTCTACCAAATGGAAGCTCTTTCTTCCTCAGGAATGTAGAGTTCGTCTCCGGGTTCCACATTAAAAGCTTTGTGGAATTCAGGCATATTGGCAATTGGGCCGTGAACACGGTTAATACCCAATGAGTGAACATCTTCTTTTGTTCTGCGGACAATTTCTTTATCGCGGATATTTTGAGCCCAAACTCTTGCCCAGCTTAAGAAGAATCGTTGATCGGGGGTGTATCCGTCGATCATTTCTTCCTGTGGATTTTCTTTTTGTGCATTTTGAAATGCGGTATAAGCAATATTTAATCCTCCTAAATCAGCAATATTTTCACCCAACGATAATTTTCCATTGGCACGTAAGGTATCCAAAACAAAAATATTGTTAAATTGATTTACCAGTACTTCTGTTCTTTTTTCGAAACGCTCAGCGTCCTCTTTAGTCCACCAGTTATAAAGGTTCCCTTCTTTGTTATATAGTCTTCCCTGGTCGTCGAAACCGTGGGTCATTTCATGACCGATCACTGCGCCAATAGCACCGTAGTTAATGGCATCATCACCTTCCAAATAGAAGAATGGAGGTTGTAAAATTCCTGCAGGAAAGCAAACTTCGTTCATTGATGGTGCATAATAGGCATTTACGGTTTGTGGATTCATAAACCATTCCTCTTTATCTACCGGTTTTCCAATATCTTTAAGATTATCTTTTCTTCGAAATTTATTTGCTTCAAAAATATTTAAAACATAAGACTGGTCACCGATTTGTAATTCGGAATAATCTTCCCATTGATCAGGATATCCGATTTTAACCCGCATGGTTGCTAATTTTTTATGCGCTTTTTCTTTGGTTTCTTCACTCATCCATTCCAGGTTTTCAATACGTTGTCCAAGAGCAGTACGTAAGTTTTCAACAAGATTAATCATTCGTTCTTTGGCTTGGGGCGGGAAATATTTTTCGGTAAATTTTTGCCCAATGGCATCACCTAATGCTCTGTTTGTAACATCTAAAACTCTGCGCCAGCGTTCACGCATCTGTTCACTTCCCTGCATCGTTTTCCCAAAGAAATCAAAATGTTCTTTTTCAAACTCAGAACCGATATAGTTTGCGGTGGAGTGTAGTAAGTTCCAGTAGAAATAGGTTTTCCAGTCTTCAATGCTAACATCGTTTAGCATTTTATTCATTTCATCAAAAAATTTGGGTTGACGAACATTTATAATTCCATCATAATCTAAACCCATATTTCCCATGTAATTATCCCAATCGAAATTTGGATAAAGATTTTTTACTTCTTCCTTCGATTTTTTATTGTAGGTTGCATTGGGATCTCTGTTTTCTAATCGGGTAAAAGATGCTTTAGCCAATCGTGTTTCCATTTCCATGATGGTTGAAACTTTCGTTTTTATGATATTTTCAGAAATCCCGCTAAGGGTAAGCATTTTTTCAACATGTTTTATATAAGCTTCCCGAATTTTTTTTGAACGGGCATCATCGTTGGTATAATAGTCTCTGTCAGACATTCCTAATCCACCCTGACTGATATGAGCAATGTTCATATCACTGTTTTTAGGGTCGGGAGATCCAAAAAATCCAAATAATGAACCAATACCGTGCATATGAAAATGGGCGATCTGGTTTTGAACATCTTCGGAGGTTGCCAGGGCAGCAATACGGTCAAATTCGGATTGTAGTGGCGTTAACCCTTGCTCATTAATTTTGTCCACATCCATACCTATAGCATAAAAATCTCCGATTTTTTGTTCGATGGTACCTTGCTCATGTTCTTTTGAAGCTAATTCCTCTACCAAATTGTGTACTTTTTTACTTGTTTCTTTCGCCAGTTGGTCAAAAGAACCATATCGGCTTTCATCATCCGGAAGAGGATATTTTTCTAACCATCCATTATTGGCGTAATGATAAAAATCCTGTGCCGGATCGAAACTTTTATCAATAAGACTGACATCTAGTGTTTTATTTTCGTCAACTTTTTGTTGACAAGAAGTTGTTATTCCCATAATAATGAATGCTATTACAGCAAATTTTAGAATAATTCTTGATTTTATTTTTAAATTGATTTTATTATTAATGATTATTTACGAAAACAAAAAAGCTGCTCAATTATGATTGAGACAGCTTTTTTTATTAAAGGTTTAATAATTTACGATAAACCTATTCGAATTGTTTAAATACTTTTTTAATGATATTCATTGCATCACGCAATTGCTCTTCGGTAATTACCAGTGGAGGAGCAAAGCGAATGATATCTCCGTGGGTAGGTTTAGCTAAAACGCCTGCTTCGGCCATCGCAACACATACATCCCATGCTGTTTTTCCTTCTTTATTTTTAATTACTACAGCATTAAGTAGTCCTTTTCCACGAACGAGTTCAATCATATCTGATTTAATACTTCTAAATTCTTCGCGGAAAATTTTTCCTAATTTTTCAGCATTTTCAGCCAGTTTTTCTTCTTTAATCACATCTAATGCGGCCATAGCAACTTTACCGGCTATTGGGTTGCCTCCGAAAGTTGAACCATGTTCACCCGGTTTAATGGTAAGCAGGATATCATCATTGGCTAATACAGCCGAAATTGGGAATACACCTCCTGAAATAGCTTTCCCTAGAATCAATACATCTGGTTTTACTCCTTCATGGTCGCATGCTAATAATTTACCGGTACGCGCAATACCAGATTGAATTTCATCGGCAATAAATAAAACATTATATTTTTTACATAATTCAGCTACTTTTTTTAAGTAGCCATCTTCTGGAACATAAACACCTGCTTCACCCTGGATAGGTTCAACCAAAAATGCAGCAACATTAGGATCTTTTAATTCTTTTTCCAATGCTTCAGTATCGTTGTAAGGAACTTTTACAAATCCCGGAGTGTAAGGTCCATAATCTTTATAAGCCACAGGGTCAGTTGACATGGAAATAATAGTAATAGTTCTACCATGGAAATTTTCGTTACAGCAAACGATTTTGGCTTCATTTTCAGGAATTCCTTTTTTCTGATATCCCCACTTACGAGCAAGTTTAATGGCAGTTTCGTCGGCTTCTGCTCCGGTATTCATAGGTAAAACTTTATCATAACCAAAATATTTGGTTATATATTCTTCATACTCGCCTAAAACACTATTATAAAAAGCTCTGGAAGTTAACGTAAGTTTTTGAGCCTGATCGGAAAGTGCTTTTACAATTTTGGGATGGCAATGTCCTTGGTTTACTGCAGAATAAGCTGAAAGAAAATCATAATATTTTTTTCCTTCAACATCCCATACAAAAACGCCTTCACCTTTGTCTAATACTACTGGTAGCGGATGATAATTATGCGCTCCGTATTTATCTTCTCTTTTAATGTAATCTTGACTTGTCATTTTTGCCATAGTCTTAAAATTTTACTGGTTATATACTCATTTTGATTGTTCTAATTTAGCTTACAATTCTACGAATTAGTTTTATGATTTTCAAGCTAAAATTATTATTTTATACTAGCTGTCCTAAATATTTTTAAAATTAAAAAATACAAACGTAATTACAGGTATTTTGGACAGATTTTTACTATTATTAAAAACGAATCCCCCCATTTAAATAAAATCCCTTGTTTATATTTGGATTC
>JAYEKP010000051.1:0-4356 GCA_034661075.1 Bacteroidota bacterium
AAAAAAGTAATAAAAATACTCAAATCGTTATAAAATATAGAATTACGATCAAATATCTAAAAAAAATGACAAAATATTTATATTTTTTATAACATATATCCTACGATTAGATTTTAAGTAAAAAATTAATATTAAAACACTTACATAAAAATAACATTCCTCATTATAGAAATTAAAAGTATAGGCTAAGAAAATAAGATTGAGCGAAGAAAATAAATGATTAATTTTGAATCCTGAAATGCTATAATAATTGATGAATTAATGTTTTATGGAGGATTTAATGAAAAAAGAAATTATTATATGTCTTGGCAGTTCGTGTTTTTCAAAAGGAAATAAACAAACAGTTCAAACCATCAAGCAATACATAAAAGATCATCAACTGGAAGATAAAGTATATTTTCATGGTAGTCACTGTTTTGGGAATTGTGAAAATGGGCCTACAATAAAAGTAGATGATAAAGAATACCAAAACGTATCACCTGATAATATTACTTATTTACTAGATAAAATTTTAAGTACCGATTGATTTTGATAACTTTATATCTTATCATGAAATTGAAAACAAATGCCCATCGTAGAAATCATAAAAGAAAAATGTGACTTAAACTATTCATGTGTAAGAGTTTGTCCGGTAAATGCCATTGAAGTAAAAGTTAACAGAGATTTTGCACGAATAATTCCGGAGCGATGCATTGGATGTGGCAGTTGTACGTCTGTATGCCCTGAAGATGCCATTCGTTTCAGAGATTCAAAAGAAGAAACAAAAAAAATCCTTCAATCAAAAGCAAAAAAAATTGCCATTGTTGCCCCTAGTATTTCAGGAGAATTTCATGATATTACAGATTATCGCAAGTTTACGCAGATGATTAAACAACTTGGGTTTGATTATGTAAATGAAGTATCATTTGGTGCCGACATTATAGCGTTGAAATATGCTGAACTTTTCAAAAATTTTAAGGGGAAATACTATATCTCAACAGCCTGCCCGGTAATAGTATCTTATATTCAGAAATTTCAACCCGACCTAATAAAAAATCTGGCACCACTTGTATCACCCATGGTTGCTACAGCAAAAATTGCCCGACAGCTTTATGGAAAAGATATCCGGATTGTTTATATCGGCCCTTGTATTGAAAGCAAAAACGAGGCTTTGTTAGATAAAGATGACGGAAAAATTAATTCGGTACTTACATTTATTGAACTGCGCGAACTTTTTCATGAATTTAAAATTCATGAAAGTACGCTTGAATATTCTGAATTTGATTCCCCAATAGGCTACAAAGGATCTCTTTTTCCTATTACTAATGGCCTATTGCAGGCTGCAAATATTAATGAAGATTTACTTGAAGGAAATGTTATAACCGCCGAGGGAAAATATAATATGTTAAATGTCACCAAACAATTCAAGCAGGAAATTGATACTATAAAAAAACATTTTAACTTATATTATTGTGAAGGATGTTTAATGGGGCCAGGAACATCAAAAGGTGGTGAAAAATTTATCAGGCATACCCGGGTAACTGAATATGCCAATAAACGGTTAAACAATTTTGATTTAAAAAAATGGGAAAAGGAAATCGAAAAATATTGGGATCTAGATTATTCAAGAAATTTTTACAATGATGATCAACGCATAGAAACACCTTCAGAAGAGAAAATTACAGAAGTATTAAAAGCAATTGGGAAAAAAGATAATGATCCTAATTTAGGATGTAGTGCTTGTGGTTACGATACTTGTCGCGATTTTGCTATAGCAGTATCCAAAGGGTTAGCCAGAATTGATATGTGTCTTACGTTTACCTTACGAAACAGGCAAGATTATATAAAAGCGCTTAAAACTTCCAACGAAAAATTAGCTCAAACTCAAAAGGCACTTAAAGAATCGGAACAAAATGCCAGAAAGGAAAAAGAAGCGGCACAAGAAGCATCTGACATTATAAATAACATGTTACAAAAACTCCCTACAGGAGTTGTAATTATCGACCAGCATTTAAAAATCATTCAATCCAATAATAGTTTTATCAATTTATTGGGCGAGGAAGCAGATGCTATCAACGAAATCATTCCCGGCTTAGTTGGTGCCGATTTAAAAACGCTACTTCCCTTTCATGTTTATAATTTATTTAATCATGTTTTTTCAACCCATGAAAACATTTTAGATCGGGATATTCATTTAGATGAACAACTATTAAATCTTTCCGTTTTTACGATCCGAAAAAACAAAATTGTTGGTGCGGTATTCCGAGATATGTATGCTCCTGAAGTTAGAAAAGAAGAGGTAATTAAACGCGTTACGGAAGTTATTGATAAAAATCTGGCAATGGTTCAAAAAATTGGATTCTTATTGGGTGAAGGAGCTTCAGAAACAGAACAAATGCTTAATTCAATCATTGAATTATACAAAACGTTTAATAAAAACGAGGAATGAAGCATCAATTCTACATAGAAGTTGATTGCCAGCAAAAAAATCATGAAGGCGAACGTATATGTGGAGATGTTTTTTTATCCGAACGCATAAAA
Source organism: Bacteroidota bacterium (assembly GCA_034661075.1). Taxonomy (GTDB): domain Bacteria; phylum Bacteroidota; class Bacteroidia; order Bacteroidales; family UBA12077; genus UBA12077. The sequence goes on from JAYEKP010000051.1 coordinate 2,521, forward strand.
ACGGATGAACGTATTATTATTGTTTTATCGGACGGGATGGGACATGGCGTAAAAGCGAACATGTTAGCTACCTTAACATCTAAAATGGCTTTAAATTTTACCCGTGAGCATAAAGATGTTAACCGTATTGCTGAAATTATTATGAATACACTCCCGGTTTGCAGCCAACGCCAAATTAGCTATTCTACTTTTACCATTATTGATATTGAAGCCGATGGTAAAACTACTATCTTGGAATATGATAATCCCGAAACCATCATTTTTAGAGATAATGAAATTTTTAATCCCCAATGGCAATGTATTATCCTCGAGAGTGATAAAAATGCAGGAAAAGAATTAAAAAGTTGTACTTTTTATGCTCAAAAAGAAGACCGAATCATATCATACTCCGATGGAATAACACAATCGGGAATGGGTAGTCATAGGTTTCCTTTTGGCTGGGGCCATGATCATCTAATACAATTTACCCATCGATTAATAAAAAACAATCCGGAGATATCAGCCAATAAACTTGCCGGGAAGGTAGTTAATATGGCTTATCAAAATGATGGTTACCATGCAAAAGACGATTCAAGTTGTGCTTCGGTATATTTTCGAGAACCCAGAAAATTATTAATTTGCACAGGCCCCCCCTATGAAGAGGAAAAAGATAAAAAACTAGCCCGTGAGGTAAAAAAATTTAAAGGGAAAAAAATTTTATGTGGTGCAACAACAGCCGATATTATTGCCCGTGAATTAGAACTTAAAATTGAAGATAGCTTCGAATTTCACGATCCAGATCTACCTCCTATTGCTTATATGCCTGGAATTGACCTGGTAACTGAAGGAATTTTAACTCTCAGTAAAGTACACGAAATTTTAAAAATTTATAACAACAACTATATTCTAGGAAAAGGGCCTGCCGACCAAATTGTTAAACTTCTTAAGGAAAGCGACGAAATCCATTTTATCATTGGCACTCGAATTAATATTGCCCATCAGGATCCAAACCTTCCGGTAGAACTTGAAATCAGGCGAACTGTTGTGCGAAGGATTGCCGAAACACTGGAAGAAAAATTTTTGAAAGAGATAAGTATGAAATTTATCTAACTAATTATCCACAAAATACTGAAATTCTATTATTTTTCCTTCCGAGGATTTAGCAAAAAAATATATTTTATAACCCGGTTTATCTTTGGGTTCGGAAAGCAATTTCTTTTAACTGACGGTACATTTGACTAACCCTCATTATGCGAAGCATAATAGAAAATAATCATTCCCTGAAGATCTGTATTTTTACGCTGTATTATACGACATCCACCTTGCTCTAGACATAGTTTACAACTAACTTTATCAATATAAAATTTGGGGCACTCCTAGAGATTTTGGATTTTAATAAACCGATTCCTCCGGTTTGATCTTTTTACATAACTATATAAATATTTCTTTAGCTATTCGATAGGTATTGCAATGGGCTTCGACAATATCATCCAATTTATCAGCATATCCACCTCCCATAGATGCCGTTACAGGAATATTATTTTTTTGAGCCAAATCAAAAACCAGGCGATCACGCTCGGCACAACCTTTTATGGAAACGCTTAACTTTCCAATTTTATCGTTTTCCAGAATATCAACACCCGATTGATAAAAGATAAAATCGGGGTTAACCCGCTCAATAATTTCAGGAAGATTATTGTTTAATTTTTCCAGATATTCTTTATCATTCGTCACATCTGTCCTAAATAATAAAAAAAGATAGCCAATTTAGAGCTCTTGTTTAAAGAGCCCTTATTTTTGTAGTACTAACCAACTAAAATATAAATTGGCTATGAAAACAAATTTAACACTCTTTGC
>JAYEKP010000052.1:0-4333 GCA_034661075.1 Bacteroidota bacterium
AAATTTTTGAAAAACAAATTATTACTTTTTTCTTTCCGGCATAAAACTCCCTTTAATTAATCGAAAATTGACTATATTTGAGTTACTATTGAAAAATAAAAACAGTTTTTAGACAGACTGCCGTTAGGGATTATAATTAATTTTTTATCTACAGTATTTAACCTGGTAGTAAAAATACTGATCTCTTTCACCGTACCCATATAACCTTGTGCTTCGATAAAGTCTCCCACTTTAAACGGTTTAAAAATTAAAATAATCACTCCCCCGGCAAAGTTCTGAAGAGTTCCCGATAATGCCATACCAATGGCTAAACCTGCAGCACCAAGAATGGCAATAAAAGAGGTCATCTGGATTCCGATCATGCCCATTACGGTAATTACTACTAAAATCTTCAGGATTATATTTGTTAAACTTTTTATAAACGGAACCAGGGAAGGGTCAATTTTTCCGCGGATAAGTGCTTTACCTACCCCTTTTGTAATTAGCTTTGTGATCCATAACCCAAAAATAAGAACAAGTATCCCGCCTATCAGTTGATGCCCATATTCAAAACCAAAATTTACAATTTTGTCAAGATATTGTTCAGCCATTGTAAGATTTTCTTCCATATTAAAATGTTTTAATTGTTCTACTCATCAGGCTTTTCGAATTCGCCCCGTTGATTTGAGTGGTCTCTGGCTTCCACTTTCTTAAAATTACTACTTTTTTACCTAAATTTTACAATAAAACAAATGATTTTACACAAACGCCAGAAAAAAACAGTTTATCGTTGAACTGTCTTTTACGAAAAAAGGTGGATTATTCGCCAAGCTCATTTCTTTCTTAGATAGCTATCGAATTACAAAAAAATTTATTTTGAACAGCTATAAAATAAAAAATCCCGCTTGCCGCGGGATCCTTATTCTTTTGCGGAGAGAGGGATTAACTTCGTTGATCCCCGGAGGGATAGCTTAAAAAAATAAGGATCATTCGCTTCGCTCCTGTTTTTTTATTTTACCGTCTTTTATTCTGCTCAAATAAATTTGGCAGGAAATCCGGCAAAATAAAAAATCCCGCTTACCGCGGGATCCTTATTCTTTTGCGGAGAGAGGGGGATTCGAACCCCCGGTACCCTAATCGGGTACGCCAGTTTAGCAAACTGGTGGATTAAGCCACTCTCCCACCTCTCCAATAAGTTGCACAAAAGTATAAAATTGATCCATATTCCCAAAAAAAAACATAAAAAAAGATTGCCTTCAAAGGCAATCTTTTTCACTATAATTAATCATTAATCGTCTTTCTTTTTATCTTTTGGTTTGGATATAGAATCTCTCATTTTTGTGTCGGCATCAATATTTTTAAACTTATAATAATCCATCACGCCCATATTTCCTTGTCTGAAAGCTTCTGCCATGGCTAAAGGAACCTCCACTTCGGCTTCAATTACTTTAGCACGGGCTTCTTGTGCTTTAGCTTTCATCTCTTGCTCTAAGGCAACAGCCATTGCACGTCGTTCCTCAGCTTTTGCCTGTGCAATATTTTTATCGGCATTAGCCTGATCCATTTGTAATACGGCGCCAATATTTTTACCAATATCAATATCGGCAATATCAATGGAAAGAATCTCAAAAGCTGTTCCTGAGTCAAGTCCTTTCTCCAATACTACTCGTGAAATAGAATCAGGATTCTCCAATACGGCTTTATGCGATTCGGCCGATCCGATGGATGACACACATCCTTCACCTACCCGGGCTAAAACAGTATCTTCGCCTGCACCACCAACCAATTGTTTAATATTGGCACGTACGGTAACTCTGGCTTTACAAATTAGCTGGATACCATCTTTTGCTACCGCAGTTACCGGAGGGGTATCAATAACCTTAGGATTTACCGACATTTGTACAGCCTCCAAAACATCACGTCCAGCCAAATCAATAGCTGTAGCCATATTAAAAGGCAGGTCAATATTTGCCTTTTCGGCAGATACCAGTGCATGAACTACATCGGGCACACGTCCACCGGCCAAATAATGCGCCTCTAAATCATTTCTGTTTAAATCGAGTCCGGCTTTTGTTCCTTCAATCATGGCTCGTACAATAATGGAAGGCGGAACTTTACGCCATCGCATAAAAATAAGTTGAAGTAATGATATTCTTACACCGGAAACCAGTGCCTGGAACCATAATCCAATGGGGATTAAATATAAAAACAAATAAAGTAATACAATGATTCCAATAATTACTGCTACTAAAGGCCAAAATTCCATAATATTTTAATTTAAGGGTTTTACAATAATATATGATCGTTCAATTTTTTTCACTTCAATTTTTGTTTTCGGATCAATATATGAACTTAATGATTTTGCTTCGTAATATTTTTCGTTTAAAAATACTTTTCCATAAGGATTAAGACGGGTTACCGTTTCGCCCACATCACCAATATTTACTTCTTTTTCAAGCGTTGCGCTTGTTTTACTTTCAATCTTTGAGTTAAGCATTAGCTTTTCCCATGTCCCTACACGTAGCATAAATACGACAGAAAAAATTGAAACTCCTGCTGTTGCTAAAAGGATATAATGGCCTGTTGGGGTTCCGTATTCTTTATATCCAAAATAAATGCCTATAAAAATTAAAATTGCGCCGGCAATCCCGGCAATGGTAACTCCGGGTACAATTAAAAACTCAATAAAGAATAAAATAATTCCCAACACAATTAAAAATATGATGGCTGTTAATGACATATTAATTTATTGATACAATTAAACCTTTGCTTTGCAATTGATCATGCATTTTTTTTAAATGATTGTATTTCCCTTTTTTTACATCACATTTTCCTTTATAATGCACCAAAAAAGTACACTGTTCGGCTTGCACCGAATCGTGGTTACAAACATCGATAAGCGAATTAATTACAAAATCAAAATCGTGAACATCATCATTATATAAAATTAACGAGAAATCACTTTTGGAATTCTCATTGATTTCAAACTTTTGATGTTTTTCGGTTTTTTTTCTGCTTCCCATAGTTCCTTAATTAAAAAAGCCTAAGATACAATTTTAAAACAAAATAAAGATATTAAATTTTTATGTTATTGAGTCATTTTTACTGCTTGATCTAAAGGAATTTGATGTTCGGCAAAATAAGCATACACCTCAACTTCCTTATTCACAATGGATTCAATTTTATCTTTTAATGTAAAAGCTTCATTAAAATCAGTAAATGATTTAATGGTAACTTTTTGCCGGTTACTTTGTTTTTCTAAATATAAATCTTGGGTTTCAGGTACAAGTGCTTTTATTTTATCAATAAAGATTGAATCGGCATCGGTTAAGATCAAATTTACCGTGTAAATAATCGTAAGATTATCAACATTTTCAGAATCATCTTCTTTTGCTTGCGCTTTCTTTGAAGTTGAATAATTATTTACAGGGCTTTGAACCTCTAATGTTACCGCCTTATTTATGGGAATAATTTTACCATTGTGAAAAGCAACAATATATGCATCAGAAAATCCTTTGGCTTTTACTTGCGGAAGTTTTTTTTCGGCTTCACGAATGGTTCTGAATTTTCCGGCATAATATTTTAGGATATTACTATTGGGTTTCTTAATAGCTGATAGTGGCTCCAATCCTTTAAAAACAACCGGATTTTTGGCTGAGCTAAATGCTCCCAGCTGAATCATATATACAATTCCGTCGGGTAGTTGCTCATTAACGGGGATAGGATTTGCTGGGTTATACCGGGATGGGGATTTAATGTTAAATCCAAATACATTCGACTGCTCTTCTGCTTCGTCGGTTCGATCAGCATAATATTGAATTTTATGCAAAGAGTCTTTCTCAAAAGCAACATCCAAATGTTGCCTTTTCTTTTTTATATTGTTTTCATCCGGTTGATCGACTTCTTTCTCCCGACGATCATCTCCTGAAAATCCATAGGTTATATTTTCCGAAGCCATATTTTGCTGTTCAATCTCACGAACTCTCTGATAACACTTATCGGCACTTTTTTGAGTTATATAAACCTGTTGTTCCAGCTCAATAATTTGATTCGATAATTTCGCTCTGCTTTGCCCATCCGGAGTATAATCAAACTGTTTGCGCTTATCATCAATTATCCAACGGAGCGAGTCGGCCTTCAGTTGATAAATCTGGGCTAAATTCATTAAACTATCATATTCCGTTTTATACAAAAAATCTTTTTCAAGCGATGGGGTGATAAATAATTCTGATTTTTTACTTTCCGCAAATTTTGATTTATTTGCTTCTCTGGAATCAAGGGTTGCATTTACCTTCAAATGGGCCATTTCTTTAATCATTTCGAGGCTACTTAATTCGATATAAGGAGAGTAATA
>JAYEKP010000053.1:0-4306 GCA_034661075.1 Bacteroidota bacterium
ATGGTAATTTAATAATAAATTAATATTTTCCATACTTTTGATATTCTAAGAAAATCTAATTTTGAATTCATATATTAAACCCAAACCTTAAAACAATTCTATGATGAAAATTTTGAAAACAAAAATTCTAATCATGGCTTTGATGCTTATTTCTTTTGCATCATTTAGCCAAACGAAAGTAAAAGGTGTCTTAGTTGACGCCAGTACCAACGATCCTTTAATTGGGGCATCGGTTGTTGTAGATGGAACAACTATTGGTACCGCTACTACTCTTGACGGAAGTTTTTCTATTTCGGTCCCTTCGGGCGAACAAAAACTTATTTTTTCGTATGTAGGATATATTGAGGAAGAAGCAATATTATCCATAACTCCCGGCCAGGATATAGACCTGGGAGAAATTGAATTAGCATCAGATGCTATTGGTCTTGATGAAGTAAGAATTATTTCATCTTTTGCCAAAGACCGGGAAACCCCTGTAGCCATTTCAACTATTAAGCCTGAAGTTATTCAGGAAAAATTAGGTACACAAGAGTATCCTGAAATTTTAAAATCAACACCAAGTGTTTATGCAACGAAGCAAGGCGGAGGTTTTGGTGATAGCCGTATTTATTTACGTGGTTTTGATTCTAACAACATTGGTGTTTTAATTAACGGCGTCCCAGTAAATGATATGGAAAGTGGAAAAGTTTACTGGTCAAACTGGGCCGGACTTTCTGATGTTACAGCATCTATGCAAGTTCAGCGTGGCCTTGGTGCTTCAAAATTAGCTTTGTCATCTGTTGGAGGTACTATTAATATTATTACAAAAAGTACTGATGCAGAAAAAGGTGGTTCTGTTTATTATGGAGTAGGAAACGATGGTTATAGAAAACAAAACGTAACATTATCAACTGGTTTAATGGATAATGGCTGGGCAATAACCTTTTCCGGTGGCCGCACTTATGGTGATGGATATATACAAGCCACAAATTTTGAAGGGTGGTCATACTTTGGTAATATCTCAAAAATTCTCAATGATAAACATAGAATTTCATTAACCGCATTTGGCGCTCCACAATGGCATAATCAAAGGAGCAACCAACACTATATCCAGGATTACAGAGAGCATCCTGAAGGAATTAAATGGAATTCAGACTTTGGATACCGTAATGGTGAAATTTATAATACCGGATACGCCTATAATTACTATCATAAACCACAAATTTCATTAAACCACTACTGGACCATAAATGAAAACTCAAATCTTTCTACAGCAATATATGCTTCAATATCTAATGGTGGTGGTAGGAGAGTATATGGACAAAATTCTAATTGGTTAAATATTAATTATGAAACAGGACGTCCATATGATGATACAAAATTAACACCAGAAGGATACTTGGATTATGATGCAGTTATTGAAGAAAATGCAAACTCTGTAAATGGATCAACAGCAATAATCGCAAACGGAATTAATTCTCACGATTGGTATGGAATACTTTCATCATATACTAATCAGATAGGAGTTCTTAAAATAACTGGCGGGTTCGATGGAAGATATTATAAAGGGTACCACGCCTATGAAATCGAAGATTTACTAGGCGGTAAATACTTTCTAAATACTAGTAATGTAAATAGAGACCCAGGCACTCCACTTTACAAGGGAGACTATATTAACTATTATAATTTAGGCGAAGTATTATGGGCAGGGCTTTTCCTCCAAGGAGAATATGTTATAGATAATTATTCGGCTTTTATTTCATTATCAGGTGCAAATAATAGCTACAGAAGAACTGATTATTTTCAATATACTCCGGAAGAAGGCCAAGTTACAGACTGGATTGGTTTTTGGTCATATAATGTAAAAGGAGGGCTTAATTATAATATTAATAAAAATCATAATGTATTTGCAAATGGTGGTTATGTTTCCAGAGCTCCTTATTTTAGAAATGCTTTTTTAGGGTATACAAACGAATTTAACGAAGACGCTAAAAATGAAACAATCATTACTGTTGAGCTAGGTTATGGTTATACATCAAGTTTTCTAAATGCAAAAGTAAATCTATACAGAACAGAATGGAAAGATAAGGGATTGGTTAGATCATTTGGGGATTATACAGCTAACATTCCTGGAATTAATGCATTACATCAGGGAGTAGAGGTTGAAGTAGCCTATAGGCCAATAAAAAAACTTGACATTAAAGGAATGTTCTCATATGGAGATTGGATATGGTCTGATGATGTTGATTTTAAGCTATATAATCAAGATCAAGAATTGCAAGGAACTTATAATGCATACCTTGAAGGAGTTCATGTTGGGAATTCTGCTCAAATAACCGGTGCATTATCCGTTAATTATGAAGTGCTGCCTAAACTTAAAATTGGTGCAGATTTTAATTATTTTGGAAAAAACTTTGCCGATTTTAATCCCGAGAACAGAACAACTGTAGAAGACAAAATTGACGCTTGGCAAATGCCTGATGCATATTTAGTTGATTTCAACTTAAGTTATAAATTTAAAGTTGGCGATTTTAATACAACGCTTTATGCAAATCTATACAATGCATTAGACACTGAATATATTGCGGATGCAACAGACGGACCTTCACACAACGTGCATTCCTCAACAGTATGGTACGGATTTGGCAGAACATGGTCTACTGGTTTAAAAATTAACTTTTAATAAAATTTAATTATGAAAAAATTATTAATATTAATATCAATTATCGTAATTGCTGTTTGGTCATGTGACCAAATGGACGATGTCTACGAAGAATTAGACGAAAGGGTGGAACCCTATTCTGAAAACATAGAATACACTCTAACCTCAAACGATTATGAAAATTTAACTTCATATGCATTAGCTGATGCAAAAAATGAACAGGATTCTTCCTGGGCTGAATCTATCACTAATTTTCATGCATTCAATGACAATTTCAGCGGGGCAAAATATATCCCCTATTTATTAGCTGACTTATTTCCAGCACTCAATAAAAATTCGGTGGCAAATGTTACCTATAACCATATCGCCGATTTGCCAGAGGAATTAGCTAGTTATTCAAATGCCGAAATAATAGAATTTACATCAAATTACTACGATGCAGTTAATGAATTTGTTGGAACAGCAGGCTATTTTTATCCTGAATATCATCCTGATTTTTATATTCCGGATGTTCTGAAAGATAGTATTACCGATGCTATTGAAGATGAAATCTATATGATCAAATATATGTATAGTGATGTAGATCCTATTATTGTTGAAAGCAACTATTCAGTTTACTTTGAGGAAGATTTTGAAGCTGTAACCCCTTATGAACCTGTTATAATTGATAACTGGATGGTTTATGACGAAGTTGGCTCAGAAACCTGGGAAGGCAGAGAGTATGATGATAATTTATATGTTCAAATGAGTGCCTATGGTTCAGAAGATCCTTCCAACATTAGTTGGCTGATTACATCTGCCATTGACCTGACAGAATATTCCTCAGCAATATTCAGTTTCAAAAGCAAAGATGGATATAACAACGGAGATCCTTTGGAAGTTTTCATCTCTACCGATTACCCCGGAACCGGAGACCCTAATACGGCAACATGGGTTGATCTAGACCCAACTTTATCTACCGGGAATTCTAGTGGATATGCCAGCAATTGGGTTGAATCGGGAGATATTAACATAGACGCTTATACCGGAGGGGATATTTACATTGCTTTTAAATATACAGGAGGAGATGGTGATATAACCACTACCATGCAGATTGATGATGTAACCGTAAAAGTTGATGAGCCAAGCTATGAGGTTACCAATGAAAAAATACCTTATACAAAATATGATATTTATGAATATAACGGCACATCATGGGAAATGGTTGAGGATGTTTATCACCTGAGTAGTAAAGATTATGATGCAATGGGTTCTCCAGGCAATTATGATAGTTTCTCTAATGATGACAACCCCAGAGATTATATTCCTAATCTTTTAAAAAATATGTATCCTACGGCAGGAGAAGGTGTTAGCAAAACTGTTGTTTACAAATATTACACAGACATTGAAGGTACTTTAACCTTAGCCGATGAATATACATACACCAACGGAGAGTGGCAATCGCTTTACAATTATATTGATGAGACGACTCAACAATTTATGCATCTTGGAGATAAATGGGTATTTGACCCAACCGTAAAATTTACTATGACAGCTTCAGATTATAATATTATTATTGAGTGGGTACTTGACAATTTAGATGCTAGTTATGGATATAATGACAGATCACGAGAATTCTATTACGGTGCTGCACATAAATATTCAAATTTTGATTTAAGAGTTGGT
>JAYEKP010000054.1:0-4253 GCA_034661075.1 Bacteroidota bacterium
CATCTCGGTTTCAGAGTTTCGTATATCTACCTGAAATTTTGTTAATAGTGGCATTACAGCTGCTAATGGCATTTGTCCAAAATGTTTTACTTCCCAGGATTTACTTTCACCCTCTTTGTTGGGTGGAGGGTCAGAGGTATCCAAATTACTTTCTATAGATTGAATAACGCACTGATCGTTAGGATCACATAAACTAATTAAATAATCTCTGTAATCTTCAATCATCTTTTTAAAATCATAGGCTTTACCATTATTATTAGGGCCAATTAAAATCCGAGTCGAAACATCATATTTATCCTTCCCCGCCATTAGGTCATTAATTATTTCTCCATCTTCAGATATTGCCTCTGTATCTTCTCCTTGATTTTCTTGAACTATTTCAAGTTTTAATTTCTGTATATAGTCATAGAGTTCATCGGATCTATTTTTAACTTCATCAGCTTTATCTTTCCAGGGTTTTACTTTGGTCTGGTTAATTGCATACTGTTCTTCAAACTCTTTATATAACTCTTTATTTTTTTCCACATAATTATGAGTTGTTTTCTTCAAACCCTCATCAACAGCTGTAAAAGCATCTAACACTTCAGCCGAAACATTTAGCGCTAACATAGACGTTAACACCAAATACATCATTCCGATCATTTTCTGCCTGGGAGTTTCTTTGCCGTGACCCATAATAATAATTTTATCTAACTAACTGTTTCTTATTTGACCACATTCATGGCAGATAACATATTGCCATAAATAGAATTCAACGCAGTTAAATTACTATTTAATTTTGATATTTCTTCTTTATACGCTTTGGTTTCATCAACCGAATCTTTAATGTTATTCATCAGTACGTCCATTTCATTAAATACGGTCTTGGATGATTCCACATGCTCACTTGTATTCTGCATTTGTAATTCATACACTGAATTTAAGGCAGATAAGTTTTTATTCAAAATCTCTAACTTTTCATTATATGACTGATTACCAGAGGCTATTAATTCAATATTTGCTTGAATTTTTTCTTCAAGGTTTTTATAATTGTCTACAAATCCCTGGCTTGATTGGGCAAATTGTTCAGCCATATTTTTCCCGGCATCATTCATAACATCGGCTGACCCTGTATAAGATTCTACTAATTTACCTATTGAATCCGTGAGTTGTTCTGAAGATTGTCCATAGCTTTCTGTCATGGAATTTATGGATTCAGAAGCTGCTTGTAAATTATCTACAAATTGATTGGTTGCTTGAGCAGCATCAGAAACATTCATTAAATTCTGAGTGGTTTGATTCAGGTTCTTTAATCCTTTACCTAATTTCTCGAATAGTTCGGGAGTGATCTCAGCATTTTCAAGCATTTCATCTAGTTTGCCTAACCCAGCACCACCGGCTCCATGATCTCTTTCGGCTCTTGATTTGGGAATAAACTCCTCTTCTCCACTTATTCCTGCTAACTCAGGATATACAAGGGTCCAGTCAACCTCTTCGTGTTGAGGCTCAAATGCAGAGAAAAAAAATATTACAGCTTCTGTTAACATCCCGAGCGTTAGCATTGTTCCAGCCCCTGCCCAGTGCATTAATTTAAACAATGCACCTAAAATTACTACTGAAGCGCCCCATCCATATAGCTTTGCCATAAACTTTCTCCATCCGGAGCTTTGGACTATTTCAGTTATGTTCATCATGATACAAAACTTTAAGTTATTATTTTAGCTAATTTGTTCCAAGATATGATCTAACACATCTGAAACCAACATACGATTTTGCCGAATCTTGATATTCATAAGTTCTGGTTCCTGTTTGTAAATAATATCCTATGTCTTTCCAGGAACCTCCACGAACTACTTTTCGTTTCATTGCAGGTGGATCATCAGGTAGTGCTTCATATTGATAATCAGGATTCATATCGTGTTGAAAACTGTATACAGATTCATCATAAGCATTTGACGTCCATTCGGAAACGTTTCCTGACATATCGAAAAGTCCATACTCATTTGGTGCATAACTACCTACAGCAACAGTAATCAATCCGCCATCATCGATATAGTTACCTCGTAAAGGTTTAAAGTTAGCTAAAAAACAACCTTGCTTATTACGAGTATACATACCACCCCATGGATACATGGACAAATCTAAATTTCCTCTTGCACCGAATTCCCATTCTGCTTCATTTGGTAATCTGAAATCCTGAACAAAACCTTCTCCAGAACTTCTTAAATAATCATTCAAATATTGAGTTCTCCAAACAGAAAATGCTCTTGCTTGTTTCCAGTTAACTCCAACAACAGGATAGTTATCATAAGAAGGGTGCCAGAAATACATATTTGTATAGGGTTCGTTAAATGAATAGGTAAAGTCGCTTATCCAACATAATGTATCAGGATAAACATTAATTACATCACGAATTACAAATGCAGAACGGTCATCTACATCAATGGTTTCTCCTTGTGCATTAATCGCTGTTCCATTATATTGTCTTGTATTAAAATCGTATCGATTCGATTTTTTTGCAGCTTGTTGCATATCTACTCGATAATACTCAAACATTAATTTCCTGGTATCAATCTCTTTCCTACGATAGAATCTTTCATGTTCGGCTAAATACAATTCATTCAATATTTCAGAAACTTCTTCATCCCGTGGGTCAATTTCTACATCCCAATTAATAATTGGTGGATCAATAGGATTCCCAAACTCATCTTCAGCAATTAGGTAATCCTCTATTACTTCACCTAGTTTTCGTCTCATAATAGAATCTCGTACATAATATACAAATTGCCGATATTCATTGTTTGTAATTTCGGTTGCATCCATCCAAAATGCATCAACAGAAACTGTTTTGGTAAAAGAATTCATTGCCCAGGCTACATCCTGATCGCTCGGTCCCATAGTATAACTTCCCATGGGAACAAAAACCATTCCGTAAGGCTCTGATTCAAACCAACCTTTTCTGCCTTTAACTCCGGTTAATTCTCCTGCATTGTAATTACTACAACTAAAAGTGAATACTAGAACAATGCCTACAACTAATAATTTTTTCATAATATTTCCAATATTTATTTTGCAAAATAACAATAATTCTTTTTTATATCATTTATAAAAATCTAATACTTTTATATCTTTCTGGGGTTTTATCTTTTTTAACATCAAAACTAAACCCCATCATAATTTCATACGAACCATCATTATATTCCATCATGTCTGACACAACAAAATCGTACGAACAACTAACCTTAACCCATTTAAATAATTCAACGCCAAAGATTCCTGTTATTGCATAATCTGTTCTTAAAGAAACGCCTCCCCATATCTTTTTATTGTATTCAATCAAACCATGAAACCCTAATTGAGAATTTTTTCCGTCGGATTGAACAATTAATCCGGGTTTAAATTCAAACAGTGGATTATTAAAAGGCAAATTATATCCTGCTGTTACATAATAATGTCGGGTTAATCGGGTTTTGCTTTGATCAAGGCTAAATTCGGCCTGGTTAATGTGGGTAGATGAAATACCTAAATATAAATCTTCGGTTTTATAAAATAACCCGAAACCAAAATCCATCATACTCATATCTTCACTCCCGTCAACCGGGATTGCAATATCGTTTTCTACAGGATCAATAGGGGTAATCCATTCAGAACCTTCGGTACTGATACTTGTATTAGCAACACCCCATTTTACACCAATACCTAAGTTCCCATTACCTAGTGGTTGTTTATAAGCAATGGATATATTTAATTGTAAATCTTTATTAAATCCTAACTCATCGTTTTGTAAAGACAAACCAATTCCTAATGGAACTCTAAATGGATTAATTGCAGCATCCATATTAAGTGTTGTAACCATGGGGCTTCCTTCAAATCCTATCCATTGGGTTCTATTTAATGCAAATACAGAAATATTGTCATTACTACCAGCATAACCAGGGTTGGTTAAAAGATGCGTAAACATATTCTGACTAAATTGAGGATCTTGCTGGGCTTTTAAAAACACAGATGTAATCATTAAAAAAGTAAAGAAAAATATTTGTTTTTTCATGTTATTTTTTGTCTTCCTCAATTATACTAAAGATTAGCATAGTAAAATAAGTAAAAATATTATTTCTAAACAAAATAAATAAATTGTTCTTTAATCGATAGCTTAAAGATATCACATTATACTTTATAAATTTAATAAAGTTACTAATGTTTAAAAAAAAATAACGATTTTTCTACTATTATTTTATTAAATGCCTGATTTTTAATTAATTTTTTGATACGCTTTC
>JAYEKP010000055.1:0-4238 GCA_034661075.1 Bacteroidota bacterium
ATATAAACAAGGGATTTTATTTAAATGGGGGGATTCGTTTTTAATAATAGTAAAAATCTGTCCAAAATACCTGTAATTACGTTTGTATTTTTTAATTTTAAAAATATTTAGGACAGCTATGATATTATGTATAAACTTTTTTTATTATCCGCTTTATTTTTTTGCTTTAGTGTACAGGGTTTTTCATTGACTGATAAAGACACACTTAAAACCACCAAAAATAAAGAAGAAAAAATAAAAGATGGATGGACTTTTGGAGCTGTTCCTGTAGTGGCTTACGATTCGGATTTGGGGTTTAAGTATGGTGGATTAGTCAACTTTTATAATTACGGAAAGCCCACGACCTATCCTGAATACCAACAATCAATATACGTTGAGATTTCACGAACAACCAAAGGAAGTGGTATTAATCAGCTCTTTTTTGATTCAGAGCATATGTTTCCTAACCGGCCAATAAGAATTACAGCCGATCTTAGTTACCTTACAGAGCAGGCATTGGATTTTTACGGTTTTAACGGATATGAATCGGCTTATTTTATGGATTTTGAAAATGATGAAACCGATGATTATATTTCACGAATGTATTACCGCTATGAAAGAAAACTATTGCGTTTTACCTTAGATTTCCAGGGCAGGCTTCTTGGAGATAACCTTAATTGGCTAATAGGTTTTGGCCATTTTAATCATAAGCTGGGAAGTGTAGACATTGATAAATTAAATGAAGGGAAAGATGGAGGCGATCTCCTACCCGATACCGCAAGCTTATACGATAAATATGTGGATTGGGGACTAATCCCGGCTAAAGAAGCAGATGGCGGGGTGATGAACTATTTAAAATTTGGAACGATATATGATACGAGAGATAACGAAGCGAATCCAATGAAAGGGATATGGTCGGAAGTTATTATTGTTACCGCACCTAAATTGCTGGATAATTATGAAAATTCTTTTACTAAATTATCATTGATTCACCGCCAATATTTTACCCTTATCCCTTCAAAATTATCTTTTGCATACAGGGTTGGCTACCAGGGAACTGTTCAAGGCAATCCTCCTTTTTATTATCAGCCTTACCTGATTAGCTCTTTTTCGCCATCGGTATTAACCGAAGGACTGGGTGGTGCCAAATCATTACGTGGAATTAGACGCGATCGGATTGTAGGTGAAGATATTGTATATGGTAATTTTGAATTTAGATGGAAATTTTGGAAAGGGGTGATTAAAAATCAGAATTTTTATTTAGCGCTAAGTACTTTCCTGGATGCAGGAAAAGTAACAAAACCGATAGAAATTGACAAAAGCCTTATTCCTGCCTCAGAAAATTTAGTTAATTATTTCGACGAAAGTTCAGATAAGATTCATGCAAGTTCAGGAATAGGTTTGCATGTGGTGTTAAATGAAAATTTTATTGTTGCTTTTGATTATGGATTGGCTTTTGATAAACGCGACGGTGATAATGGCCTGTACATTGGGATGAACTTTTTATTTTAAGAAGAGTAATAATAGAACACAGATTAAATAATATAAGCGGCAAGAAGCAGTGGCAGGAAGCAGCAGACAAAAATCAACGGTTATTACTTAACAAATAAACCTGTTACTTATTTTACTATTTTAAGTGAAGGTAAATTTTATAATCTACAGAAGCTTTAGCATCTCGGCCACAAAAAATCCTAAATAATTACCAATGGCATAACCAATAATTCCTACGGTTAATCCTGAAATAATGATTTCTTTGTTTTTAATAGCTCCGGCAATTACAGGAACAAATGGAGGTGAACAAATAAGTGCTGTAGAAGTAATCATTACGGTATCGGCATCAATTTTAAATAATCTGGAAAGAAGAACATGTAAAAACAAAGCGCCAAATATGACAAAGGTAATATAGGCTAAAAGTTCAGGAGCTGAACCATTAAACTTCTCAATATCAGCCATAGAAGCAATAACTACACTAAAAATAAGAATTAAATACATACCTAAATCAAACGTTTTGGCAATTTTATTTATTTTAGGAATAAACGAACTTATAATGCCTAATGTAGTGATGGTTAGTATTACCACAACCATCTGTGAATTTTCAGGAACAAGAAAAGAAAGGCCCCCGGCAATACCAAAAATTAACACAGAAATACCTAAAGCAGCTAGTAACGGAAGTCTGTATTTTTTGTTCCAAAATCCCCAGTAATTAGTAAAAGATAAATCTTTTTCGGTTTGATGTTTTGCTTTATATAAACTTTTGTATTTGGGTAAAATATACCAAAAAACTTTTTGCCCTATGGTTAATAAAAACAACAAGTAAATAGCTGATATTAACATATCAAATGTATGCGTAATAATAAAAGCTTCCGGGTCAACATTCAAAATCAATTTAATCGAGGCTAAATTAGGAGTCCCTCCCGAGTATAAACCTACAAGCAATCCTCCTATTTTCCACAACTCGTTAATTTCCCCTTTAAAGATAAAAAATCCGATAAAAACTACAATCACTACACTAACTAATGCAATAACCATAGATAACATGGTTTTCCCGGCAATGGTAAACCAGGTTTTAATATTGGCGGAAAATAACAAAAGCGGAATAGCCAGAGGAATAGTGATAGTTGTCATCAAATTTTGAACCTGTTCGGCATTATCGGGTAAAATCCCAATATTTCCCATAATAAGGCCGGTGGCATAAGCAAGTAAAACCGCACCAATCTTATTTAGCACGGAGAATTTATTACATAAATACAAAATGATAGCAGGAGAAATAACATAAAACAGTGCGAGTAGAATAGCTGCCATATTTCCAGTTTATATTTTTAAAAACGGAAAACTACGAGTTTATCCTAAAAAACAAAAATTTTTTTGAATTAAAGTATCTACTCTTGATAAATTTCTATTCTTGATTTTATTTCAAAGTTCTTCGTTCTTCTAATTATAAATTAAGATTACGCAAAGAATCGCTAAGATTTATAAAATTTTGCAGAGAAATCTTTGCGGATCTTTTGTTTGCTTTGCGCAATTTAGCGTATAAAAGGTAAATTATTTAAATTTCGATAAATAGGATTTACATTCGAAAATATTTTAGCAAAGTATTTATTTAGCTGCGATATAAACTGATTTCCGGAAAACATTTTTGCAAAAAAAACCGATGAAAAAATAATCACCGGTTTAAAACATATAAACTATCAATTATATTTAGAAGCGATGCGTAACATCTTTAAATTCGCAACACTCATCGAGATTTTTGCTATAAACAGCCATCGCTCTCCTACTCATACCCATGCTTGAGAAACCACCATCGTGATAAATATTTTGCATCGTAATTTTTTTGGTTAAATCAGAAAACATCGTAACGCAAAAATCGGCACATTCATCCGCAGTAGCATTCCCGAGTGGAGACATACGGTTCGAGAAATCTACCAAATCGTTAAAACCCATAATGCCTTGTCCTGCTGTAGTGGGTGTTGGCGATTGCGAAATCGTGTTAATACGTATCTTCTTTTCTCTGCCATATATATATCCAAAACTTCGGGCAATAGATTCCAGTAGAGATTTTGCATCCGCCATGTCGTTATAACCATAAAGCGTTCGCTGTGCAGCAACATATGAAAGGGCTAATACCGAACCCCAGTTATTTAAAGCATCCTTCTGGCGAGATACCTGTAAAATTTTATGAAAAGATAAAGCGGAAACATCCAGTGTTTTTAGAAAATAATCATAATTCAGGTTATCATAGGTTATTCCTTTCCTTACGTTGGGTGACATTCCGATCGCATGCAAAATAAAATCAAATTTACCACCAAAATGTTCCATTGTTTTATCGATTAAAAGCTCTAAATCTTCAATTTTGGTAGCATCAGCAGGAATAACAACCGAATTACACGCATCGGCTAATTTTTCAGTATCGCCTAAACGCATTGCAAAAGGTGCATTGGTTAAAACAATTTCAGCGCCTTCTTCAAAGGCTCTTTCCGCAACCTTCCATGCTATTGATTTGTCGTTTAATGCTCCAAATATTAAACCTTTTTTACCTTTTAATAAATTAAATGCCATGTTTCTTTCTTTTTCGTTAATACAAATTTAAGGACAACAATCAATGGGGATTGTTCAATTTCTTTTTATTTAAAATCACATCTGTCCTAAATAATAAAAAAAGATAGCCAATTTAGAGCTCTTGTTTAAAGAGCCCTTATTTTTGTAGTACTAACCAACTAAAATATAAATTGGCTATGAAAACAAATTTAACACTCTTTGCT
>JAYEKP010000056.1:0-4209 GCA_034661075.1 Bacteroidota bacterium
AAATATAAACAAGGGATTTTATTTAAATGGGGGGATTCGTTTTTAATAATAGTAAAAATCTGTCCAAAATACCTGTAATTACGTTTGTATTTTTTAATTTTAAAAATATTTAGGACAGCTATGATTCCGGATATAAAATTCTTGAACATAGCGGCAGTATGCCCGGATTTATTAGCAAAGTAGTTTTTTTACCCGAAAAAAATACGGGAATAATCATCCTGAACAATGGATTTAACTTGCATTGCAACAACGCTTTGCTGTTTTCTTACTTAGATATTATCCTGGAAAAAGAAATCAATAACTGGACAGCCTATTATCTGCAGGAACAACAAAATTTTAACGAATATAGAAAGCAATTGAATAATAAGCGAATCGCCAATCGGAAAATAAATACTAAGCCCTCTTTAAAGCTCAGCAAATATGCCGGTACATATGAAGATATAATGTATGGAATAGCGAAAGTTTACTTGGAAAATGATGAATTAAACATTACATTTTTACCCTCATCAAAGTTTTTACATAGCAAAATGGAGCATTGGCATGATAACCATTTTAAGGTCAACTTTAATGATGTTTATTTACCTTTCGACATTATTCAGTTTGATGTAGATACTTTGTCTAACCAGGTAAATGGATTTAAAATCAATCTGCCCAATAATGATTTTCATTTTCATAACCTCGATTTTAAAAAGTTAAATAAATAATTGATGAACCATTTTATCCCAATAAAATCTATTGGTCAATCATTCAATGAATGTATAAATCGTGGATTAATAGATCCTGAAAAGGATACAACCATTATTTTTTACAACAATGATTTTTTAAGCGCTAAAACTAAAGAACTAAAAAAGTCCTTTTCCAAAAGTACATTACACACATCTGCAGTAAAAGCCAATCCTCTGGTAAAAATTCTGGAAAAAATTAAAACTTTGGGTCTCGGTGCAGAAGTGGCTTCGGAAGGTGAATTATTCCTTGCTCAAAAAGCAGGGTTTGGCAATGAACAAATTATTTTTGATTCGCCGGCTAAAACGATAGCTGAATTAACCTATGCACTTCAGAACAATATTCATATTAATGCCGATTCGCTGATGGAATTGAACAGGATTGCCCAATTAAAACAAACAATCCATTCAGAAAGTCTGGTTGGATTAAGAGTTAACCCGCAAGTTGGCACCGGAAAAATTGTCTCTACCTCGTTAGCCGGGAAATACTCAAAGTTTGGTGTCCCAGTTAAAGATTACAGGGATGAAATAATTAAATATTTCAAAGCGCATGACTGGCTAAATGGAATTCACATGCATATTGGTTCGCAAGGATGTGAAATGCAATTGCTGCTAAAGGGTATTGAAAAAGGGCTGCAAATCATTAAAGAAATTAATAAAAAGTTAAGGAGCGAGAACAGGAAAGTTAGCTTTCTTGATATTGGCGAAGGGTTACCCGTATCTTATCATCATAATCAACATCCACCGGATATAAAAATTTACGGACAGGAGATAAAAAAATTGCTTAAAAAATATAATCTCGAAAATTTAACACTTATTACCGAATTTGGCCGGTATTTACATGTAAACTCAGGGTACGTCCTTACAAAAGTTGAATATGCCAAACATTATACCAACAACAACACGCTCATTGTTCATGCCGGAGCTGATTTGTTTCTAAGAGAATGCTTAAATCCGGGGCAATGGTTTCACGAAATTTCGTTACTAAACAAAGATGGGAATCCCAAAAAATCGAAAACATTAAAGAAATACCAAATTGCCGGTCCACTATGTTTTGCTAATGATATTGTTGCCCGCGATGTAAAACTCCCTGAAGCCTGCGAAGAAGATTATCTGGTAATTCACGATACCGGAGGTTATACTTTTGGCATGTGGTCGAACTATGTAAGCCGTATGTTTCCTAAAATTATCGGGAAAGAAGGGAATCATTATTCCATTATAAGAGAAAGAGATACAGTGGATGATATTTTCAGATTTTGGTCTTAACAACTATTTTTTAAGTGAGCAAGCTTGTAGCAAAAAAAATTCTTATACACGAAAATAATCTTGTTAAATTTTTTATTTTACCTTATTAAACAAATTTAATATTCCCTTGTTATAAAAATACATCATTAACAATTTAAAAATCAAATTTTAAAATTATGAAAAAGAATATTGGAGTTGCCGACAGAGTTATACGTATTATTATTGCTTTAACTATTGGCATTCTTTATTTTACGAATGTAATAACAGGCACGCTTGGCACTGTTTTACTCATTATTGGTGCTGTATTATTAATAACAGCATTAATTAACTTTTGCGGATTGTATGCATTATTTGGATTTACTACCTGTCCCATGAAAAAGGCTGATTAAAAGACAAAAAAAGCGAACTCAAATAAACCGGTTCGCTTTTTTTACCATTTATCCTAACCTAAAATTCTACACCTTCACCTTCATCAAAGTCCTGCAAGTCGTCACCTCCACTTCTTCCTCGTCGTCTGTCCGGACGATAATTATTAATTCGATATGTTAATGTTACAGAAACAAACGGGGTTTTGGGTTCAAAATAGCTGTACGAATAAAAGTCATAACCGCTATATGTGCTGGAGTGTTTCATGGTTCCAAAAACATCCCGTACCTGAACTGTAGCCGAAAAAGCTTTTTTCATAAAGTCATGTTTGTATGCCAGACTGGTCATGAAAAAATCGCTGCGCTCGCCTTGTGCACTTATTGTAGGGCTGTTATACATGGCATTAAACTGCAATCTAGAATTATCGCCAAACCGTAAAATATTGTTAAAACGGATATTCCAGTTAAAACTTGATTCAGAGAAATCACGTCCACCTAATTGCCCTTCCACACGATAGTCGTAAAGATTTCCCATTAAATCAAGATGCCACCATTTTTGAAGATCTAATCCCAACATGGATTCAATTCCCAGCGCATAATCTTTCCCAACATTTTCGAAGGAACTAAGAAAAACATTGTCTTCGTTTTCATACCGGCTTCTTACTCTTTCAATTTTATTATTTGTAACTCTGTAATAAGCTTCGAAAGAGAACGAATTTCGTCCGAATTTATTTAAGTAGCTCAGCTCATAAGAATCGATGTATTCAGGATCAAGTCCAGAATTACCACTCCTAACATTATAAGCATCAGACCAGGTAATAAAAGGTTCAAGATACCATCCTCTCGGGCGGTCAATTCTTCGGGTGTAACTTGCCATTAACTGGTTTTCTTTAGGAAGGTTATACGATAGATGAACAGTGGGAAAAATATCCCAGCGGTCAATATTATAATCATCACCTGTTTCTTCAATTGTAATATCACGATAGGTGTATTCTCCCCGGATTCCTCCCTGATATCCAAAATTTCCTAATTCACCCTGATATGTTGAATATAAAGAATGTATGCTTCTACTAAAATTGGATGTATGGAAATAATTTTGATCAAACTCAAATTCATCTGTTACGTTATTAAAAACATATAATTTAGATACTTCCGTATTATTAGCCATACGCGATTGGTAACCAGCTTCGAACTTATTGTTTTCGTTTAAAGGCAAAGTATAATCCAGTTGAAATCGCAAAGGTTCTCTGGGCCCGGATTCTATAGATTTTTGTCCGCTTACAATATTATTATTCTCGTTAATTAAACGATTGACAGATTCTGAATCAAAATCCCTTCTGCTATAATTTACCAATGCATACAATTCATGCCCTTTTTTATTAAATTTTCGTGTATAACTTAAGTTTAATGAAAGGTAATCACCTCCTCTTTCCGATTCTTCTTTGCTGATATAATATTCATCAAAAGTGCCCGGATTGATATACTCATGATAATTAGTTTCGTTATCAGAATTATAATCCCGTTTTCCATAACGAGCTTCCAAACTAAGGGTGTTAAAAGCATTGAAATTGTAATCAAATCCACCATGAAAACTATAAGAGGTCCCTCCCCGATTAAATTCTCCATCGGATAAGATATAAGAAGTAGTGTCATTGTTGTACGTGCGGCTTTCCGTTTCACGCGAGCCATACATATTTCTTGTATTTAAATCGGCACCTACATATACATTAAATTTTTCTTTTCGTTTGTTTATTAAAAAATCACCTCCATATCTATCATACATTCCTGCATTTAAGTTAACGACTCCATTTATTCCCTGCATTTTATTCCTTTTGGTAATAATATTGACAATCCCGGATGTTCCGTCAGGATCATAT
>JAYEKP010000057.1:0-4141 GCA_034661075.1 Bacteroidota bacterium
ATTTGGGCATCTTTAACCCTGTTTATTTTTTTTTTTTGTTCTGTTTGATTATTATAAACGACCGTTTTTCCATCGCCATAATAAGGGTTTGATTCATAAAAAATCCATTTCCCATCATCTGATATTCCTTTATTTTCAATATATTTCCAGTTATCGTAAACAGAAAAATCCAGTGGTTTTTTCTCTTCCTGTGCATAGCAAGAAAACGAAAGAATAAGTATTGAAGCTAATAAGATTTTAATTTTCATAAATATTGATTTTAGTTTTTGTAGTAAATATAGTATTTATTAAATTTTTTGCGTTTATTCTTATATCCATATTTAAGATGTTTTTCTTTTAAAATAGTTTAATAATGTTTGCTGCCAAGTGCATTTTATATATGTCATTTTTACAGTTTTCTGAAGAAAAAAATAATTGGCATAAAAAATGATATGAAGATATGTAAATAATTAAATTTTTAAAAATGGAGTTCAAAAGAATTGAATCTTACACTGCTTTACAGCAAGCATTAAGAGGAAGTAAAAGAAGCTATTTACTTATTTATAAATCGGGAGCAGAACAAAGTGAATGTGCTTTGGCTAATATGCAAAATATAGCAATTAAAACCTCAGAGATACAATTTTTTGTGGTTGATGTAACCAAAACCCGTGATATACATCAGCAATATGGGGTAACAACTGCGCCTGTGTTGATTGAATTTGAAGGCAATAAACCCGGACAAATTATTAAAGGGTGCCATGAACCGGGATTTTTGAAATCCTTCATAGAAAATTCATTGTATTCGGCTGTAAAGAACAACGAAGAGAAAAAAACAAAACGTGTGGTTGTCTATTCCACACCCACCTGTCCGCATTGTAATACATTAAAAAATTATTTAAAAGAACAAAAAGTCCCTTTTCGTGATATTGATGTTTCACGCGATCAGAAAATGGCATAGGATATGGTAAAAAGAAGTGGACAGCAGGGAGTGCCGCAAATTAACATCAACGGGCGCTTGATCGTTGGTTTTAACAAACCCAAAATAGATGAATTACTTGAAATAAAATAGTATTAAATTTAAGTTAAACTATAAAAATTAATTAAAAATGAAAGAGTTACAACCATTAAACGAACATGTTTTATTGGACATTACCGAGGAGAAAGAAGAGCAAAAAACAGCTTCGGGAATAATTATTCCAGACTCGGTGAAGGAGAAAAAGAAAATTGCCAAAGTAGTGGCTATAAGCACAATTGAAAATTCTGCAATTAGTGTTGGCGATAGTGTACTATATAAAGAATTTTCCGGAACGGAAGCCGAAATTGAAGGGAAAAAGTTTTTACTTATTCCTTATGCTGATATTCTGGCTAAAGTAGTTGAAACAGACTCGATTTAAAATATGATTTATTGATTACTTATTTTCTGACATCAAAAAAGGGCACTCAAATGATTGGGTGCCCTTTCCATTTTTTTCAGCTTTGCATTACTCTGGATGAATTGCTTCAACCGGGCATACATCTGCACATGCACCACAATCAGTGCATAATTCAGGGTCAATTTTATAAATATCACCTTCAGATATAGCTTCAACCGGGCATTCATCTATACAAGTACCACAAGCTGTGCAGTCATCAGTTATTACGTAAGCCATGATTTTTTGATTTTAGTTTAAATTATTATTTAATTCAATTACAAAATTATCCTCAAAATTTGAATAGAAAAACAAAACATGAGATAAATATCTTAATAACTCAAATTTAGAATCATTCTAAATAATACTTGTTTAATCGATTTTTTAGGCCTTATAACAATTATTTTATGGTTGTAAAAATTGGATAGCCATAAAGGCCATAGTTCCTATTCCTGTCTCTAAAGCTTTTTCGTTGATGTTAAATTTGGGCGAATGTAACGATGAACATTCTTTGTGGTTTTCATCTGCCACACCTAATCGATAAAACACGGATGGCTTTTTTTGTGAGTAATAGGCAAAGTCTTCGGATGTCATTCGGTAATCTAAATCAACAATATTTTTTATTCCAAGGAATTGTTTGGCGGCTTCTTTGGCCTTCAATGTTACGCTTTCGTCATTGATTAAAACCGGGTACCCTGATTTAATATTAATTTCTGCTTTAGCTCCCATACTTTGAGCTACTCCTGCGGCAATATCTTTAATTTTTTGATGTGCTTTTGTTCTCCACTTTTCGTTCATTGTTCTGAAAGTCCCTTCAATATATACTTCATCGGGGATTACATTGGTTGCCCCGTTGGCCATAATTTTGCCAAAAGATAAAATTGTAGGAATCCCTGCCGGGGCTAATCTGCTGGAAATTTGCTGTAAAGCAACAATAATATGCGAAGTAATGAGCACTGTATCGTTAATTTGCCAGGGCATTGCTCCATGCCCTCCTTTCCCTTTCACAGTGATATATATTTCGTCGCTTGAAGCCATATAAGCACCGCTTTTTATGCCAATTTTCCCTGCAGGCAATTCAGGATAAACGTGTTGCCCAATAATTATTTCCGTTTCGGGATTTTTTAATACTCCTTTTTGAATCATTAATTTAGCTCCACCGGGGAGTAATTCTTCACCGGGTTGAAAAATGCATTTTATCGTTCCTTCAAATTCATCCTTTAATTCATTTAAAATAAGGATTACACCCAGTAATGAAGCTGTATGTGCATCGTGTCCACAGGCATGCATTACTCCTTTATTTTTTGATTTGTAAGGGATATTGTTTTTTTCTTCAATAGGTAAGGCATCGATGTCGGCTCTTAATGCAATTGTTTTTCGTTCGGGATTTTTTCCTTTGATTGTTGCAACAATTCCAGTTTCAGCAATGCCTGAGACAAATTCAATTTCCCATGTTTTTAATAGGGAAGCAATATATGCTGAGGTTTTAAATTCTTGAAAAGATAACTCGGGATTTTGATGTAAATGTCTTCTGATATCAACAACTTGCGAAAAATACTTTTTGGAAAGCTTTTTTATTTTTTGTTCTATATTCATGATTATTTATCTAAAATCATTTTTATGGAAACAACTAACATAAAAATACCAAATATTTTTTTTAGGGTTTTAGCGGGTAAATGGATTGAGATTACGGAGCCTAAATAACTTCCTAAAATAAAAGCAATAATTAATACCATGGCAAATTTAAAATTTACATAACCATTTTTGGCATAATTAAATACAGCGAGTATCCCAATAGGGAATAATAATACTGCAAGGCTGGTGCCTTGTGCCTGGTGTTGGGAAAATCCCATGATAAAAATCAAAGCTGGTACAATTATAATTCCGCCACCTATACCCATGGACCCACCAACGATTCCGGCTAAAAATCCTATAATAATCAGTACTATAATTTCGTGTAAACTCATGACAATTGGCTTTAAAAATCCAAACTTAATGAAAAATAAAATATTCCGGGTGTAATTTGTTGATTTTCTATCCCCCAGGCCCAATCAAATCGGGCAAAATAACCGAACAACATGGTTCGAAAACCAAATCCGTATCCTGCAACTATTGGGTCGCGCTCTGTATCAAGGGTAATTGTAATTGGCCCACGGTTTATGACTTCTTTGTCATAGGCATTTTCTTTAGCATAAGGGCTTATTCCTGACCAGGCAGTTCCCATATCAAAAAATCCTACCAATTGAAGATTTTTCCAAAACGATGAATTTAGTGGATAACTTGAAAAATATTTTACAAAAGGCCATCTAAGTTCGGTATTGATTAACGCAAAACTGTTGCCATTTCTTATATTCTGAGGGAAACCTCGCAAATTGGTTGCCACAGCCTGGTATGCATATTCCTCATTATGGTTAATTGGAATTTCCTCAAGCGGGATAAAAGTAGGTGTTTGTTGAGAGAAATTGGTCCAGTTATCAACACCTCCCAGATAATAGATTAGTTTATTGTTCCCGAAAGAGGTGCTTGCAGCAAAGCGAGAAGCTAAAATTAAATCTCGATGTATTTTTTGATAATGTCTGAAATCAGCTCCAACAACAAATAAATCTGTTTTTGTTTTATTAACCTGATTCACATCTGTCCTAAATAATAAAAAAAGATAGCCAATTTAGAGCTCTTGTTTAAAGAGCCCTTATTTTTGTAGTACTAACCAACTAAAATATAAATTGGCTATGAAAACAAATTTAACACTCTTT
>JAYEKP010000058.1:0-4117 GCA_034661075.1 Bacteroidota bacterium
AAGAGTGTTAAATTTGTTTTCATAGCCAATTTATATTTTAGTTGGTTAGTACTACAAAAATAAGGGCTCTTTAAACAAGAGCTCTAAATTGGCTATCTTTTTTTATTATTTAGGACAGATGTGATTTATTTTATTATTATTTAACAAATTATCATTAAAAAATATATAAGCTGATAGCACAATGCTATCAGCTTATTTTTTAAATCATTTATTTTATTTAGAATCCAACATTTATAAAAATATTGTTTTTAAGTACAAGGTTTCCATCGAGTAGTTGGTCAAAACTGCTGTTTTTATCGTCACGATATTCAATATCAACACCTTTTGATGTATTTACAAATATTGAATTCGCATATATACCGCCGGCATTATCTCTAAATGTAATAGCTTTACCACCGTTACCAATATACGTTGCATTATAGATTGTAGGTTTTGCAAAAGGAGTTGATTCTTCATCGCTTCCTGTTCCACCGTCATGTTCTCCTAATCGGTCACCTGTGGCGTCTGATTGAATGGTTACCCAGAATTGACCTTTTCCGCTAAAACCTTCGTCATAATCGTATGAATCATCACCACAATAAGCTACAAGACAATGCTTTAAGTTTGGAACTCCTCCAAAAAATTCAACTCCATCGTCAACGTTTGAAATAACAGCAACATATTCTATTGTAGTGCCAGCACCAACACCTCCTAAGGTAAGTCCGTTAATTTCGTTTCCTGCACCAATATCAGTACCTCCTTGACGGATTGTAACATACTTAAGAATACCAGAGTTATGATCTGGATTATCTCCACCATAAAATGCATTTTCATCTTCAGGTACACCTTCTATTCGTTTTTCTATTGAGTTATTAGTTGGTGCCTCACCTAACATAATTAAACCACCCCATCATATTCATCACCATAACCGGTAAATACAATGGGTTCTGCAGCAGTTCCTTCAGCCATAATTTTACCATCTTTTCTAATAATTAAAGCGCTGGCATTTTCACCCTGTCCAGATTCACCCTGGATCATAGTTCCTGGGTCAATGGTTAAGGTTGCAGAAGAAGTAACCGAAATAAAGCCATCTAAAACATAAATGTTGTCTTTTGTCCAGGTAACATCAGAAGTAATATCATCAGTAATCACAACTTCATTCGTTGCAGAGCTGGTTCCATTAAAACCAAAAACTAAATTCCACCCTTCAGCCCAATTACTTCCTCCTGGTTCAAAAGCACCCTGATAACTTACATCTTCAAACCATGCATCTGTTGGTGCTACACCATCACCTGCTTCACTGGATGCAGGAACAATATTATCAGCATCAATTTCTAATTCAGAAGTTGCAATATTGTTGTTATCATTAAAATGAGCTAACAATATACTTTCATGACGGTTGGAAGCGTTCCACTTTCAGCATAAGCAGTTAAAGCTAACTCTTCAAGAACAATAGCACCAGTAAAGGTGTTAAAGTTAACATTAACAGAACCTGCTTCTATAGCGTTTCCATCTGCATCATATCCACTTGATGCTGTTACTGATATGCTCAACAACTCGGAACCATCACTATCAGTATCAGACAAAGTCAGGTTTACTAAAGCTGTATTATTGCCTGCTGTGTGATCTACTGTGTAAGATTCTAATGTTAAAGAACCTCCGGAAACAGAAACTTCAAGACTTTCTTCATCTAAATTGCCAGTGGCATCATCCATTTTATAGATACCTTCAGAAAAATAAACTGTAGCTTCTGTATTATTATTATTTATGGATACAGAAACCAACGTTAGATTTTGTTTATCAACTTCATTTGGATCATCATCGTCACAAGAAGTGAATCCAATGGTTAATGCTGCTAATAAAGCGGCTGTTACTTTTAAATAATGTTTTTTCATTTTGTTTTTTGATTTTGGTTTATTAAAAATTGATTTACAAATTCGTTTTTAACTTCACTGCAAAGTAATATTAGCTTATGTTAAATGATATTATCTGTTTTCTATCCTTGTATTAAATTTTATCTGTAATTTTTTTTTGTTAACTTTAACTTAAAGTTGATTTAAGATTTTTTTACCGTTGACCGAGAAAGAATATTGTATCTTAGCCAATTGCATATTACATAAAACCAAATGAACAATGAATACTAAAAATTTTAAAATCTTGTTGGTCGATGATGAATCTGATATCCTTGAATTTTTAAAATATAACATTAACAAAGAAGGATTTGAAGTTCATACAGCAAGTAATGGTAAGGAAGCCATAGAAATTGCAAAAAAAATAACTCCCCATTTAATTCTACTTGATGTGATGATGCCTGAAATGGATGGAATTGAAACTTGTGAAATTATGCGTCAGGACAAAAAACTGCAAAACACTATTATTGCTTTTTTAACCGCCCGTGGCGAAGACTATTCACAAATAGCCGGATTTGAAGCCGGTGGGGATGACTATATTGCCAAACCCGTTAAGCCAAAAGTTTTAATTAGCTGGATTAGAGCTCTATTAAAAAGATTTAACCCTACCACAAATCAAAAATCCGGTGATGACCTAATAATAAAACAGTCTAATCTGATCATCGATAAAGAAAAATATATTGTAATTAAGGATGGAAACGAATTAATTCTGCCCAAAAAAGAATTTGAATTATTAGTACTTTTAATATCAAAACCCGATCGGGTTTTTACACGCGACGAGATATTTAGTTCTGTATGGGGAGATAATATTATTGTAGGCGACAGAACTATTGATGTGCATATTCGAAAATTAAGGGAGAAGATTGGCGAAGACCATATAAAAACAATCAAAGGCGTTGGCTATAAATTTGTCGATTAAAATCAAGTTATAAACAGTAAATTTAAAAAAGGCTCGAAGATAATATCAAGCCTTTTTATATTATGCAACAGTTTAAAAATTATTTTTCATGATTGTTCAATTGAAATTCAACAAAATCCCGTTGGGCTTTTACCAGGTTAACCGATTGTAATAAGAAATTTTTCAGTTCATTCAGAATTCCAAGATACAGGATACTAATCCGTGTTCCCGATTCGTGTTTCTTAATACGTTTAACTTGTTTCTTACGGGCTGACTTAATTTTACCTAATATATCCTGTTGCTTTTCAATTAAGTCAGGTATATTTTCAAAGGTATTGTTTTCAATGGTTTCAATAATTGAATCAAACAAATCTGTTGTTCCGTCTCTTAATTCATTTAACTCATCTACCTGTACAGAAATTAATCCTTTATGATGATTTTCGATATGCTCAAAGCTGGGATTAGAAATAAAAGTAAGCGCATGAGCCATTTCTCTTAAATAATCAATAACCTGGACATAATAGTGTCCTGTTTCAGCTTCTTCTTCATAAAGTTTTTCCAAAGTAAAATGTACAGATTGCTTTAAATAGCGAGCTTCTTCATTCAATTTATCAACATCTTTACACAAATTTTTCAGCAGCTTGCGATCTTCTTTGGTTAATCCAATTATGGTTTGGTTTAGCACTTTAATTACCGCCTTAAGCATATTTCGTACTTCAAGCGTACACTTGGTTCTTATATTTTCGGCATGAAGTTCTTCGTCGGCTAATGTTTTTAATCGCTCTTTTTCCGTTTCTTTTTTATTGAATACAATATGTGTTCTGATAAGAATAAAGAGTGCTACCGCAATAAAAATACCGATAGCAATTCCACCTCCATAGCTAATAATTAATGCAATAATAAATGCAGCTGTAAATGCTGTAAATGCTGTAATAAACCAACCACCAATCACTGTAATTACACCGGTAATTCTATATACAGCACTTTCTCTGCCCCATGCTTTATCGGCAAGCGAACTACCCATAGCTACCATAAAAGTAACATATGTTGTTGATAAAGGAAGTTTTAATGAAGTAGCAAATGCGATCAGAGCACTGGCAACTGTTAAATTAACTGATGCACGTACCATGTCAAATGAAGGTGCATCTTTTTGATTTTTAATGGTTTTCTGATATTCTGAAGTATCAAATCTTTTTCTGAGGAACTTATATATTTTTTTAGGGATTATCTTTTCTACTGCATTATCCAAATTTAAAGCAGCTTTAACAAGCGTTCGGGAAAGCATACTTGAACCAAACCTTTCATTACCAGAAGCCTGTCTGCTTAAATT
>JAYEKP010000059.1:0-20412 GCA_034661075.1 Bacteroidota bacterium
CAAAGAGTGTTAAATTTGTTTTCATAGCCAATTTATATTTTAGTTGGTTAGTACTACAAAAATAAGGGCTCTTTAAACAAGAGCTCTAAATTGGCTATCTTTTTTTATTATTTAGGACAGATGTGATAAAAAGTACAAGTTAACCTTTTTAAGAATTTTTTTTGTTAATAATTCTCAAAGTTTATGAATGAATCGGATAGTAAATATAAATAAGAAGTGTTATTTTTGGCTTATGATATCATCGAGATTTCTTTTAAAGGAAAATTTAAAAATCGCGATAAGTTCCATCCAGTCAAACTTATTACGTACGATATTAACAATTTTTATTATCGCTTTTGGTATCATGGCTTTGGTTGGCATCTTAACGGCTATTGATTCAATCCAAAGTTCAATCAGTAACGAGTTTAGGAATATGGGAGCCAACACCTTTTCTATTGTTAATCGAAATAGTAGAGTAAGTATGGGAGGAAGGGTAAAACGATTTGAAAGTATTACGTATCGTGAAGCTCAAAAATTCAAAGAAGAATTTAATTTTCCGGCACAGGTTTCCATATCTACTTGGGCATCAGATATGGCTACCGTAAAATATAAATCGGAGAAAACAAATCCGAATATTAGTGTAATTGGGGCTGATGAAAATTATTTGTTTACTGCAGGATATGAGATTGAAAGAGGGCGTAATTTTAATTATAACGAGATACAATCGAATGCACATAGTGTTGTTATTGGGAAAAATCTAGCAACCGAATTATTTGCTGTTAATGATTCGGCAGTAGGAAGTGTAATAAGAATAGGTAGCGATAAATATAAGGTTATTGGCATACTTAAAGCTAAAGGTTCTAGTTTTGGTGCATCAGGTGATAAAATGTGTATCCTGCCCATTACAAGTGTAAGACAATATTTTTCAAGGCCTAATATGAATTTTAAGATTGATGTTTTACCGCATGATTCAAAATTATTAGATGCCGCTATTAATGAAGCACAAGGGATATTTAGAGTGGTTAGGAATTTGAGAAGTTTTGAAGAAGATAATTTTTCCATTGAATCGAGTGACAATCTGGCAAATTTATTAATAGAGAATATTAAATATGTTACCATAGCAGCTACAATTATTGGAATTATCACATTATTTGGTGCAGCAATAGGGTTAATGAATATTATGCTCGTTTCCGTTACGGAAAGGACTAGGGAAATAGGGATACGAAAAGCGATTGGAGCAAAAGCTTCGATTATAAGACGTCAGTTTCTTTATGAGTCGGTTCTTATAGGACAATTGGGTGGGTTTTTTGGCATTATTTTAGGAATTTTAATGGGAAATGTTGTATCTTTAATAACTGGTGGAGTATTCGTGATCCCCTGGAAATGGATATTTTCCGGTGTGTTGCTTTGTTTTATCGTTGGATTGTTATCCGGTTTATTCCCGGCAATAAAAGCATCAAAATTGGATCCAATCGTTTCTTTACGATATGAATGAGAAATAAGTTTTAATAAGTGAAATAAAATATTTTCCATATGATGAAAGAATTGGTTATTGAAAAAACAGTTAAAACACCTTATGTTAATTTCGATTCCAATACAGGAATATTAAAAATAACAGGCCGTTCAATACCCGAGAACCCGGAAGAATTTTATGATAAACTGTTTGATTGGGTAGAAAAATATTTTAAAAATCCTCAAAAAGAAACAACCTTAGAAATTCAACTGGAATATATAAACAGTGGTTCGTCGAAATTTATTCTTGAATTTTTTCAATTAATTCAAGATTTTCATTTGCAAGATAAAGAATGCCAAATTAACTGGTATTATGAAGAAGATGATGAAGCCGTGTTTGAATTAGGAAAACATTATCAAAGCCTCATTAATGTTCCCTTTAAGTTGATTGAAACGTATTAGGAATATATTTTATAAAATAAAAGCCTAAGATTTTATTCTTAGGCTTTTTTCTTTATAGGAGGATATTATAATTTTTCAATTAAGTCAACTACACGGTATGAGTAGCCCCATTCATTATCGTACCATGAAATAACTTTTACGGTTTTTCCAATTACCATAGTACTTAAGGCATCAAAAATAGATGAATGTGGATTGTGAATGATATCAACCGAAACAATAGGATCTTCGGTATATTCAAGAATACCTTTCATCGGCCCCTCGGCAGCCTCTTTCATGGCTTTATTTATTTCTTCTATCGATACCTCTTTTTTAAGATTTGCAACCAGGTCTATCATTGATCCTGTTGGCGTAGGAACTCGAATAGCCATACCATCAATTTTCCCTTTTAACTCAGGTAAAATCTTACCTACCGCTGTTGCTGCACCTGTTGTTGTAGGAATTTGTGAAACTGCTGCTGAGCGGCCTCTTCTTAAATCGGAATGAGGAGCATCCAGAATCATTTGATCGTTAGTATAAGAATGAACAGTTGTCATAAAACCACTTTCAAAACCAAAATTATCTTTTAAAACTTTTACCACTGGGGCAAGACAGTTTGTTGTACATGATGCATTCGAAACACATGTATCTTCAGGGCGAAGATCTTCATCATTAACCCCCAAAACAATCATATTATCAATTTGATCTTTGGCCGGTACCGTTAAAATAACTTTCTTAGCTCCATTTTTTAGGTGATCTCCATAACCACCTTTTTCGCTTTCTTTTTTTCTGAAAATACCTGTAGACTCAATTACCACATCAGGAGTTTCTGCCCATGGGATATTGGCTGGATTTTTTTCAGAAGAAACCTTAACTTTTTTGCCATTTACAATAATTGAATCTTCATTGTGTGATACGGTTCCGTTAAACTTTCCCTGCGTTGAATCATATTTCAATAAATGGGCTAATGTTTTGGTATCGGTTAAGTCGTTTATCCCTACGATTTCAATATTATCTCTTTCCAGGGCAATTTTATATACGTTTCGTCCAATTCGCCCAAATCCGTTGATAGCTACTTTTATTTTTGACATATCTCTTCTATTTTTAACTTGTTTATAAAATTAAGTCCAAAATTATATATTAATAACTAATTCTTCAAGAAATTGTCAAGAATTAATCTAAATAGCTCGTTTTTCGATATTTTTTTGGTGCTGGGTATAGTCCTTAAATGATAATATTTATAAGCGATATCTGGAAAATTTAAAGCACAAAATGTTTAATAACAATTCTGGAGTATAACTAGTGTTAAAACATGAAGTGAGAGCATTAAAAAAGTTTAAATTTTTTCTTTCTTCTTTTATAAAAAACTTCAGAGATATCCTGTGCATTTATAATTTTCCTAAAACGATAGCTTAAGAACAAAACGAATAAAAATTGTTGATTATCATCAACAGCCATGAGTTCCAGGTTTTTTAAATAGGCCTGAACCATAACGCCTGCTTCCAACGCATGAATTATATTTTCTGATTGGCTAAATTCAAAATTAAATCCGGTTTTTAAAAATACTCCGGGGATTATCCCTATTTCATCGATTCCTGTAAAAAAAGATGCTTTCCCGCTAATATCGCCGGAGGAGTGAATGTCCAGATTAAATCTTTCTTCACGTTCAATAAAAAGTGAATCGTTTACCGGATATAAAATTTTGTAGTATATGGGTTTTTGTAACGCTATGGAGGGGCCAATAGAATAGAAATATCTTATAGCAACGGAACCTGGACTTTTTTTGGGAAAAATTTCATTTTGTTTGCCGTAGCCTAATCTTAAATCAAAAACATGATTCAGTTTTCCAAAAATGAATGATTCGGAGGTTAAAAACGAAGAGGTAGATTTTATTTCCTTCGCATGCTTTATGATAGAAAAATCAATGTCGTAAATTTTTTTCTCAAAATAATTTATTCTGCTACCATATCTGTAGCTTAATCCCCATCCGTTACTATTTAGATAAATACCTGCCGTTTTTTTATTTTTGTAAAATATTTTAGGCATATCATCGGGCAACTCCTGGGCAGGAAGAATTGTCCAAAAAAATATAAATAAAAAAAGAAAAAAAATTTATAACGTTTGTTCATAAATAAAAAAACTGCCTCAAAAAAAGTAAAAATAGAAAAATTTGAGACAGGTTAAAAGTAGTAACTTAAATTATTCTTTTAGAATCGATACTACTTACTATACATTAACGTTTGTTTGTTCAACGTCTGTTTGACTATATGCAGGGCAGTCCTGACCTTTACAAGAGCTTAGAACTGCTACAGCAAATAATGCCAATACTACTGCTACAATGATTTTTTTCATAATGTTTCAATGTTAAAGAATTTAACTTTTTGCGTGTATCCAAAACTAAAAAAAAAAAATTACAAAATAAAATTTATCCATTTTGTTCTATTACAGTATTGTTTTCTGCATAAGCCGGACACTTTTGTGTTATTGAACATGATAAACAAATAGTTACAATAATAACGATACTTAAAATTAATGCAATTTTCTTCTTCATAATAATAATCCTTACTTTTAGTTGATAAAATTTTAATTAAAAAAGTTTTTTTTACGATGTCTTTTTTATGCTTATATACGCTTGAATAATCAGGAGGGTTTATTTTTTAAATGTTCGTTTATCAATAAATTTATGCTGTTTGTCAAAATAAAAAACCAGGTTATCAAACCCGGTTTTTTATGAATAAAGAATTAATTTATGATTTACTTATCCATCATTAATTCAATTTTAAGATTCTACCTGGAGTATAGGGAACGTTCGCTTTGTTTAATTTGTTTTCCAGGTTTTTGATTTTTACGTTATTGATTTCCTCAAGTTTTTCAATTAATACAGGTAGTTTCTCCTGAATAATTTGATACGCCATTTTACTGGTTTGTGTAATGGCAGATGTTGAATTAGATTGTCCCCAATATACATACTGCAATCTGCGGGTTAAAGGAACTGGAGCAGGAGGAATCTCTTCACTGCTGGCTTTAGGTTGGTTTCCTTCAAAAGTAAACCGTATTTCATCCAGTTCTTTTTCAATACTTTCCGCATCAAATAAAAGTTCTTGTGAAGCATTAGGCGATGTCACAATAGCCTGTTTCAAATGGGCAACTTTATTTAATAATTCTTTATTAAGTTCAATAGCGCCCTGCATAACTCGTCCAAGCTCCGCAAAATTGCGTTTAAATTCAACCATTTTTTCTCGATTTGGTGCTGGCAATGTAGTATTTTTTAGTGGTTTAACTGTAAATTTTTGTTTGTCTATTAAAGGAACAATCTCCCCCTTTTTATACATTGAAACGGATACAGAATAATCACCCGGTAATACCAACCAAAATCCCCGATCATTATTTAATGGATTAAATTTATTATTTTTAAGATTTATCGGGTAAGTAGATGCATATTGTAAATCCCAGTTTACTCGATGAATCCCTTTTGCTGGTTTTTTATTTATTTTTCTAACCACCACTCCATCTTGATCTTTTATAGTAAAGATTAAATACGGAGCAATTTCTTTGGCTTCTTCTTCTAACTCTGTCCAGCTTGGCTGAGGAATTGGTTTTCCCGCCTCAAAAAGCTCTTTTTCTTTTTCCTGACGGATTTGTTTGTCTGTTTTCGGAACTTCTTTTAAATAGTAAGTAAATATTGCTCCAAAGTCAGGATTTGGTGCAGTATAGTAAGTTGATCCCTGCGAGGATTTTTTGCTTGTCTGTACATATACTAATGCATCTTTAACAGGAAACAGGTGAGCTTCTTTTTCAACAAGTGTGGGATTGATTTCTCTTAGCGGAGAATAATCATCTAAAATATAAAATCCTCTACCGAAAGTTGCTAGTACCAGGTCGTTTTCTCTTTCCTGAATTACCATATCTCTAACGGCAATGGTTGGTAAGCCAGCTTTAAGCTGTGTCCATTTTCCTCCGTTATTGTATGAAAAGAATGCACCAAATTCCGTTCCTGCAAAAAGTAAGTTTTCATTTATATGATCTTGCTCAATCGTGTGAATCGTTCCATTTTCAGGAAAGCCATTGGTTATCGGATTCCATGATTTTCCCTTATCCGTACTCTTTAGTAAATAGGGTTTAAAGTTATCTCTTTTGCGATTGTCAAAGGAAGCGAACACCACATTTTCATCAAATCGGGAAGCATAAATATCGCTTACATAAGTATGTGCAGGAACATCCGGGAATGAGGATATTTTTCTCCAGTTTTCACCACCATCTTCGGTAACGGAGATTACTCCGTCATCTGTTCCGGTATAAATTAATCCTTCTTTAACAGGCGATTCATCTAGGGACACTACCATTCCGTATTGAGAAGTAGAAACATCTTTAGCTACAGCATCGGCACTCCAGTATTTTCCCATAACCGGCCATGAATTTCTGTCAATGTTAGCGGTAAGGTCATCGCTAATAACCTCCCAGGTATCACCACGATCTTCACTTTTGAAAAGCACATTGGCAGCCATATACAAACGCGTGTTTTTGTGCGGGCTGATGATTACCGGAGTATTCCAGTTCCATTTATATGTTAATTCTCCTTTTGCTGGCTGTGGTTTAATATAAACATTTTCATCGCTTTTTTTGTCGTATCGGTATAGGTTTCCGTATTGATATTCGCTGTAAACAATATCGGGATTTTCAGGATCTACATTTGACCAAAAGCCATCTCCACCTATTGTAACTGTCCATTCGCCTTTCGTAATCCCATCGCGACTGGTATTACGAGATGGCCCGACAGAACTGTTATTGTCCTGGGTACCACCGGTAACATTATAAAATGGATAATCGTTATCTACATTTACCCGATAAAATTGAGTGACGGGTAAATTGGATACATGACGATAATTTTTTCCATCATCATACGTAATATAAACTCCACCATCACCACCTATCATCCAGTGTTTTGTGTCATTGGGGTCAATCCAAAGTGCATGGTCGTCCACATGACGTTCGTTTAGACTTAGCCTGCTCCATGTTTTTCCGCCATCGATTGTAACATGCGAGAATGTTTCAACCGAATACACCTTATTTACATCTACCGGATCGCAATAGATTTCATTGTAATATTGTCCACTTGAATGATGGTCGCTCATACGCTCCCAGGTTTCACCTCGGTCGGTTGAACGGTAAAAACCACCTTTATCTTCGGCCGCTTCAACAATTAAGTATAGATAATCCGGATTTACAGGGGAGATAGCAATGCCCATTCCTCCTTTATGAACTCCGGGTAATCCTTTTTCAATTTTTTTCCATGTTTTTCCACCATCGGTTGATTTATGCACTCCCGATTCGGGGCCTCCACCAATTTTTGTGTGTACATGGCGACGTCGTTGTTCTGAAGTGGCATAAATGATATCAGGATTTCGGGGGTCTAAAATAACATTATTGATACCGGTATTTTCACTAATGGCTAAAACTTTATTCCATGTTTTACCACCATCGGTTGTTTTGTAAAGGCCTCGATCTCCTCCCGGGCCCCAGGCAGAACCTTCGGCAGCAACGTATACAATATCCGTATTGTTTGGATGGATAGCAATCATACCTATTTGTCGCGATTCTTTTAATCCCATGTTGGTCCACGATTTACCTCCATCAACCGATTTATAGACTCCATCGCCATATCCTAAAGCACGTTGATGATTATTTTCGCCGGTCCCTGCCCAAATAATATTGGAGTTTTTTGGATCCATCGCTAAACAACCTATGGCATAAGTGCCATAATTATCAAAAATAGGAGTAAAGGTAATGCCTTTGTTTTCCGTTTTCCAAATATTTCCTGACGATACCGCAACATAAAATTCAGAATGGTTGTTTGGATTTACCGCAAAATCAGAAATTCGTCCTGAGAAAAAAGCAGGGCCTATATTTCTGAATTTTAATCCGCTTATAATTTCCGAATTAACCGGATCTTTTTCTTCTTCTGGTTTTTCTTTTTTTGCGAAAGTTTCAAAAGAAGTAAGCAATAGAATGCCTGCTAATGCAAACATAACTAATGCTTCTAATTTGTTTTTTTTAAATTTTTGTAATCGCATAGTGTTGATTTTAAGTTAATTTTTAGGGATATTTTATTTTTTGACTTTAGAAATAAGAAATCGTTTAACGCATTTTGAATGTTCTAAATTATTGATTTTATTGTTGAAAGAAAATGGATAGAAGAAAATATTTGTTTATTTTTAACCTTTTAATCCAAAAAAATCTTATCAAAATGAATAAAATAGCTTTAATTACAGGAGCAACATCAGGCATTGGAAGAGCTACTGCCAAAAAACTTGCACAACATAATTTTGATGTAATTATAACCGGACGAAGAAAAGAATTGCTGGAGGATCTTAAAGAAGAAATTCAATCTCAATCTCAATCCTCAGGAAGAGTTTATATCTTAACCTTTGATGTTAGAGATCATAAGGCCGTAAATCAGGCTATTGATAGTCTTCCTGATGACTGGCAAAATATTGAGGTACTGGTTAATAATGCTGGATTAGCTGTGGGGTTAAATCATATTCACGAAGGTGTGATTGATGATTGGGAACGAATGATTGATACAAATATTAAAGGGTTATTGTATATGACCCGAAAAATTTCTCCACGAATGGTTGAGAAAAAACATGGTCATATCATTAATATCGGATCAACAGCCGGAAGAGAAGTATATGAAAAAGGAAATGTATACTGTTCAACAAAACATGCAGTAATTGCATTAACGCAAGCCATGCGTATTGATATGTTGGAACATAAAGTTAAAGTTACGGCTATAAACCCCGGAATGGTAGAAACAGAATTTTCTGTCGTACGTTTTAAAGGAGATAAAGAAAAAGCCGATAAAGTTTACCAGGGTTTTACACCCCTTTATGGCGAAGATGTTGCCGATGCGATTCTTTATGTTGTTACACGCCCTGAGCATGTTTGTATTAATGATATGATTATTACGGCTACCGCTCAGGCGAACTCTTTTTATAAAGTTACAGGATAAAGGACATCGAACTTTTCTGTACCTCAGACATTCTTGTTGGATGGTAATGTAAACGGACAGGACTACCTCCGGCAATCTTGTTCGATGAAATCCTCAAACGGACAGGAATGTCCGTTTTACCGGTACATCAGACATTCTTGTCTGATGGTAAATCAACAGACAGGACTCCCTTCGGCAATCTTGTTCGATGATATTTTAGGCAGGAATGTCTTGCTCCATTTTGGTGGATTTCATATATTTATTTTTTTCACTTTTCTTACACAATGATAGAATACAAAAGAAATTTGCCTCATATTTTGCCCGAGTCAGGATTGTTTTTTGTTACTTTCAGAATACATAATTCATTACCCTTAGATAAATTGGTGGAATTAAAAAGTGAATATAAGCATGAAATATATTTAACCAAACAGAGAATTAAAAATTCAAAAATTTTAAAATCGAGAATTTGCGATTTGTACAATGATTACTTCCATGATTTTGATTCTCTACTAGATCAGTATTTAGAAGAATTTAATCTTACTGAAAATCAAAATATAGCAAACATTATAAAAGATGCGATCTTTTATTTAAATGTAAAAGAATACAAGCTAATTTGCTTTACAATTATGCCTAATCATGTTCATTTGATAATTTATAAATTGAAAAAACCTTTATTTAAAATAATGCAAGTATTAAAAGGTTATACATCAAGAGAAATCAACAAAAAATTAAATAGAAAAGGAAAATTTTGGCATACAGAGAGCTATGATAATGTGATACGAAGTAGAAATGAATTAGCAAATAAAATAAAATATGTACTGGATAATCCAGTCAAAGCTGGATTAACAAATCATTGGAAAAACTGGGAATATTCTTATTGT
The DNA here is from genome assembly GCA_034661075.1 of Bacteroidota bacterium. Lineage (GTDB taxonomy): Bacteria > Bacteroidota > Bacteroidia > Bacteroidales > UBA12077 > UBA12077. Next base: position 9,739 of record JAYEKP010000059.1, read on the forward strand.
GACCCTAATTTTTTGGAAGATTAGTTAATGATAATTGTATACATTTTTAAAACAAATATTTTAAAACATCCATGATAGTTTTACCTATAAATCCTCAAACGGACAGGACTGCCACAGGCAGTTAAAAATGTCCGTTTTACCAGTACATCAGACATTCTTGTCTGATGGGAATATAATGCTCAAACGGACAAGAATGTCCGTTTTACGGGTACATCAGATATTCTTGTCTGATGGGAATATAAACGGACAGGATTACCTCCGGCAGCCTGCCTGTCCACCTACCGGCGGCTAAATTCGGCAGACAGGTTAAAAATGTCCGTTTTACTTAAAACCGGCTTACATATCCAACATGAATTTTAGCCGAACGAATCTCCAGTGGATTATCGAATTGCTTTCCCAGAGCATAACTGATCGAAAATATTCCGGCATTGGTTTCAAAATCAGCTCCGATGCCAAATCCCCACGGGAAATCTTCAGTAACATCATTTGTTACATTTTTATAATAATATGCGCCGTTCCAGAATAAATAAAATGCAGCGTTTTGTTCAAACAAGTAACGGATCTCAATATTTTGGAGGGAATAAATCGAGGCGTTAAAAATATTCTCGTCAAATCCGCGTAACGAACCGGAACCCCCAAATCGGTACAACTCATTTTCAAAAAAAACAGTTTCCTTCCCTTTATCAGCAAATTGATCAAGATATCGGGTGGTGTTCGAAAAATGCAAAACAAAGCGTTCATATAACGGATAATATATTTTCAAGTCCATGCCGGCATCTATCTCTACCATTTTATGATCGGGATTTATATTCAGGCTATCGGTAATAGGTTGTGTGTTGCCTAAATTTTTAAAACCTGCACCACCATATATATTCAACGAAACACCTTTTCGTGGATTAAAGGTATAATCCAGTTGCGAAAACTGGAACGAAACACCAAAGATATTCGATTGAATATCAGCATAACGCATTTCTGTTGACGGCAAACGATTTCCTATGCGCGAGGAGTTTTTATAACGGTAATATCCTCGTAGGGATCTGTTATAATCGAGCATAATTCCCAAACCTATTCCGGTAGATATTGAAAGGTACGATGAATCTTTTTTGTACAGTTCAAAGTTCCCATCCACCCCAAGGTTGGTTCTAAAAAGATAGGGGTACCCAAAATGAAGATCTAATTTTTGCGTTGATGATTCTAACTTTTCCCATTGCAGAAAAAGTTCTTCCCCACGCCCAAAAGAATTGACCAGGTTTAAGTTTAGATCGCCGGTAACCAAAAGCTTACCCGTCGTTTCATTCTCAGGCAAAAAACCAATAATCCCATTAAAAGTATTCGCTTTTTGTTTTTTCAGGTATAGATAGATATCTGCATTTTTTTCTTTAAACTCAATTTCTGCTGGTTTTATTGCCGATAAAAAGTTTAGGTTATCGATCCGTTGATCAATTTCATTTATTTTTTTTTGATTAAAAACATTGCCTGGTTTTATTTGGATGTAGCGATATAAATAATAGGGCGTAATTTTTGCATCGCCTTTTACCAGGATGCTATCCATGCGATAAAAATCATTTTTAGTAGGATTTATTTTAAAATGAATAAGGGAATCCTCAAATCGGATAGGCTCAAATGTTAAAGAAGCAAAAGGATAGCCCGAGTTTTCATAGGCAGAAATTATTTGTTCTTTTAAGGCTAAAATTTCGGATAACTGGAAAACCCTTTTTTTCTTTCGATTACTTCGCATTGCCACTTGCTCTTTTATGGGGCGATCTAACTTGCTGTAATCGATGGTTCCCCGATAGTACTTATCCCCACAATAGAGCTGTACATGTGCTGTATCTGCAGCAAAGTGTAAATGGTCAATGCTGGCAGCTAAAAAGCCTAAGGCGTAAAAGTCCTGAAGTAACCGACTCATTTTTTCGGTAATATATAAACTATCACCATGGATGCGATGATATTTTTTTTGAATGGATTCCGGAATTTCTTGTTGCGATTGGAGATGCAAAACATACTCTTTCTCCTGTCCGTTCGTTAAAAACGGCGTAAGAAAAAAAACAAAATAAATGATGTAAACCGAATAACGCAAGTTATTTTTTTTAATAAACGTACATAATGTTTTTTATGAAAACAATACACAGATTTCATAAAAACAATATGGGAGTTCCCTGCTATGACTTATATTTTTGTAATTTTTAAACAAAAATATAAGTTTTATAGAGGAAATATATACAGATAACTCTTTTTATGATGAATTATTTCTTTAGAAGCGTGTTGAAATATTTTTTCAGTGAATAAAAAAAGTCATCCTACATCATAAATTTAAAAGACAGCAGGATGACCTTTATATGTTCTAGGTAAAAGAAGCTATTGTGTCATAAAACCCTGATCTTCCAAAATTTTTAATAATGATTTGGAGAAATGCAGGTTGTCGGCTTTTTTGTACCGATTATCGGTAAATATTTGCGCCAGGGTTTCTTTCTGGTTTTCTTCTAATAATGCTTTGGTCGATTCCAATGCTTCTTTTTCGGCATAAATCCGGTCAATATCTTCGTTTGAGTAATCTTTGTATGTTTCGTAATGCACAACACCTTCCAGAGGTAAACGGTCGGTTAATCCCGGATTTTCATCAGGATAACCAACCACCACGGTGGTAATAGGAATTACACCTTTGGGCAACTCAAGGATATCGATAATTTTATCGGCATTGTAGGTGGTGGTTCCCAGATAACAGATCCCCATCCCTTTCTCTTCGGCAGCGATACAACAATTTTGTGCTGCCAGCATGGCATCGATTAACGCATTGGTAAACCACAGAAAATTATCGTAGCCGGGTTTGGCATTACGCTGGTTGCACCATTTGTTAAAGCGGTTAATGTCTGCACAAAAAGTTAATAAAACCGGTGCCTGTGTAGCCATAGGCTGGTTAAAATGCGTGGGCGCCAGTTTCTTTTTCATCTCCTCATCGCGGGTAACCACGATGGAATAAACCTGCATATTCCCTGTATTCGAAGCACGAACTCCCGCTTCCAGTATTTCGTTTAAATCTTTATCCGAAATGGGTGTGCTTTTGTATTTCCGTATCGATTTGTGGTTTAAGATGGTGTCTAACATAATGTTTGATTTTTACAGCTATTAATATCGAGATTTTTCGTTAAAATTTAATCTGCCTTCCGGCAGACAAGTTTCAAATTAAGTTGTCACCCTGAACTTGTCGAAGGGTGGCTTAAACCAGGTCATATTGAGCTTGTCGAAATAGGACCGTTTAATTAATTCACTTTGCAAACTTAAGAAAAATGAGCGAACAGCTCCTTGATAATTATCAGTTTTTAGCGGTTTCTTTTTTATTACACAGTAAATTTTCTGTTTATGTCCCTTTTAAAAGTATAAAAAACTAATCCTGTCCAAGTTTCAAACCGGTTGATAAAAATAAAAACATTAAACTTGATATTTTGAAAATTTAATAATAACTTAATAGTCCTTTTTCATTTTTCCCTGAAAAGGGAGATTATATTTATAACATTAAAATTAACACAAATACAAACCTAAAATTTTTAAACTATGAAAAAACATTTACTTTTTAAATTATTCACCCTAACCTTTGCACTCTTGATGAGTGTAGGATGGGTTAATGGGCAACAAACCCTAATCATTTCTGAAGTAGCTGATCCTGGAGATATTTATCAAGCTAGATTTGTTGAATTATACAACGCTACTAGCTCCAGTATTGATTTAACAGGATGGCAAGTAAGAAGATATGCTAATTCTAACACTACAAGTTCTGATGTAGATTTATCAGGTTCCATAGCTTCTGGTGAAACTTATGTTATAGCCAGTAACACCATTGATTTTGAAACTAATTTTGGATTCGCTCCTGATGCTGCAAGCGGATATATTTCAGGAAGTGGTGACGATACTTATGAACTATTTAACGGAACCTCAGTTGTAGATATTTATGGTGAAGTTGGCGTAGATGGAACAGGTGAAGCATGGGAATATGAAGATTCTCGTGCAGTTCGAGTTGCCACAGTTGGTACAGCTAATACTACATGGACTGCCTCAGAATGGACCATAACAGCAGCAGATGTGGCTGATATGACACCGGGTGAACATACATGTGATTATCCTGAAATTACCGACGAACCCGATTGGTACAACCTGCAATGGCCCGTAAACGGAACGATTGATTATAATGGTACTTTTAGCGTTTACGCTCAAGTATATGAACCGGGAGTTACGGATGCTGCCGGACAAGGTGCCGGTATTGAAGCCTGGATAGGTGTAAGCCCTGAAGATACCGACCCGGCTACCTGGACTACCTGGATTGATGCTACCTATAATAATGATGATGTAAATAACGATGAATACATGGCCGATATAGGTAGTAATTTAGCTCCGGGAACATATTATTATGCTTCTCGCTTTAGCCTGAACAACGGCCCTTATGTTTACGGCGGTTTAGATGGTGGAGCATGGGACGGAACCACTAACGTTAGTGGAGTGCTTACGGTAAATTCGCCTTCTACAGCATTACCATACGAGGAAATGTTCGATACAGATCTGGGGAATTGCTTTGTTTACTCTGTAGCAGGGACTAATCCCTGGGAGAATAACAGTGGGGCAGCTTATGCTAATGGTTATAATGGTGAAAATCCAGAAGAGCATTGGTTAGTTCTGCCAGCAATTGATTTTGATAGCTATGCTGATGAGGTAATGAATTTTACTACTTTTGCTCAGTATGGAACCATTGACGCTAATAACTATCTTAAGTTATTTTATTCAACCGATTACCCAGGTACAGGTGATCCTACCGGATATACCTGGACTGAACTTACCTTTGATTTACCTGCTAGTGTTGGGACCACAGAAGTTGAAACACCCTCAGGTGATATTGATCTTACCGGAATTACAGGAACTGAAGTTTATTTAGCATTTAAATACTATTCAAGCGACAATCCTACAGGTTGGAAAGTTGACGATATTAATATTTACGAGGAGCAGCCACCAACCACATTAGCGATTACTTCAGTTGAACCTGCATCACCATTTACCGGACAGTCATTTAATATTACTGTTGAATCGCAAGACGACTCACAGATTGCCAGCGAGGTTGATCAGGATACAGAAGTTAAGCTATTGTTAGCTGCAGGGTCGGGTAATCTTTCAGGTACTTTAACCGGGACAATTGCCAACGGAACATCATCAGTAACCATAACAGGTTTAACCTATGATGTTGGTGAATCAATTGAGGTGAGCGCTACAGTTAATTCAGGTATGGCATTAACAGATGCAACAAGTCAGATTATTGAGGTAAATGATATTCCAGTTGTTGAGGTGCCCTACCTACGCGATTTTGAAACCGGAGATATTAATACCGATGGTTGGTCCACTCAGCTAGTTATTGGTACACTTGATTGGTATATTGATGATGACAGTGGAAATCACTTTGCCAAAATGTCAAATTACTCAGGAGGAAATCAACCCAGTGAAACCTGGTTAATTACCCCCGGAATTGATTTGTCAACAGCTGTTAGTCCCGTGTTTAGTTTCATGAATGCATGTGATTATAGTGGTGCTGATATTGAAGTTAAAATATCAACCGATTATGATGGTTTCAGTGATCCTTCTATAGCCACCTGGACTAATTTATCACCAACATTATCTACCGGTGGGTATGATAATGTTTCCTCAGGAGAATTAGATCTTTCAGCCTATACAGGAGGAACTGCCTATATTGCATTTAAATATACAGGTACTGATTTGGATGGTAAAATCTGGCAAATTGATGATGTTAGTATTGCCTTATCCGACGATGCCACCCTTTCTACCTTTACCCTTGGCGGAGAGGATGTAACCGGACTCACTGATCTGGAAGTTGCCGATCCTGTGAATGATGCTGGTGCAACATTATATGTTACTGACATCACCGGATTTGAAGGAATTGATATTGATGCCACAAATTCGGCTGCAACAGTAACCGTTGAATTGAATGGAAGTGTTGTTGATCCGGGCAATTATGCTACCCAGGCATTGGCCGATGGCGATGTAGTTGTGGCTACCGTAGAAGCCGAAGATGGTACAATAGCATATTACAAAGTAACGATTATTGAAGAAAACCGTGAACTGGAAATTACCGGCCCTGCATTACCGGCAATATACGAAACAGGTGATGATGTTATGTTTACCTGGACTTCAGCAAATATTGATACCGTAAATATTTATGCGGTAGATACCGAAGAAGCTTATTTGATTAATGAGGAAGGTGTTGTCGACGCAACGTTGGGTACCTATACTTACACGATTGCTAACGGAGATTTTGGTACCTTTACCATTCGTATTGCCGATGCTTCGGATGAAACATTCTTTGATGAAACTACCGAAGAAGCTACGGTAAACGATATTCAACATCCCGAAGGGATTGAATTTTATCCTGCAATGGGAGCTGTGGATGTTCCTCTTAGCTTTACGCTATCTGTATTGTTTGACGAGGATGTGGTTGCCGGAACAGGAAATTTCACTATTTATGATGCATTTGACGATAGCGAAGTGTTGAACTTTACCGAGGCTGATTTTACGATAAATGAAGATGTATTAACCGTTAATGTAACCGGACTGGATTATGAAACCGAATACTATATCCTGGCCGATGGAGGTATTATCGAAGACCTTTCAGGAAATGCAGCGCCTGTTCTGGATGATCCCACTACCTGGACATTTACTACTAAAACTGCACCCGAATCAGACCTGTTCTTCTCTGAATATATTGAAGGTAGTGGTGATAATAAAGCATTAGAGATCTTCAATCCTACAGCTTCTGATATTGATTTATCCAATTATGTAATTCGAATTAATTATAATGGAAATCTATGGAATGGAGTGTTCGAATTCCCAGCAGGTACCATTCTTCCAAGTGAAGAGGTTTATGTAATTGCGCATGCTGGTGCAGACGCCGCAATATTAGCTGAAACAGATACTGCTGTGGTTAACCCATATAGCGGAGGTGAATCGTATGTAGCTGTATTTAATGGTGATGATGTTCGAGCTCTTTGTAAAGTTGAAGGTACAGATACTACCATTATTGATATCATTGGTCGTTACGATCTTGAAGATCCGGGATCGGGATGGTCAGTTGCTGGTGTAGATAATGCTACTTCTAATCATACATTAATTAGAAAATCTTCAATAATAGTAGGTAATCCAGATTGGGACTCCTCTGCAGGAACCAATGAAACGGATTCAGAATGGATTGTTTTAGAAGAAGATAACTTTGAGAACATAGGAACTCATTCTGTAGGATTAAGCGATGAAGCAGAAATATTAGATTTCACCTTTGGCACAGCCATTGATTATGAAGATGCTGTAATTGATTCAGAATTGGCTACTGTTGATATTTCAGTAATTAACGGTACTGATGTTACTGAATTGTATCCAACGATTTCGATTTCTGATTATGCTACCATCGATCCTGAATCAGGTGATACTATTGATTTTACAAATCCCGTAATATATACTGTAACTGCACAGGATGGTGTTACAACAAAAGATTGGACCGTTACCGTAACTGAATTGACAGAGTTGAGTGATAAAGCAAATATTCTTGAGGTTCAGCTTGCCGGTGTCGATAGCATTAACATTAATGAAACGGATACAACCGTTACAATTTATGCTCCCTATGGCTTTGATGTAACTTCAGTAAAACCTGAGTTTACGGTTTCTGCCGGTGCAAGTATCGCCGATACTGCTGCAGCCAGAGACTTCACGGACCCACAGGTATATGAAGTTACTGCCCAGGATGGTTCAACCATTAAGAACTGGGAGGTAGCTATTGATGTGGTTGAAGCAACTGCTGCAACTATTTATGATATTCAGTTCACTGAGGATGCATCCGGGGATTCGCCTTATTTAGGAGAATTCGTCCTGACATCAGGTATTGTTACTTACATTAATAGTAGTAATATTTGGATACAGGATGGTTCCGGAGCATGGAATGGTGTAATGATCTATTCATCTGACATGGCTGGAGCTGTTGCCATTGGTGACGAGGTTGAATTTGCTGCCGAAGTAGATGAATACTACGAACTAACCGAACTTAAGAATGTTGTCGGATTAACCGTTGTTTCTAGTGGTAATGATTTACCTGCTGCTGCAGAGATTTCTACATTAGAAGCCAATGATGAGGACTATGAAAGTGTTCTTGTAAAAGTTAGTGATGCAACATGTACCAATGCTGATACTGAGAATAATTTTGGAATGTTTGTAGTAGATGATGGTAGTGGAGCAATTTTAATAGATGATGTTTTCTATGCATTTACACCAACCTTAGACAATGTTTATGATATCACTGGTATAGCAGATTATTCTTATAGTGAAAGAAAGATTCTGCCAAGAAATGGTGATGACATTGTTGATGTAACTACCGGAATCAACAATCCTGACGAAATAGTTTCGATGAACGTTTATCCTAACCCAAGTAATGGTCAGTTTACTTTTGAAATGAATGCAAGCAAAGCAGGAACTTTCAAGGTAGAGATCATTAACATTCAGGGTCAGGTGGTTTATCAGAAACAAATTACCCAGGATGGTTTCTATAGAGAATTTATTGATATTAGTGATAAAGCTCGTGGAATGTATTACATCCGACTGAATGACGGACAATCCATGAAGATTGCTAAAATTATGATTCAATAAATAAACTATACCACAAACGTTATAGCTGCCTTTGGCAGCCCCGTTTGTTGGTTTAAAAAGCAGCTCCTGATCGGGGAGCTGCTTTTTTTTGTTCAACGCACATTTTTAACCTGTCTGCCGGACTTATCCGCCAATAGGTGGACAGGAATGGGACAGGGGGTAGTTCTGTCTGTTGATTTACCATCAGACAAGAATGTCTGATGTACTGGTAAAACGGACATTCCTGTCCGTTGATTATTTAATTTGGAAGGATATGAATATAAAAAGCAGGCCTTAAGTTATTTGTTGGCCTGCTTAATATGAATACGAACTCGTTTCTTTTGCTAAAATTATCCTTTTTTAATGGGTTTTTTTGATTCCGTTTTTGATCCCATTTTTTATTCCGTTAATTCCATTGCTGATTTCATTTACCAGAGAGTTATTCTTTTTTTGCTTTTTATCATGCTGATATATTTCAGCGATAATATCTTTATATTTTTCGAAAACAACATTCCGTTTTAATTTCTGGGTAGGGGAGAGTTCTCCGGTTTTGGGGCCCCATTCTTCGCATACTAACCTGAACCGTTTAATCTTTTCCGTTTCGCCTAGTTCCTGGTTATATTTGTTAATCTCTTTCTGGTAGCGGGCAACCACTTCCGGTACTTGAATCAGTTCCTGGTTATCTCTAAACTGTACTTTATGAATTGAACACCAGTCGTGTAAAAACGGGAAGTTAGGCGAAATTAAAGCACTGGCAAATTTTTCATTTTCACCTATAACCATAAGCTGCTCAATAAAAAAAGATTCTTTTAGTTTATTTTCAATAACCTGTGGTGCAATATATTTTCCTCCGGATGTTTTAAACATCTCTTTTTTTCGATCGGTGATTTTGAGGTATTCCTCTTCGTCGAGCATACCGATATCTCCGGTATGGAAATAACCTTCCTCATCAATTGCCTCTTTGGTTAGTTCGGGTTCTTTATAGTAACCAAGCATTATGTTTGGCCCTTTACAAAGAATTTCGCCATCCTCGGCAATCTTTACCTCTACATTTTCTAAAACAGGACCAACGGTCCCTACTTTACAATTTAAAGGGGTGTAGTGATTTACAGCAATCACGGGTGAAGTTTCGGTTAGTCCATAACCTTCAAGCACAGGCATTCCGGCAGCCCAGAATATTTTGGCTAAACGTTCTTGCAAGGCAGCACCACCCGATACAATAAGCATATCTTCGCCACCAAGTGCTTCTTTCCATTTATCAAAGACTAGTTTGCGGGCAATTTTTAATTTTGGATTATAAAAAGGACGGTTTTTTTTATTAATCTTATATTTTAATCCCAGGTTCACTGCCCAGAAAAAGATGTGTTTCTTTAAGTAGGGCAAATTTTTTCCTTTTCCGATGATGCCGTCATACACTTTTTCTAATAATCGGGGTACGGTGTTGAAAATATGAGGTTTTACTTCCTTAATATCGGTGGTTATTGTCCCCAGGTTTTCGGCATAATAAATGCTTATTCCTTTGTATTGAAAATGATAATTCATCATTCTTTCATAAACATGACATAAAGGAAGGAAACTTAATGTTCGGTGATCTTTACCCAATCCGTGAGCTTTTGAAGTGCTCACAAAACTGGTTACCAGGTTATTGTGCGAAAGCATTACTCCTTTGGGATTCCCTGTTGTACCCGAGGTGTAAATTAGGGTAACCATATCATGTTTATCCATTCCTGATTTTAGTTCCTTTATCTGCTCCGAAAATTTATTTTCATTTTTTTTCCCTGCCTGGATAATTTCACTCCAAGAAGGAATTTCTTCAATTTCGTTAAACGAATAGATTTTTTTTATGGATTGATGTTCTTTTACAATGTCTCTAATTTTATTCCATATAAGCTTGGTGGAAAAAATGACGGCCTTAACTTGTGAGTGGTTTAAAATATATTCATATTCTTCAGGGCCGATGGTAGGGTAAATAGGTACATGAATGATCCCTATTTGTGCCATACCCAAATCTACAAA
>JAYEKP010000060.1:0-4085 GCA_034661075.1 Bacteroidota bacterium
TCTTCTTCTTCATATTTTATCATTCATTGTGTTAAATCGGTTAGATAATTAGTTAACTCATATATAATATCAAAATTTTTCATTTCTATTTTCATTTGTTCGGCTTTCTTCTTCAAAATAGAATTTCTTTGTCAATAAATTTGGATAAAACTTTCGCTTAGTTCTCCTCTTTGAGTGGGAAACATGGTTCCCAACCATAACCTTTTTTCCTGTAATTTGACAGATTCGTGACATTTTATCTAATTTTTTATCGTATTCTAAAAACAGAACGCAAAATACGCGATTTTTATTTAATTATTCAAATATATTAACAATTATTTTTAAAAAATATCATTTTTTTTTCTCCATATCAATTTTTGTAGCATATTAATAGCTGTTAGCGATGCTCGTTGAATATTTCTATCTCTTTGGTCTCCAAAAACAAATTTTTGGGTAATCACCCTGTGTTTACTGGCAACAGCAATCCAGGTAGTTCCTACCGGTTTTTCTTTAGATCCTCCAGTTGGTCCTGCAATACCCGAGGTAGCAATCGAAAAATCGGTATTAAACAATTCTAATATTCCTTTGGACATTTCTTCAACTACTTGTTTACTTACCGCGCCATAAATTTCTATATTTCTTCTATTTACATTTAAAATATTTTCTTTAATTTCATTTGAATAAGCAATAATACCTCCTTTAAAATAGTCAGAACACCCGGGAATAGTTGTAATTAATCGCCCAATATTACCACCGGTACAACTTTCAGCAACACTAACAGTAGCCTTTTTTTCTTTTAACAATTTTCCTAAATTCTCTTCTAATTTGTCTTCGTCATATCCACAAATATAATCTGGAATAATATTTTTTAAAGCATTTACTTTATTATCAATCTGTTCTTCAATATACTTTCTGTTTTCTCCTTTCCCCGTTATTCTTAATTTTATGATCCCTGGAGAAGGTAAATATGCTACGGATAATTCTTTTGGAAAGTTATTCTCCCATTTCTCCAATATCTCAGCTAATTTTGATTCAGCCAGTCCTTGGGTTAAAATGATTTTATGTAATATATAAAAATCTTTGTGCCGTTTTTTAAGCTCCTCAAGAATATGATTATTCATCATCTCTTTCATTTCGAAAGGGACTCCAGGCATTGAAATAATTATTTTTCCATTGTCTTCAAACCACATTCCGGGGGCTGTACCAATTGTATTTTGAATCACAGTACAATTTTCCGGAACTAAAGCTTGTTGTTTGTTTCTTTCATTTAAATCGCCGTTTCGTTTGATAACAAAAGCTTTTATTTTTTCAAGCACTTCATTATTCATCCCTAATTGTACACGAAAATATTCTGCAAGGGCAATTTTTGTTATATCATCATTGGTTGGGCCTAACCCTCCGGTTATTATCACTAAATCTGTAGATTTATCTACTTGTTCTAAAGCTTTAAATATAGATTCCTTTGTATCTGATATAGAAACTATTTTATAAATATCAATTCCTAAAAGATTAAGCTTATTGGCTATCCAGGCAGAATTGGTATCAACAACCTGGCCTATTAATAATTCGTCTCCTATGGTTATTATTTCAGCTTTCATAACTAATCCCGGTTAAATAGATCAATACATTGTAATCGTTTTAATAATGGTGGATGAGAATAGTGAACAAACACATAGGCTGGGTGTGGTGTTAGGTTAGATAGATTATTGACTGATAGACTTTTTAATGCTTCTTGTAAATATTTACCATTAAATTTTTCTGCCGCAAACTGATCGGCTGCATATTCATTTTTACGGGAGATAATATTCATAAATAAACCTATTAGTGTAGAAATGGGGCTGTAAAGAAAACCAAAGGTAACAAGCCCAAGATGGAAACTTGCTTCTTCTGCACCTAAAGCCTTTGATAAAACCGGGTTTCCGACAAATAAGGATAAAATATAGAATGTAATTCCGGTTTGTAAAACAGAAGAGATAACAGAGATTAAGGTATGCTTCTTTTTATAATGTCCTATTTCATGGGCTAATACAGCAACAATTTCTTCAGTACTTAATTTATCAATCAATGTATCGAACAACACAATTTTTTTCTTTTTACCCAATCCACTAAAAAAAGCATTTGCTTTACTGCTGCGTTTTGAACCATCCATAACAAAAACATTGTCGAGTTGAAAATCAACTTTTTTACAGAAATTGGTAATTTGAGCTTTTAGCTCTCCATCCTCCAAGGGTTTTAGTTTGTTAAACAATGGTAGCAACAAAGAAGTGTAAAACATGGTCATGAATATTGTAAAAAGGCTTACCAAAGCCCAGGCATAAATCCAAAAATAACGACCTGTTTGCTGATAAAACCAAATAATTAATGCTAATAATCCTCCGCCAATAATTGCTGTAATTAACCATCCTTTAAGCTTATCTGTAACGAATATTTTGGGTGTGGTTTTATTAAATCCAAATTTCTCTTCGATAACAAACGTATCATAAATACTAAATGGAGTATTGATAATGTCAGAAGCAAACATAATTATTCCAAAAAATAGCAATGCAATGAAAATAGTATTTGATGTTATAGAACGAGCTATTTCATCAACATAAGCAAATCCTGAGAAAGAAAGAAAAAGTAAAAGTACCAGCAGATTAAAAGTGCTGGTTACCATAGAAAATTTATGGTTTGCTTTATCGTATTCCTGTGATTGACGGTACTTCTCTTCATTATAGATTCCTTTTAGCTTTTCGGGTAAACTTGCACTTCTCCTTGTCGCATTTAAATAATCTAACGTTTGTTCCAATAGATAATCAAAGATCAGGAAACCTATGATAATATAAAAAACAATTTGATGCATATAAAATCATTTTAGGTTAAACAGGGAGCAAAAGTAATAAAAAGAGGAAAGAAATATTAATTTTAGGTTAGATTTGATTTTTGAGTTGCTCTATCTCTTCTATCCGCGTTTGTAGAATCTGGATGTAGTATTTCGTTCTGGATTTATTTTTAATTTTATAAGAACGAGCTGCATATTCCAGAGCCAAATCAAGTTTGCCAAGCATCTCGCTGGCAACAGCCATGTTATAAGCCGCTCTGCTTGCAATTTCACGATCCGTATCCTTTAAATATTTATCCCATAATTCTGCAGCTTCTATCCATTTATTATTTTCTACCAATATTGCTGCTTTCTCAAAATCGTTATTCCCCGTTATAAAATATTGCCTGATTTCCTTTTGCCAGCTGGGAAAAATACGATTTGCATAATCATAAGCAGCAAAATAGGTAGTTTCCCGAATAGATCGTGCTACGGATGGTAACTTTTCTTTTAAAGCAGTTAAATTATATGCCGTTGCATCCCAAAATAAGGTATCAGTATAAATATAATGATCTAACGGTTCATTTTCAAATAAATCATAAACTTTCCAATAGACATTTATAGCAATTTCTCTATAGGCATAATATTCAACATTATCATAATTCCCAATTCTAAATTGATCGCTTTCCATGGTTAAATTTAATGAATCGAGTATAATAAAAACGTTAACTTTATTATTCTCATAGATATTGTTAAAATGTCTCCAATTAATTCCTGATTTTAAATAAAAATTTTTCTTTTCAGGATATCCTTTCACAAATAAAAAATCGGAAGTATCAATAGTTGCAGCCGAAAAAATAGCATCTCGAAATCCTAATGCCATTTCATTGGTCATTAGCTTATATAACATTGAATCTATATTTCCATCATTATTAATATCATTCTCGAAGTTAATAAAAGCTATTTGATTAACGTTTTTGGGGAAATTAATACTAGAAGGGGAAATGGTTTCAATAGTAATTGATTTGATTTGTGGAGCACAATTTTGTAATAGGAATGCTAGTATTATTAATAGGAAAAAAATTCTGTTTGATTTCATTATTAAAAATATTAATTATTTTATTAACACAAAATAAGTGCCAAAATTGTTTATTATTTATAAAAAATTGTTACAAAATTAATCACATCTGTCCTAAATAATAAAAAAAGATAGCCAATTTAGAGCTCTTGTTTAAAGAGCCCTTATTTTTGTAGTACTAACCAACTAAAATATAAATTGGCTATGAAAACAAATTTAACACTCTTT
>JAYEKP010000061.1:0-20378 GCA_034661075.1 Bacteroidota bacterium
ATCTTTTAATGCTCTTTTAAGCAAAATAGTTATTATACTACCTATTTCCCGATCCCATAAAATTTAAACCCGATTTTTTCCAGTTTTTGGCGGTCTAGGATATTTCGGCCGTCAAATACAAAGGCGGGTTTCATCATGTTGTCGTAAGTTTTTCTTAATTATTCTTATTATTATTAAAATCTAACTTGGGTACTAAAGAAGCCTGTATAAAATTATATTTTTTCCCTGTCTTATTAAGTTCAGCATTTACAATATAAGAATTTGATACATTAAATAAATTATTAAAACTGTCCAAATTTCTCAATGAAATTTCTTTTTTTAAAGCTTTATTTTTCACTTCTACTGATATTAATCCCTTAAAGTGATCGATAATAAAATCAATTTCAGCACCATCCAATGTTCTGTAATAAAACAATTTACCGGTTTGCCTAAGTAATCTTTTTAATTCTAAAAAAACATAATTTTCTAAAAGATTGCCCTTATTTATACTTCTTGTAAAGTCGCCAAAAGTATTATTTATTAAATTACACATTCCTAAATCGTTAAAATAAACCTTTCGCATTTTTGTAATAACTTTACGTTTATTCGTATAAAAAGGATCTACCAACTTAATAATATACATTTGTTCAAGCAAGAACAAGTATTCTTCCGTTTTTTTATAACTTAAACCACAGGTATTAGACAACTCGTTTATATTAACTAAATTTCCTATCTGAGTTGCAAGCAGCTTTAATAAGCGATTAAATCCTACTACATCCTGGTTTCTAATGTATGACCTTATATCACGCATCAAATAAGTTCTATATATATCTTCTAATAACTCTACCTTTTCAGTATCTTCTTCAACCAGGGCAACTCGGGGCAAACCCCCATATATTAGATAATTATCTAAATACATCTGAATTTTTTTATCTATAATTGCTTGTGATGTATCAGCCTGATACTTTTGATATAATTGATACATTTCATCATCAACAAATAATAAGTATTCAGAAAAAGAAAGCGAAAACACCTCTATAACCCTTACACGGCCGGCCATTGATTCATTCACATTTTGGAGAATATCAAGGCTTGAACTACCTGTACATAATATTTTAAGGTGATCGAATTTATCTACCAATAATTTCAACAATGTGCTAATATTGGGTATAAACTGGAACTCATCGATTAGTAAATAACCATCCAGCGTATTATTAATTTTAATCTTCAAATAGTTTTCAAGGGTAGACAAACTTTGAAAAATTTCTATTATTTCCGGATCCTGCCCATTTAATAATACGTGTTTCCCGGGTATATCTAAACTTCTTAAAAGAGTTGTTTTGCCTACCTGCCTTGCTCCAATAAGTACCACTATTGGTAGAATATTTAACGCTTTTTCAATTCGCTTAATATATGTATGCCGTAAATAAATCATTTAACCCCAATATTTTTTATAAAAATACAAAAATTAGGCTGAATTTTTATAAAAAAGGAAAAAAAATAGGCTTTTAATAGTACTAGTTAAAATTAAAAAATACAAATAGTACAACTTTTTGAAAAAAAGTGAATTTGTATAATTGGTATTTTTGTTATTAATACTTTTTCAAATTCTGTATTCTTTGTTTTACTATAATTTTATCAATGTCTTTTACTTCGTGAGACTTAGTGTGGACTTTGAGAAACTTAGTGATATTAATCGTTGCTATTTTTTATTTACACCACGTTACACAAACCTGCAAGCCGACAGGCTGGGTTTTTCACAGAGTCACACAAGGTGTTTTATTTTTTCTATTATTTCCCGATCCCATAAAATTTAAACCCGATTTTTTCCAGTTTTTGGCGGTCTAATATGTTTCGGCCGTCAAATACAAACGCGGGTTTCATCATGTTGTCGTAGATTCTTTGCCAGTCGTAATCCTTAAATTCATCCCATTCGGTAAGGATCGCCACTGCATGTGCATCTTTGCAAGCTTCATAAGGATCGGTTTGTGGTTTGAGCTGTTCACGGTTCGCTTTTTCGGTCCGTGTATTCAGATAATCCACATCGGCAAACATCTGCTCATGCTTTACTTTGGGATCATAAACATAAATATCGGCCAAATCTTCCATCAGAATATCGGCCACATACATGGCTGCTGTTTCGCGGGTATCGTTGGTATCTTTTTTAAAAGCCCATCCGAGGAAAGCAATCTTTTTACCTGAAACGGTATTATACAAAGTCTTTATAATCTGATCGGCAAAGCGTTGTTTCTGGTAATCGTTCATTTTAATCACCTGTTCCCAGTAGTCGGCCACTTCTTGTAACTCCAGTGTACGGCAGATATACACCAAATTTAAAATATCTTTCTGAAAACACGACCCCCCAAATCCAACAGATGTTTTAAGGAATTTGGAGCCTATACGGCTGTCGGAACCAATAGCCCGTGCTACCTCGTCCACATTGGCTTGTGTTTTTTCACATAACGCAGACAATGAATTGATGGATGATACCCGTTGAGCTAAGAAAGCATTAGCCGTTAGTTTAGATAATTCAGAAGACCATACATTGGTTTTTAAAATACGATCTTCGGGCATCCAGTGTGCATATACTCTTGCTAAAGCATCTATCGCTTCTTGTCCTTCAGGTGTTTGGTCTCCACCAATCAAAACACGATCACCATGTAACAGATCGTTTATGGCAGTTCCTTCGGCTAAAAACTCAGGATTAGAAAGGATTTGAAACTTTACGTGATTTCCTGTATTATCCAAAATAGATCTTATGGCCTCGGCAGTACGAACGGGAAGTGTAGATTTCTCAACTACAATTTTGTCATCTTTTGCAACTTCTGCTATTTGACGAGCGCATAGCTCTACATATTTTAAATCGGCTGCCATTCCTTTTCCTTTTCCATAGGTTTTAGTAGGCGTATTTACCGAAATAAAAATCATTTCCGCTTTATCGATATTTTTTTCAATCTCGGTAGAAAAGAAAAGATTGCGCCCACGTGCTTCGGCAACTACTTCTTTCAGTCCTGGTTCGTAAATGGGTAAATTGTCCAAATTCTCATCATTCCAGTCGGCAATTCGCTGTTCATTAATATCCACCACATTCACTTCAATTTCGGGGCATTGCTGGGCAATAACGGCCATCGTTGGCCCTCCAACATAACCGGCCCCTATACAACAAATGGTTTTAATTTTTTTCATGTTTTTTTAATTTGAAATTTGAAATTTGAAATTTGAAACCTGTCTGCCGAACAGGCAGGCTTGAAACTTGAAACTTGAAATTTTATCGAACAATTCCATGTCCTAAGGACGTTGGAATGTTATCACAAACTCCAGTAATTCAGTTTCTTAATTTTATCCCTGTATATTCCTTTGATATCAACAAACAAAGCGTTTTCAGATGTAATCGATTCAAAATACGATTCGTTTAAATCCTTATATTTATCATGACTTACTGCGGCCACAACAACATCATAATCATTTCGGATATCTTTCGCCAGATCGAAATGATACTCCTCTTTAACTTCCTCCGGATCAGCATATGGATCCTCCACATCAACATTAACACCATAGGATAAAAGCTCCCGGTAAACATCCACTACTTTAGAGTTACGAATATCGCTCACATCCTCCTTAAAGGTTATACCCATAATAAGGACTTTCGAAGATTGGATATTCTTTCCTGCTTTTACTAATCTTTTTACAATTTGTTTAGCTACATACCCTCCCATCGAATCATTAATAAAACGGCCTGAGTTAATCATCTGGGCATGATACCCCAATTGCTTGGCTTTATGGGTTAAATAGTAAGGGTCTACACCAATACAATGGCCTCCTACTAAACCAGGAAAGAATTTCAAAAAATTCCACTTGGTTCCAGCTGCTTCTAAAACCTCAAAAGTATTAATATTCATACGGTTAAAAATGATTGAAAGTTCGTTCATAAACGCGATATTAATATCCCGTTGTGTATTTTCAATAATTTTTGAAGCTTCGGCCACTTTTATTGAACTAGCTCTGTGTACGCCAGCTTTAATAACTAATTCATATACCTTTGTAATATTTTCAGCCGACTCTTCGTCGCAACCTGAAGTAACTTTAACAATAGAAGTCAGTGTATTTACCTTATCGCCCGGATTAATCCGCTCGGGAGAAAAACCTACTTTAAACTGATGGATAAATTTTAATCCGGATTCACGTTCTAAAACAGGCACACAATCTTCTTCCGTAGCACCGGGATATACGGTTGATTCGTACACCACATAATCGCCTTCCTTTAATACTTTACCAACCGTTTCGGATGCTTTTAGTACAGGCATTAAATCCGGTAAATTGTGCTCGTCAATGGGCGTGGGAACGGCAATAATAAAAAAGTTGGCTTCTCGCAAATCTTCTGTTTCTGCAGTAAACCGGATATCACAACCTTCGAAAGCTTCGGAAGGTAGTTCGCGGCTTGGGTCGATGCCCTTTTTCATCATTTCAACTCGTTCGGGTTTAATATCAAACCCAATAACCGGAAGTTTTTTAGCAAACTCTAAAGCAATAGGCAATCCAACATACCCCAAGCCAATTACGGCTAATTTTGCCTCTTTTTGGATCAATTTATTGTACATGTTATAATAAGTTAATTTATATACTTTTGAATGAATTAAATTTATTTATCTCTTATATACAGCTCCGCTTCTTGAGTCACACTTTTAAACCCAAAAAGACGGACAAAAATAGTACTTTTCAAAAGTACAAACAAATCAAAAAGAATCGGATTTCTTTGCAATATAAAATTATTTACGAAGATAATGTTTTGAAAGCAGTTGTAAAAAAATAATTCAAATTATATTGGAGGTATTAAAAGGATTCATTATTGTACGATAAAAAATAAATAAAATCAAGGGTTCAGAATGGATTTAATATGTTTATCGGACAACAGTGGAAAGGATGATAATATACATCCACTTTTGAAAATTAAAGAGCTTATATAATATCCTTTAATAATCGGATTTATTGAGCTGATAAAATTTATACGCCGTGAGCAAAGAAATAATCCCATAAAAAAGTGAGACAAAGCCTATTATGTTTACAATCACCACAGCACCTTGAAAAGGAACGAATAAAAACAGCAATCCAAAAAGGATTAAAATAACATTACGCAATAAACTAAGCCAAAAGTAATGCGGCCTGATTTTGAGAATAAAATTCAGGTTTATAATCCCCATCACTAAAGCAATAATTCCTAAAATAACAACAAAAAAGTTAACCACAAAGGAAGGAAAAATTAAAAACAACAACCCGATAATACTATTCAAAATCCCTTCGTAAAACCAAAAATCGCTTCTATTGTAAACACCCTTTTTGTTTAGTATGATTAAAAATATGCCGGCCACTAAAAACAGAATACCAATAAATTGTATAATAGCTTTAAGGGTTAATTCGGGATTAATAAGCGCAATCAACCCTAAAACAACCATAACAATACCTTGAGAACTAAGAAACCAGGGATTTGTAAATCGTAAATTATTCATGTTTTTTACAAAAATTTAATGTGCAAATGATACAACTAATATACCGTAATTTTTATAGCATCCGCTAGTGATTGAAAAATAATATCGGAATTTAAATGATACTGCGATAAATCCTGATGTCCGTTATTTACTAACAAACAATCGCATCCAATCGCTTCTGCAACTTCGTAATCATGATAGGTGTCTCCAATTAATAAACTATCTTCAGGAAGAATGTTTGTTTTATGTAAATAATGAATTGCATTATCCCGTTTACTTTTGGCATAAATATTATTTAAACCAACCAGGTCATCGAAATAAACATCCAACTGATGTTGATTGACTTGCTTTTCTAATGCTTTTTGTTCCGATGTAGAAAGAATCATCTGTTGAAACCCTTTGTTTTTAAACTGCTCTAGTGCATTAAAAACACCTTGTTGCAAGGAAGCATATATTGAATATTTTTTGTATAAATTAATATATTCTATAGACAGCTTTTCAAATGATTCTTGCAAAAAATCAAAGCCAATACTTTTATAATAATCCTGAACGGGGAAAGTAAACATTTTTCTATACATTGCTTTATCCAGCAATTTCATATTTCTTCGTTCAAGCATTACATTCATCGAAATAATACAGGCATCAATATCGTTAAGCAATGTTCCGTTCCAATCCCAAATAATGAGCTTTTTACTTATCATGGTAAAATCTGTTATCCGATTTTTTATGTTTCATTTTATCAGATATTCCTTCCAGCCAACCCAATTTATGAACCTCAGGACTATCCACATCCGGAATAAAAGGTTTAATATCTAACACAGGAGTATCATTTAAAATATCGATATCTTGAACAAATAAAATATTATTTTCAATTTTATTTAACCGAACAACAGAAAACCCAATAGGATTTGGCCTTTTGGGAGCACGTGTAGCAAAAACACCTCGAAGTTTGTCATCCATAAAAGGAATAACCTTCAGTTCGTATTTTTTGGTTTGATGAAAATGATATAATACAATGATATGAGAGAAACCATCTAAATCATCAAGTCCCTCAGTATATTGGGTCAAAATTTCAATTCTGCCTTCAACTCCTTTCCCTCCTGAGGGCTGAATAGGCATTTCTCCAATGGTTTTAAACGGAGTTTTTACTACTCCGATAGCCTGAAAATTGAGCAATTTCATTATTTTAATTTTTTAATGAGATAAAATTAACCATTTTGATGCAAAAAATATTACGAAATAAAATAAAAGGATGTTTTTTCAACCTTATTTAATTATACTCCTAACAATATTTTAAATTTTTCGTAATTTGCGATTCAAAATCATTATAATGAAAAAAATATCGTTGTTTCTTTTATTTATTGGACTAATTTTATCTCAAATTATAGTGATCCGCTTTAACCTGAACCATGGATTTGATTTTCATAATTTATGGATTAAAATCATTCCTATTGCTGATTATGCAGGCAAATCTTCCGAAGAAATGTATTTAACATCCACCATTTTAGGGTATATTGCGTTTATTATTTTTGGCGTTAAGCATACGAATAAAAATAAATATCCCCGGATTTTTAAATCTGCATTGATGTTTACCGGGATTGCTGTTGTGGTTACATTTTTCGAGTTTACAAGTATATTGGAAGATTTAAACGGGATATTTCAGGGAAAACATTTCAGAATCGGTTGGCTTCTCTTTTTATTGGGGGTATGGATTTTTTGGAAAAAGTATTATACAAAAAAAATTGTTTAATCTTAGGATAAATCAATTTCTATAATTTCTTTATAAAATATTTTTTTTTATATCGATTTAATTCATGAAATTAATCCACAAAAAATTGTTTAAAATTTTCTCAATTCAATAAAACATTTGCTTTGAATATCTTAGCGTTAATTCATAAAATATTTAATAAAAATATTGTAACGTAATACTAATATAATCGTCCTATTATTTTAAAAGGTTTATCGAAAAACAATATTTCTACAAATTTTAAAGTTAATATTAACCAAATAAATTAGTCAGAAGAAGTGAGAAATATGCTACATTTTGCTCTATTTACAATTAAAGGAGACACTCCAACAAATAATACTTCAAATAGAATGATTGATACCAGACATATTCCTACCGTTTTTTTACAAACCGCTGATTTCTCCCTTGAAATCGAAAAATTAGCAAGAGATGAAAATTAAAATTGAAGATCTTGAAAAAGTTTATAAAAACGGCAAAAAAGCCCTTACGAATGTAAATCTGGAAATAGAAAACGGAATGTTTGGCCTGTTAGGGCCCAACGGAGCAGGTAAGTCGACTTTAATGCGTATCCTGGTTACTTTAATGAAACCTACCCACGGAAAAGTTAGCATCAATGGTTACGATTTAATGAAAAACCGTGCTGAAATACGAAAAATGTTAGGTTATCTTCCCCAGGATTTCCGATTTTTTACCAAACTAAAAACCTGTGAATTTTTAGATTATGCAGCAGGTTTATCGGGGCTAAACAATAAAAAAGAACGCTCGGAAAAAGTCGACGAATGGCTTAAAAAAGTTGGGTTATTTGATGTACGAGACCGAAAAGCCAATAAACTTTCGGGAGGGATGAAACGCCGATTAGGAATAGCACAGGCTCTTATCGGCGACCCCAAAATAATTATTGTCGATGAACCAACAACTGGTTTAGATCCTGAAGAACGTATCCGTTTCCGCAATATTCTTTCGGATATAAGTCAGCGAGATGTTATTATCATACTGTCCACCCACATTGTAGGTGACATTTCCAGTATTTGCCAGAATTTAGCATTACTTAACAAAGGGTCTGTCGAGTTCAAAGGCTCGCCCGAGGAGCTAATCAACAAAACAAAGGGGCATGTTTGGCAAATAACAACGTCAGGATTTGAATATGAAATGCTGAAAGAAAAATATGCAATAATATCAACTATTTCTTCTGAAGAAGGCTGGGAGGTTCAACTGGTAGGAGATAAAATTGAAGCAAAAAATGCTGTTGAAGTTGAACCTGATCTCGAACATGCATATGTTTATTTTATGGAATACCTGACCAATAAAAACAAATAGTAAGATGTACGGATTTCACACCATTAGAACCATAGCACGTTTTGAAATAAAAACACTCTTTCGAAGCTGGTTTTTCAGGATCTTTGCCGGATTATCAATCATTGCTTTAGGAATATTTAACATTGCCGTTTTCAACATTAACAGCGGTGCTCCCTGGATTTTCAGAGCACTACCTGCTTCGATCCCTTATGCAAATTTAATTATTCTAAACCTCGGACAGGCCATTGTTGCCGTCTTTTTGGCATCAGCATTTTTAAAACAGGACAAAAAAAATGATACTGTCGAAGTAATATATGCCCGCTCGATGACCAATGCGCAATATATTGCCGGGAAATCGCTGGGTATTTTAACTATTTTTATTCTGTTAAATTTTATCATCCTGCTGGTTGGTATTGGTTTTTCATTTCTAACAACCGATTCGGCAAAGAGTGTGCTTGATTTCTTTTTATATCCTTTGTTAATAAGCATTCCTACGTTAGTATTTATCTTTGGGTTATCTTTCTTTACCATGACCCTACTGAAAAACCAGGCGATTACATTTATTCTTCTATTAGGCTATATCGCATTAACCGTATTTTATCTTAACCAAAAATATTACCACCTTTTTGATTTTATTGCTTACCAGGTACCCATGATGAATTCGACCATTGCCGGTTTTGGGAATCTTACAGAAATTATTATTCACCGGTCTATTTATTTCCTTATCGGGATTGGATTAATCTTGTTTACCATTTTTAAACTAAACCGGTTACCACAATCAAAAAAATTAACCTCGCTCCCACTGTTCCTTGCCATTCTTTTTATTGCTGCAGGGATATTTTTAGGTTACCGATATATTAACCTGAAACAAAGAAATGTAGATCAGAAAAAACAAATGATTGCCTTAAACAATCAGTACGCCGATTATCCAAGCGTGTATATTGAAAAATGTACGATTGAGCTGGAACATATGCATGAAACTATATCAGCTACGGCCCAACTAAAAATTAAAAATAAAACCAATAAACCAATTGATACGTTGCTTTTTAGTTTAAACCCTTCGTTAAAAATTGATGCATTGCGAATCAATAATGAAGATTATACTTTTACTCGCAATTATCACCTGGTAAAAATTCCTTATTCCAAAATGCTACCCCCTGAATCAGCATTAGATATTTCATTTACTTACAAGGGGTCAATAAATGAAAACACTCATTTTTTAGATAAAGATCCAGAAGAATTTTCTGATAATTTCGTACTGAACATGTACATGGTCCGTAAACGCTTTGCGTATATCGAAAAAGATTTTGTTTGCCTGACCAGAGAATCTTTGTGGTATCCTGTTTCCGGAGTTACCTATTCAACCCAAAAGCCGGCCTACTATCAACCCAATTTCACCATATTCTCGCTAAAAGTTAAAACCACTCCAAAACTGACAGCAGTTTCACAAGGTAATGTAACAGAAACAGATAACGGAATTTTTAGCTTTAAAAACACCCAACCTTTACCACAAATAAGCCTGCTTATTGCCGACTACAAAAAATACTCTGTTCAGGTCGATTCCATTGAATATGCTATCTATACAACCAAAGGCAATGATTATTATTCCGAGCACTTTACAGCTATCGAAGATACTCTCCCTGCTATTATCAGGGATATAAAAAATGAATTTGAAACGCTGCTGGATTTAAACTATCATTTTCAACGATTTGCATTTGCCGAAGTACCCGTCCATTTTGCGTTAGATAAACATATATGGTCTGTTACCAGCGATGCAGTTCAGCCCGGAATTATTTTTTATCCTGAAAAGGGCGTTATTATGGAAGAAACAGATTTTAAACATCGTATCCGGCGACAAGAAAAGCGCATGAAAAATAATAACGAAGAGATTTCGCCTGAAGAGCTACAAATAAGAATTCTTAAACGTTTTTTGAGAGGTAACCTAATGGCCTCACACTCGGAATGGTATCAATTTGGAAATGTGGTTGACCGGTACACATACAACCTGATACCTAATTACTACAGCTTTATAACCCACCTAAATTCAGCAAAATATCCTGTATTAAATTTAGCCATGGAGATTTACTTAAAAGACAGGAATGCCAATAAGTTCTCAACTAATCCATGGTTTTGGAGAGGCATAAGTAAAGGAGAAAAAATCAATCTTGAGCTTAAAGAATATAGCTTAAAAGAGTTATTAGAAAAAGGCATACAAACAAAAAATGACGATGAAGACCCCATTACTATCAATGATATTGTTCTGGCTAAAGGAGATTATCTTTTTTCATTGTTAAAGGCCCGATTTGGTGAGGATAATTTCAATAACATGTTAAATAAAATTATTCATAAAAATTTACACCGCCCTTTTTCATTGAATGATTTTGAACAGGAAGTCATCAACCATTTTCAAGACACGCTAAAAGATGAAGTTAATCAGTGGTATACACAAAAACAACTCCCCGGATATTTAATTAAAGATGTAGAAACTTACAAAGTTTTAGACGGAGAGCATACCAAATACCAAATACGCTTTAAAATTGCCAATCCTAAAAATACAGATGGAATTATAACGCTGGCAGTACAGGCAGAAGATAACAATAACCGAAGAAGAGGCTCTAACGAAACAGAAGACCTTGCTTATTCCAATAAAATATTCATACCGGCACAGTCAGCCAAAGAAGTTGGAATTGTATTTTCGTCCGAGCCCGGCAGAATGAATATCAACACCAATATCTCCGAGAATCTTCCCAACAACCTGGTGTATGAATTCTCAGGTTTTGAGGATGTCCGAAAAGTTGCTATGCTGGATGAAATCACAAATTATCCGTTGTTTACAGACCTTAGTAACCCCAATGAAATTATTGTTGACAATGAAGATGAAGCATTTGAAATAATTCAGCAAACCAATGAAAGTTACTT
Source organism: Bacteroidota bacterium (assembly GCA_034661075.1). Classification (GTDB taxonomy): domain Bacteria; phylum Bacteroidota; class Bacteroidia; order Bacteroidales; family UBA12077; genus UBA12077. Next base: position 11,425 of record JAYEKP010000061.1, read on the forward strand.
AAGAACACTCCTCTTCAAGAATAAACAAGAACGATATAAATATTCAGGGATACATTTTTGGAACCCCCCATCGGTCTGGGAGCCGATTTTGCACTCAGACTTTTATGGCAAATATGTCCGATCCGGGTTTTATACCCGTTCGGGTGAGGGAAAAAGGCTTGTTCGATGGAATGCAGATTTGCCAGCGCCAGGATATTATGATGTCTATTGCTACATTTTAAAATTTAATGTTCAATGGGGCAGACAAAAAAGAAAACCAAACTATCATTTTACCATTTATCATGATGATGGAATGGATGAAATAGTACTCCAGGATGGTGAATTAGATGAAGGGTGGAATTATATAGGTACATTTTATATATCCCCTGAAAATGCAAAAGTAGAATTAAATAACCAATCTGTAGGAAAGATGGTATTTGCCGATGCTATACGTTGGGTAAAAAACGAATAATAATAATAACCACTAAGTAAACCATATTCATATGTTTAAACTTAAAATCTTACTTGTTGCAGGATTACTTTTTACCGGCACATTTATATGCAGTGCACAACAAACACTAACGCTGGAAGATGCAATGAATATTGCCGTTGAGAACAGTCCTACGATTAAGCAATCGAAAATTAATATGGAACGAAACAGAGAGTATTTAAATGCTCAGTTAGCCATGCTAAAATCTCATTTCGCATTGAATGTTACCCCTATTGAATATTCAAATAATGAAACGTACGAAGAATATTATTCACAGTGGTATAATTCAGAAAGAACAGTTTCTAATGCAGGATTAGTTATTTCACAACCTATAAAATGGACGGATGGTACACTATCCTTACGAAACAATTTTGAATATAAATCGACCTCGTCAGAGACTTTTGATAATTTCTCCGATCCAACTAACCCAACCAAAGTAACAAATACCTATACAGGCTTTGATAATTATTTATATTTAAGTTATAATCAGCCGCTGTTTACGTATAACAGAACGAAAATAAATCTTAAGCGACAAGAGCTTGCCTTAGAAAATGCCACATTATCCTATTCCATTGAGATGCTAAATATTGAACGGCAGGTTACCCAGGCTTTTTATGCTATCTACCAAAAACAGATGGCTGTTGAAATTACGGTAGAAGAATTTGAGAACCAAAAAGTAAGTTTAGATATAATAAAAAGTAAGGTAGAAGCCGGATTATCGGCTCAGGAAGAACTATTACAGGCAGAACTAAACTACTCAACAAGCCAGTCGAATCTTGAGAATGCTAAAGTAGACCTTGAAAATGCAAAAGATGAATTCAAACGGCTTATTGGAATCTCATTATATGAAGATATAAAAATAGCAACAAATATTGAGTACAAGCCGGTGCTTGTAGATTTAGAAAAAGCAATAGAGCATGGTTTATCGCAACGGTTAGAACTAACCCAGCGCAAAATTGACCTGAATAATGCTGAATTTGACCTGATAGAAACCACTGCAACCAATGAGTTTCGTGGTGACGTAGATTTGTCTATCGGGATTATGGGTAATAACGAAAATTTTGCTCATATCTACGAAAAACCAACACGCAGCCCACAAGTCGGGGTAACTTTTTCAATCCCCATATTTGATTGGGGCGAGCGAAAGGCAAGAATTCGTGCAGCCGAGCTACAGGTTGAATCGCGTGAACTTGACCTGCAAAATCAAAAAGATGATATTGTTATTAACATTCGCCAGATTTATCGCAATTTAAAAAATCTGAACTCACAAATAAAAATTGCCCGCCAAAACGAAAAAAATGCAAAATTAACCTACGAGATCAACCTCGAGCGATATAAAAACGGAGACTTAACCAGTATCGATTTGGAGAGGTACCAGAATCAGTTATCGCAAAAGAAAATGGATTTAGCCAATGCGCTTATCAATTATAAACTGGAGTTACTAAACCTTAAAATTCAATCGTTATGGAATTTCGAGGATAATACCTCTTTTGTACCGCTGGAATATCAAACGAATATAAAACCAAAAGATGAATAAAAAATTAAATAAAATATACAACCTAACAAATCAAATAAATATGAAGAAGATAATCACATTTGTCATAGCCATTGCAATGTTAGCATCGTGTAATAACGAAGAAAAGGAGCTGAACAAAGAAATCTCGGTTCCGGTTTCTGTTATTGATTTATCCTTACAATCCATAGAAAAATATATCGAAACTACCGGAACAGTTTTTCCGGTAAAGGAAGTAATAACAAAATCAGAGATTACAGGCAACTATCAACTGTTAGAGAACCCTGCAACCGGCAAAAAATATGCTTTGGGAGATTATGTTAAAAAAGGACAAGAGATAATCCGTATAGAAGATAAAGAATATGAAAATAATATTAAAATAAACTCCTTAGAGCTAAGCCTTGAGATTGCCAAACAAGTGTACGATAAGCAACAATCATTATACGAAAAAGGTGGGGTAACGCTCAGTGAGCTTAAAAATGCCGAAATTGAATATATCAATTCGCAATATAACTACAAAGATGCATTGCTTCGGTTAGAAAAGATGACAATAACTGCTCCTTTCTCCGGGGTTATTGTTGATTTGCCTTATTATACGCCTAACACAAATGTTGAAGCTGGTTCCACAATGTTTAAACTCATGGATTACAGCCAGCTGTATATGGCAGTAAATCTTGCCGAAAAAGATTTAATGGAAGTAAATACCGGACAAAATGTACATATTACCAATTACACGCTCCCGGATGATACATTAGCAGGAGTTGTGTCACAAATCTCCCCGGCAATTGATCCGGATACCCGCTCATTTAAAACGATTATTGATATTAAAAATCCCAAATTATTGATGCGCCCGGGAATGTTTGCCAAAGGAAAAATTATTGTAGCCTCAGTCGACAGCACCATTGTTATTCCTAAAGATATCATACTTTCAAAGCAACGCGGGAACACCGTTTTTGTTATTGAAAAAGGGTTGGCGCAAGAAAGGGTAGTTACCTTCGGACTTGAGAATCCTGACCATGTTCAAATCATTTCAGGATTAGAAAGAAATGACCGCCTGGTAGTTAAAGGCTTTGAAACACTGCGTAACCGTTCAAAAGTAAAAGTTGTTAAATAATTTACGGTGATAAATATTCTTTGTTTTTAAATAAAAATATACGACAGGAATAAAACCATGAAAAAAGTATAAACAGATGAAGAAAATAACCCAGTTTTCGGTTAATAATCCGGTCACGGTTTCAATGATTGTTATAGCAATTATTCTTTTGGGATATATCTCTTTCGGCAGGTTAGGTGTAGATCTTTTTCCTGAGATGAATGCTCCGAGAATATTTGTAGAAATAAAAGCGGGTGAAAGGCCACCGGAAGAAATTGAAAAACAATATGTTAAAGATATAGAATCACAGTCCATGCGGCAAAAAGGTGTTACACAGGTATCATCTGTTTGTATGGTCGGTTCGGCAAGAATAACCGTAGAATATTCATGGGGCAGCGACATGGATGAAGCATTTCTTGATTTACAAAAAGCACTTACTGCTTACAATCAGGATTCTGAGTTAGATGAATTTACTATCTCTCAACATGATCCCAATGCTACACCGGTAATGATTATAGGACTTATGCATCCCGATATTGATGATATGAATGAGCTGCGAAAAACCGGCGAGAATTACATCCGTAACGAGCTCATCCGGCTGGAAGGCATTGCTGACGTTACCCTGACAGGTATAGAAGAGAAAGAAATTCTGATTGAAACCGAACAATATAAATTAGATGCTTTTGGGCTTACTACCGGAAATATCGTGCAGCAAATACAGGATGTTAACCGGAATGTGTCGGGAGGAACTATTGTTGAGATGGGTAAACAGTATATCATTAAAGGAACCAGCCTGGTTAAAAATATCGAAGATATTAAAAATATCATCCTCAGGTATCAATTATCTGCCGATACAGAAAGTCAGAATGGATATGTTAAAACGCCTATTTTTTTAAAAGATGTTGCCACAGTGAAATTTGTCAATAAGGAGCCTCAAAATATTGTAAGAATCAACGGACAACGGTGTGTAGGGCTATCTATATACAAAGAAACAGGTTTTAATACGGTTAAGGCTGTTGAAGCCCTCACAGAATCGTTAGAATCGATAAAAAAAGCTTTACCGGGATATTCATTTATTGTTGTTCAAAATCAGGGTGATTTTATCGAAACAGCCATAAATGAAGTCCAGGAAACTGCATTAATAGGTATTTTAATTGCTGTATTTGTTCTTTTTATCTTCTTACGAAGATTGAAAGTAACGGCAATCATAAGCTTCTCAATCCCCATTTCCATCATTGCCACGTTTAACCTGATGTATTTTAACGGGTTAACATTAAATATCATGACATTAGGCGGCCTGGCCCTCGGAGCAGGCATGCTCGTTGACAATGCTATTGTTGTGATGGAAAATATTTTCAGGAACAGAGAACAAGGCATGTCGGTACGCGATGCAGCTATACATGGAACAGCAGAAGTAGGTGGAGCTATTACTGCATCAACGCTTACCACTATTGTGGTTTTTCTTCCTATTGTATATTTACATGGCGCCTCGGGTGCCTTATTTAAAGACCAGGCATGGACGGTGGCCTTTTCGTTGTTAGCTTCGTTATTTGTTGCAATACTGGTTATCCCGATGCTTTATAATTTTGCTTACAGAAAAGATAAACAGACGAAGGAAATAAAATCAGTACGAATAACGTGGTATGGAAAATTTTTATCATCCCTATTAAACAAAAACGGAATGGTAATATTAATTTCCACCCTCCTGTTAGGTTTAACCGCCTGGATTTTGCCAAAAGTAGGTTCGGAGTTTTTACCCAAAAGCAGCGCAGGGCAATTTAGTATTGAAATAAAATTACAAGAAGGAACGGAGCTGGAACGTACCTCGGGAACGGTTCATTCCATCGAATCTATGCTTACAGATTTAATGGGAGAGAAAATAGATATCATTTATAGCCGGATTGGCCCGTCGACCTCAACAGGAAATAAAAAATCGGTATTACAAAATGAAAATACAGCTACATTAAAAGTTCATCTGAATAAAAATTATATCCATCAATCGAAACAAATCATTCCCCGTATAGAAAATCTATTAGCTACAATTCCCGATGCTGAAATTTCTATTATTCGCAATGAAACAGCCTTACAATCAACCATGGGAACGGACGAAGCACCTTTTGTTGTTGAAGTGAAAGGAGAAGATATAAATATGCTGGAAAGATTGTCCGATGAGATTAAACTTAAATTACATGAAGTAGAGGGACTGTTAAATATAAAAACCAATATAGAAGATGGTGCTCCGGAAATTGATGTGGTGATAGACCGCTACAAAGCCGGAATCTACAATATGAGTGTTGCAGATATCACATCACAACTTAAAGATATATTGACAGGAAAAGATGCCGGGAAATATGAAAAAGAGGGAGAAATGAATGATATCAGGGTAAAATTACCCGATATGAGCCTGTCGGAGTTTAACAGTATTACCTTAAAAAGTGGCGAGAATGATGTTCCGTTATACGAATTAGCACATATCAAACAAACAGCATCTCCAAAGCAACTGCTAAGAAGAAACCAAAACCGGATTGGAAAGATACAAGCGGATGTAGATCCAGCATTCGCTTTTGATCAGATAGTAACAAATGCACAAGAGCAAATCAAAGAGGTAGAGTTACCTCCAGAATATGAAGTAACCATTGTTGGAGAGGAACAAAAACGAAAAGAAGCGCTTGCCGGATTAAGCTTTGCCCTGATTTTATCCATTGTATTAGTATATATGATAATGGCCTCGCAATTTGAGTCGTTTATTCACCCTTTTACCATTATTTTAACTATTCCACTTGCCGGAGTGGGTTCTATCTGGGCTTTCCTGATTTTAGGAAAATCTCTCAGCATTATGGCATACATTGGTATTATTATGCTCACCGGAATTGCCGTTAACGATTCAATTATTTTGGTTGATGCAATTAATCAGTTTAAAGCGCAAGGACTAAATTTAAAAGATGCAATTATTAGTGCCGGAGAGAATCGTATACGTCCAATTATCATGACCAGTTTAACAACTATATTGGCTTTATTGCCACTAACCTTTGGTATTGGCGAAAGTGCAGCATTGAGATCACCAATGGCTATTGCGGTTATTGCCGGACTGGTAACCTCAACCCTGTTAACACTGGTTGTTATTCCGTGCGTTTATTATGTGTTTAATAAAACAAAAATGAGATTATTAAAACAAAAAACAGAGTAATCTACTAACGGCAGGCAGGTCTGCATGAAAAAACATCTCGCTAAAGCGTTAATGCATAAAGAAAAAGTAATAAAATATGAACTTCATCATTAAAAGAAAAGTTTTAATTGCAATGCTCTTTGCAGGGCTTACCATGTTGGGGGTAATCTCTTACAAACAATTGGCAGTAGAGCTTTATCCTAATGCCACTCTCCCTATGTTGTTTGTTAATGTGGGTACTCCATTAGAGGTTGACCCTAAATATATGGAAAACCAGGCAATTATACCGCTTGAGGGAGCAATAGGAACACTTGAAGGAATTGAAGAAATAAAATCACAGGCAGGACAACAATCCGGAAGTATTCAAATATCTTATCAAAAGAATACCGATTTGAAATTTGCATACCTCAAGTTGGTTGAAAAAATTGATGAAGTTAAAGGTACACTTCCCGATGAATTCCAAGTCCAAACCTTTAAGTTTGATCTGGAACAATTAAATAATATGTTTATGACCCTGCAGGTACGTGGCAGCGATGGAGTTAATCGTGTGCGCCAGGTTACCGATCAGGAAATTACGAATAAAATCAAAAATATTGATGGTATTGCCAATGCCGAAATTTTTGGTGGTAGAGACAAATCCATTGAGATTACTTTGCACCAGGATATCTCAGAAAGCTATGGGATAACACCTGCCGATGTTCGTTCTGCTTTAAATAACAACAGCCAGTCCAGGACTTTTGCCGGGAAAGTTACACAAAACAATCAAATCCATTTTGTAAATGTAATTTCAGAATTTAATGATATTCAGGATATCCACGATTTAATTGTTAAAGAACAGGGAAAAATCAGATTAAAAGATATTGCGGATATCCACTATGGAGTAAAAAAACAGGAATCATACAGCCGGGTTAATGGAAAAGAAGCAGTAACCATTTCACTTACCAAAGATTCTCAAGCAAATATTATTGCCTTAGCAAACAACGTAATAGAGCAGGTGGATAGATTGAATGAAGAATTGGCAGGTAAAGATATTGAAATTGTTGTTAAGGAGAATAAAGCAGAAACAATGGAAAACAATATCGATTCCATTATTCATCTTGCACTTATTGGGGGGTTACTTGCTATTTTTATTTTATGGATCTTTTTAAAAAACCTGCGCTTAGTAATTGCTATTGCATTGGCCATACCCATTTCGGTATATACTGCTTTTAATTTCTTTTACGCCTTTGGTATTACTATAAACAGCTTAACGCTTTTAGGAATGGCCCTGGCCATTGGAATGTTGCTTGATAACAGCGTAGTTGTCCTGGAAAATATTTACCGGCTGGCTGCAAAAAAAATGCACCCCGATCAGGCAGTAGTTCAAGGGACCAAAGAGGTATGGCGTTCAATATTTGCAGCTACACTTACAACTATTACCGTTTTTCTTCCCTTTGTTTTTTCAACCAACTTTTTTATTGGTTTAATGGGAAAACACATCGGAGTATCCATAATTTCTACCCTGCTTGTCTCATTGGTGGTTGCTTTGCTGCTAATTCCCATGATTACTCATGCTTTTTTTAAGTTTCGCGGAGAAAAAAGTACGATTAAATTTGAAAAGATTTCGTTCCATAACCGGTTAATTCAAATCTATCTGGTTTTACTGAAAACCTGCATGCGAAAACCCGGAAAAACTATATTAGGCGCTTTACTGGCCTTTTTCATTACTTTATTAACAAGTCTCGGAATAAGCTTCATTTCATCAGAAGAAGCTGAAGTTAAAGATTTAACACTGTATGTAACCATGCCGGGCGGTACAACATTAGAAAATACCGATATCCTAGTTGCCGAAGCTGAAGAAAAGCTTATGGAACTTGAAGAAAGAAAAGATATTTTAAGTCAGGTATATGCAGAAGAAGCAATCATAACCATCTCGTTAGAAGATGACTATAAAGGCATACGCAATTTTTCTATCCCTAAAATAAAAAATGAAATCCTTGATCGTGTAGAAAATCTAAGCCCGGCCAGTTTTAGCTGGGAGCCTCCCGCAACAGGCAGAAGATTTGGCGGGAGTAGTTTTGATGACAATGAATTTAGCCGAATGCTGGGAATCGGAACTCAACGTGAAAAGGTAATTATTAAAGGCCAGGATTTTAATAAAATGTTAAATCAGGCCAATGATGTTAAATATTACTTAGAGCAATTTACTTCTATCGAAAATGTTACTATCAGGGTTCCCGACAAACGTCCCGAATTGTTGCTCAATTTCGACAAACAATTAATGGCATTATACGGTATTCCGGTTACCTCGGTACTTTCCGAATTAAATTCATTTCAACCCAAATTTTCGAGCGGAGTTCAATTTAAACAAGGAACGGAAGAGTATGACATACAAATAAAATCGACAGGCTATAAAAACGAAGACGAAAGAGAGATTAGCGATTTAAAAAACCTACCGGTACGAAGTGGACAAGGAGCCCTTTTTGAATTACAAGAGATTAGCACATTCAATTTTACCGAAGGTTTATCAACCATTCAACGTACCAACCAGGAAAAACAACTGGAAGTTGTATATCAGTTTATTGACGAGGTTCAAAGTGAAAAAGATTTACTCGAACCTGCCAGAATTGAAGTAGATGAAATAATTTCCGGAATATCTACCCAATCAGGGATAGCTATGGAGGTTATTCATGAAGAAGATAATTTGGGTGAGTTTGGATTCCTGCTTTTTATG
>JAYEKP010000062.1:0-4025 GCA_034661075.1 Bacteroidota bacterium
AAATGGGCTAAGTCCCTTAAAATATGCAAAAAATTTTCTCAATGGGGCTAGCCCCATTGAGAAAAAAGAAATATCTTTGAAAAAGTCTACTTAAACCCTGTCCTAAAAATGGGAAGCTTACACTCCCTTGTTAGGCTTTGCTGTTTTTAAATCAATTAAAAATATTTCCCCTTTATAACTTTCCAAATAAATATCTACTCTTGTTGGCTTAACGGTTCTCATTTCCCCGCTTTGGCAAACATTCCTAATAATTTCAATTTCTTTAATTTTGTCGGGTTTATTACTGGCTGCTATTAAATTATCCATTATTTTTTGGATTTCATATTGAGCCTTTTCACTAATTCTTGTGCCAAATTTTGTTTGCTTTTTTGCAATTTTAAACCTTCTTAAAGCAAGAGAAATAGCTACAGGCTCAAAGATTATTGTCCCAAAATTAGTATTTAATGAATAAATAAAAGCATACAATGCAAGTCTGTCTTTTCCTAATAACCTCGTATGAAAGGGCATTATTGCTGGTTCGGGGTTGTATGTTTCAAAACGCTTATGCAAACTATTCCTAATAGTGTTTTCTACTAATTTTACTTGTTTCTGTGTTAATGACATTTTAGTTTAATTTCATTATATTATCATAAACTTCTTTTAAATATTTAATTAGCATTTTTGTTTTTGGTGAAGAATAAAAACCTCGTCTTTGAAATAAGTATTCTTGTGTTTGTATTTTTTCATTTACCTTATTAAATATTGTACGTGCATTATTTTCATCTGAAATATGCTCAATTTTATTGTTTGTTTCAACATAGCCTTCAAATTCAAGCTGCAAATTACAAGACATTAGTAAATGCATATCCATAGTTTTAGATTTTAATGTAATTACTTTATTTGAAAGAAAATAATAAAACCAATAATTTAGAATTGCACAATAATAATAATCTTCTATTTTGCTTGATTGAGGGTTGAAAACTTTTTTCTTTTCAACATATTCATCAATTTTACTAAGTGCGTTACTTTTCATTTTATGTGGTTCCCGCAAAAAAACAGATATATAAATTCTAGCAATGTTTAAAGGATTAATTTTTTTATAAGGTGGCGAAATACGAGAATATTGTCCTCGTAATCTTTCATAAAAAAGTTTAATAGTATCTCTCCCTTGAAAATATTGTTCAATCTGTTCATGATACTCGTTAAGTGACTGTAAGTCTCTGTCTATTGAGTTTTGATTATTCGCTGCAAAAATGATATTTTTTTTCAAATCATTATTTTGTGTTGCAATAACTTTTACAACTATATCAAGATCGTCAATTTGATTTGGATTTTGTTTATTGTAATCAAATAAAATATTAGTTGTCTGACAACCATTAATAATTCTTGGATATTTTAAATTATATACATCCTGTTTGACTTGATGTCTTTCAAGGTTATCGCAAATAATGGTCAAACCATTATTTAAAAAAATGAAATATTGGTTATATTTTGGGTCATTTAAAGTTTTTTTTATATCAAGATTAACAGGCGTTTCGCCTATGAATGTACGAACATTGTCGATGAATAGTTTTTCACGAATATTTTCATCCTTTGTTAAAATTAATTTTTTTAATTCTGAAAACTTAATTGAAGCTAGTAAACTTATTTTTACTTCATCTTTTTCTTCAAGTTGTACATTTTTGTGAAATTGAATTTGCACTGAATGTAATTTTGAAATATTACCATATTTATCTTTTATGATATCTTTCTGCCAAAAATAAATATCATTTAACGCAAATCTATTTTCAATTTCTTTTCGCTGAGTAATCTTTTGCTTTTCTATATTTAATATATCATCTTCAATGTTATGATTTGTTCTTGCTGAAAGATAGTAAAGAGAAACCCTAGGGGTATCTGTCAAATTATCAATGTAATCACCTTCTTCATTTAATAATGTAGAATATATTGAAGAAAAAGGTTCAATAAGAGAATTACCAATTAAAAAATTTACTGTTTCATCAATAAAAGCTTGCATTTTTTTTACTCAAAACTTTTTTGAATCGTAGATTGAATAAATGCAATTTCAATTTGAATTTTTTCATTTTCCCCAATTATTTTTAAGTCACTTTCTTCTAAAATTAACTTATTGTTTACAATAATTGCTATTCCGTCTATTCCCTTAGCTTTGTTTGTTGAGATTTTTGTTAAATCCTCGATTTCCTCTTCTAAAATATTAGAAACAACGGTATAATTTGAAAAATCCTCAAATATATCGTCATCATTTTCAGTATTTCCTTGAATACTAAAGTTATTAGCAAATTCACTTATCTTTGAATTTAATCCAATATCAAATTTCTGAGTCATTTTATTTTGATTTTAAATGAAAAATTATTTCAGCGTAGGCTGATTTATCTTTTTCTGTCCTATTTAATACAGGTCTTTTATATTGATTTACAATTTGTATTCCGGCTTTTTCTGCTATTGTAGGATACATATTGTATTTATCGTTTGAAACAAGGAAAATATCATAATTATTTTGTAGATATTTTTTAGAATTTATTAAAACTTGTGAAATACCTTCAATATATGATTTTCTGGCTTGTAGTCCTTGTCCTTTAAATAATGGCCCTATTTCTAATTCATCATTTCTATCAAAACCAAATAAATCATACGCATATGCATGTTGTTCGTGGTAATCTATTAATCCAACATAAGGTGGACTAGAAAAAATTCCTTTTATTTTTTGTTTCTCCGCTAAAGCCCCAAATGTTTTATTTTTTGTTTTTAGGGATGAAAAAATATTTATAGTTCTTGCGTCGCCTTGTAAACAAATCTGATATGTAGGTGTTTTTAGCTTCGAATATTCGGATAATCTTTTGATTGTATCTTTGCTATAACGTTCCCCCAAGAAAGAATAGAAAACAAAGGTTTGCAAATTTTTCCATATTTTCTACAATAATATGTTTGGGTTACAGATTCCTTCAATGTTGCTAAATCAGCGTGTGTAGTTGCCCTACAAGAACGAATTGTTCTACTTAAAATAATTGTTATTATTTTTTTTGTTGTTGGATTTTTAATATGCTTTAATTGTTCAAAAACAAAATCTATCTCATTTTTTATTGGTTGTAAAAACCATTTATTTAGAAAACTTTCATTATTACTATCTTGTTTTATTTTTAAATCATATTTTTCTACAAGCTTTTCAAATATAGGTGTAAATTCTCTTTCCTTTTCTGCAATATATTTTTTTTCATCAATTTCTTTATGCCTTACTTTTACCTTAAAATCAGGCGATGGAAAATATTTTTTATTAAATATATTAAGTTTTTCAAGCAACTCATATTCAAATTTTAGATTATTATTTTGAGAAATAAACTGCTTTAACAAGTTAGTTATTCTTTTTAATTCAAAATGCAAATCCTGAAAATCTACATCTCCAACTTTTACATTTCCAATTAATGTGTTAAATGCTGAAATATCAACACCGATGGCATGCATTCCTAATTCACTCGCTTGTACCATTGTGGTACCACTACCAGAAAAAGGATCTAAAATAATATCTCCTTTTTTAAAATAAACTTCAGTTTTAAATTTATCCGTATGATCATTTAAAAAATATTCGACAAGCTGTGGAATAAATTTTCCTTTGTAAGGGTGCAATCTGTGAACATGTTTAGTTGTATCCTTTTCTTTACACCAATCAAAAGATAAACTCCAATTTAAATCTTCTCCAAGTTTTTTCCTCCAATCACTTTCTCGTTGTCCGTTAAAACTTTTATAATATGCAATTAAATCACTTTTATTTACAACTGTGTTTCCGTTATCTCCATATTTTTTACTTTACCATATTGAATAAGATAAGAAATATTTGAGGTTGTAATATTTTTATTCAAATATTTACTTGCCCAAAGACTTGCTTCTTTAATTGTTAATATTTCTTTCATACCTCTACTCTAAATTTTTGAACTATAAAAATACAACCATTTTTTTTTGTGACCTAAATTAATTGTTAACACAGATATTCTTTTTATAGCTATATTCAACTATTTTGTAAACAAAAAATA
>JAYEKP010000063.1:0-20073 GCA_034661075.1 Bacteroidota bacterium
ATCTATATCTTCTTTAAATACAGGAATCCTGGAAAATCTGATGATTACGTTTTGCTCATAAAACTCTTTAATAGTGATATCTTCGGGAGCTGCTAATACAACTGTTCTGGGGGTCATGATACTCTTCACCACAACATGATTGAAAACCATGAGATTCATTAAAATTTTTGATTCTTCTTCTTTAAAAATTCCTTCTTTTACACCAATCTCAGCCATTGCATGAAATTCTGACCGGCTAAGTACGCTTTCGTTTTTTTTATTACTTAATAAAACGGTGATTAATTTACTTAACCAAATGATAGGATAAAGAGGAGAATAGATCATAATGGTTAATGTGGTTGCAGCAAACGGGGCTAGTTGTTTCCAGTAGTTTGCCCCAATTGTTTTAGGTATTATCTCCGAAAAAATTAAAATGATAATCGTTAAAATGGCCGATGCAATACTTACAAATTCATTGCCCCACAATATCTGAACCTGTCCACCAACTCCGGCAGCTCCAATGGTATGGGCAAATGTGTTAATCGTTAAAATAGCAGCTAAAGGAAGGTCAATTTTTTCTTTGTATTTTTGTAATTTTATGGCATATTTTTTATTTTCTTTTGCCTTTGAAGCGATATAGCTTGGTGTAATACTTAACAATACAGCTTCGAGTATTGAACATAAAAAAGAGAAAAATAAGGCTACAAATAAATAGGTAAATAATAATCCCATTATCTTTTTTATTTTTTGTACAAATGATTTGTTTTAATATAATCGTATATTCCGCAAGGTAAAAAATATTGTACGTTTTTCCCGTTTTCTAATGATCTACGGATAAAACTGGACGATATCTCCATTAAAGGTGCATCGATCGATGATATATTCGGGTAATTTTTATATTCACCAATATCATATCCAGCCCTGGGATAAATCAACATAGCATACTTTGCTAATATTTCCTTGTAATTTTTCCATTGATGAAATGATTTAAAATTATCGGTACCTAAAATAATTTTAAATTGCTTATCAGGATATTTAACAGATAAATAATTTAATGTATCGATAGTGTACGATGGTTTGGGTAAATTAAACTCAACGGCAGATGGTTTTATTTTTGGATTATCGGACAAAGCAAGTTGAACCATTTTTAACCGTTGGGTTTCGTCTAACAGGGTTTCTTCTTTTTTTAGCGGGTTGTGCGGGCTAACAATTAACCAAATTTCATCCAGTCCGCCAAATTCAACCATATAGTTGGCAATGGCCAGATGCCCGATATGTATAGGATTGAATGAACCAAAAAATAATCCGGTGTTCATGGGTTATTATTGATTTATAAAACTAATTATTGCTTTTTTAGCTTCATTTACAGCTTGATTAAGGTCTTCATTTAAAATAGTCAGATCAAAACGATTTGCATATTCTAGTTCTTTTTTGGCTTTGGAAACTCTTGTTTCAATATCTTTGTTACTATCGGTTGACCTGTTTCTTAAACGTTGTTCTAATACTTTTATATTAGGTGGCATTACAAATATTGAGAGTGCTTTTTGCGGATATTTTTTTTTGATATTTAATCCTCCAACAACATCCACATCAAAAACTACGTGTTTTCCTTCCTTCCATATTCTTTGTAATTCGCTTTTTAGCGTACCATAAAAGCGGTTGTTGTAAACTTCTTCCCACTCAATAAATTCATCCTTTTCTATTTTTTGTTTGAAATCATCGGTGCTTAAGAAATAGTAATCTTTACCGGGTATCTCATTTTCTCTTTTTGGGCGGTTTGTCGCCGAAATAGAGAATTCTAATCCGATATTATCATCCAGTAGTTTTTTTACAATGGTGGTTTTACCAGAACCCGATGGTGCCGAAAAGATAAAAAGTTTCCCTTCCATTATAAAATATTTAGAACCTGTTCTTTTATTTTTTCCAGCTCATCCTTCATTAAAACAACATCTTTTTGGATATCCGAGTCGTTTGCTTTTGAACCAATCGTGTTTATTTCCCGACCAATTTCCTGTGCAATAAACCCTAATTTTTTCCCAATAGCATTCCCTTGATTTAACATTTCGTTAAAATATTGACAGTGGTTCGTTAACCGAACTTTTTCTTCAGTTATATCCAGTTTTTCAAGATAATAAATAATTTCCTGTTCAAATCGGTTTTTGTCGATCTCATTATCTTCTAAAAGTGTTTTGATATTATCTTTTAACCGTTGTTTTACTTTTTCAATTCGATCGTTTTCAAATGTTGCTAAATGTTCTTTTAACTGTTCAATCGATCTTATTCTTTGTTCCATATCTTTTTGCAGGTACAGTCCTTCCTGTAGGCGAAATTCATTAACCTGCCCAATTGCCTTTTGGATGGTGTTAAAAATTACTTTCCACTCTTCATTATTAATTTCTTCATGTTCAATATATAACGTATCAGGTAGTCGCATGATGGTTTGCAACATTTGTTCCTGAGCGTTAATGTTTAATTCATCCGCAACGTTTTTTAACTGGCCGTAGTAATTTCTCACCACTGTGGTATTTATAGTAGTTGCTTTACTGTCGTTAGTGGATTCATAATAAAGTACAAATTCAACTTTTCCTCGCTCTAAGGTTTTTGAAATCTCGGAGCGGATTTCCAGTTCTTTTTCGCGATATATGCCGGGTATTTTAGTAAATATATCGAGGTTTTTACTGTTTAAGGTTTTTATTTCTACCGTTACTTTTTTGTCTTTTAATTCACATTCGGCTTTTCCATAGCCGGTCATTGATTTTATCATGTTAAATTTTCAAAGATTTGAATTTATAGGGCAAAGGTAAGAAAAATAGTTTAAGAGTGGGTGATATCATTAATTTTGATGGTGAAATTAAATGAATTTTACAAGTGGTGTATACTATTTTTATTAATTTAAAGTTTAGAAAAATAAACCCTATGAGAAAAATTATTATTGTATTTTTATTTCTGTTATTTCCTCTTTTAGGAGAAGCTCAAAATTCTCTTGAAAAAATTAATTATCTTGTTTTAACACAAAAGTATACCGAAGCATTACAGCTGACTAACGAGTTTATCAGGGATAACCCGGAAAACCCGAATGGTTTTTATCAACAGGCAATTATCAATAAATTAATGTATAAATATCCTGAAGCTATAAAGGCCATAAGGCATGCCCTTAATAAGGGCCCCGAAAATATGGATTATATTACCGAATATGCAACATTGTTAATGAAGCGGGAAAGAGAGAAAGAGGCTGTTGAGCTCTTTGAACAAGCTTATGCAAAAGATTCAGCACATATTTATGCCGGATTAAACCTGGGTAATTATTACCTGAAAACAAAAGAGTACGAGAGAGCAAAAAAGATATTGTATACATTATATGTTAATGATACAACGAACAGTTACCTTGCCAGGAATTTAGGCTTATGTAGTATCAAATTATTGGATAAAGAGAATTCCTTTAAGTGGTTAAAAAGAGCTTTGTTTTTAGATAGCACAGATGTAAAAGCTTATGAATATTTGGCCCTGGTATATCGATCTGTAGAGGAGTTTGATGAAGCTTTGGCATGTCTAAATAAAGCTACAAAAGTAGCTCCTCATAATAAATATTTGTATATTAAAATTGGAGACATTCACGTGCTTCGTAATCATAATTATCGGGCAATTCCTGCATATTTAGAGGCTTTAGCAATAGATCCAACGGATGATCTTGTAGTGAAAAATCTTGGTTTAAGTTATTATAAAATAAAAAAATATAATCAATCAATGCACTATCTTAAAAAGGCATTGTCTATGGGAATGAATGATTTGCAATGTTATATTCATCTGGGGGAAATTTATACTCATAAAAATAAATTAGATACCGCCAATATTTATTTCACACAAGCACTTGAATTGTTAAAGCCCGATAATGATTTGATTTTTTCTGTAAAAGAAAATATGGGTAATAATCTCTACTCAAAGGGAGAATACGCTAAGGCAATTGAACAATTTGATCAAATTATTAAGTTGGAATTAAAAGAAGGCTATTGGGAAACCTACCGAAAGAATAAAGTAATTATTGATATAGCTTCTATTTATTATGAAAAATTAGATGATAAAATGAAAGCTATAGAATATTATGAAAAAATTACTGAACCAGAAATAATGGTTAATAAAAATTATTATGATTATGCACAAAAGCAAATTAAAAAGTTAAAAGAAGAATTGTTTTTTGAAGGGGCCTTGTAAAGTTAAATGACTACTTTCTTTTTCCAGTTTCCGGTAAGGTAGTAAATATAAGCTAATAATAAACCAATTATCCATCCGATGGGTATGGCCCACCAAATTCCTTTTTCTCCAAAGTGTTTGGATAATATATAGGCTCCGGGAATACGTACAACCCAGAGTGAGATTAATGTGGTAAACATGGGAATTATAGTATCACCGGCACCCCTCATTACGCCTGAAATTGAAAACATTGCCGTAAGAACGATATAGAAGGATCCAACAATCATCAGGTACTCTTGCCCGATACGTATTACTTCACTATCATTCGTGAATAATCCCATAATAAAATTTCCAAACAAAAGAACAGCAGCAGTAACTGTAAGGGAAATAATTGAGGACATTTTGAAGGTAGCAATAAACCCTGATTTTACCCTTTCGGTTTTTTTCGCACCCAAATTTTGCCCTACAAATGTGGATAAAGCTGCAGCAAAATTCATGGCTGGCAATGAGGCTAGCGAATTGATTCTTGTTGCTACAGAATAGGCTGCAATTACATTGGTTCCAAAGGTATTTACAATACCAATTAAAGCCATCATCCCCAAAGAAACAAATGTTTGTTGGATTCCTGTGGGTAAACCGATACGGATACTTTTTTTGAAAATTTGTTTATCAAAAATCAGGTTTTTAAACGAAAATTGAATGATTTTATGATTTTTATTTAAGTAGATGATGGCGGTTAAAAATGCTCCTCCCTGAGCAATTACCGAGGCAATGGCAACACCTGCTATTCCCCATTGAAAAACAATCACAAATAACAAATCAAGCCCAATATTTGTAAACGTTGATATTATTAAGAAATACATAGGAGTTTTAGAATCGCCTAGGCCTCTTAGTATTGCGCTTGTTCCATTAAACCCGAAAGATACAATTGCTCCTCCCATAAAAATGTTAAAATAGATTCTTGCCGTAGGGATAATTTCTTCGGGTAATTTTAATAATTTAAAAATATCTTCGCTAAAAATGATGGCAATAATACTAATTGTGATTGAAGCAAAAAACAAGAAAATAAAAAGTGTATCGATAGTACGTTTTACTTTTTCAATGTTTTTAGCTCCAAAATATTGTGAAATAACAATTGTGCTTCCTGTAGCAATACCTATAATAAGTGATAAAAAAGCAAATATGATGGGGAATGAAGCTCCAACGGCAGCCAACGCTTCTTTTCCGATAAAATTTCCGACAACAATACTATCGACAATATTATAAAGTTGCTGAAACACATTCCCAAGCAGCATGGGAAGCGCAAATTTTAATATTAACGGCCCCTCTTTTCCCTGTGTTAAATCTTTCATGTATGATTTTTATCGCGGCAAAATTGATGAAATGAAAATGATTTTCAAAACTTTATTTTCCCCTAACAGGAAACCCTTGTGATTGTTTACAAAAAAGCCTCGTGAAAATACGAGGCTTAGTGTTTATTTTTGTTTATGCTTTATCTAGTTCGACTGTAAAATGCCGCATAATGGGTGCTTCGTTAATTATTTTTAAACCTTTTGTTATTTGATCTCTTCGGTCGAAAACATTTTTAAGCGCTACGGCTATCACATCCATGTGGTTGTTGGTATAAACTCTTCGTGGAATGGCTAAACGCAATAACTCAAGAGCAGGATAACGATTTTCTCTGGTTTCAGGATCTCTGTCTGCCAGCAGTGTTCCAATTTCTACACCACGTATTCCAGCTTCAAGATACAACTCTACAGCCAATGTTTGCGCCTGCAGTTGCTCTTTAGGTACGTTGGGTAAAAATTTCTTGGCATCCACAAAAATGGCATGCCCACCATAAGGCCTTTGTACCGTGATACCAAAATCAGTTAGTTTTTTACCCAGGTATTCCACCTGTTTGATGCGTGTATCTAAATAATCAAACTCAGTTCCTTCATCAAGCCCCTGTGCCAAAGCATTCATATCTTTACCCGACATTCCGCCATAGGTAACAAATCCTTCGAACATGATATTAAAAACGGTTGCTTTTTTAAAGATATCTTCGCTGTTTAAAGCGATAAATCCACCCATATTTACAATTGCATCCTTTTTACTGCTCATTGTCATTCCGTCGGCGTACGAAAACATTTCTTTTACAATTTCTTTAATAGTTTTGTTTTCGTATCCTTTTTCACGCTTTTTAATAAAATATGCATTTTCGGCAAATCGTGCTGAGTCATAGATAATGGGTATTCCGTGTTGGTTGGCAAGTTTTTTTACCGCTTTCATATTTTCCATAGAAACCGGTTGCCCACCTGATGAATTACAAGTAACGGTAACCACAATAAAAGGAATTTTTTCTTTAGGATGTTTTTTGATGGTTTCTTCCAGTTTATTTAAATCAATATTTCCTTTAAAAGGATGTTCAAGTTCTGTGTCAAAGGCTTCGTCAATAGTGCAATCTACAGCTTTTGCCTTTCTGAACTCAATATGTCCTTTGGTGGTATCAAAATGGGAATTGCCAGGAATAATATCCCCTTCTTTAATAAGCACCGAGAAAAGTACATTTTCCGCAGCACGCCCTTGATGTGTAGGTAAAAAATATTCAAATCCAAGTAGTTCTTTTATGGTATTTTTTAAATTATAATAAGATGTTGCCCCTGCATAGCTTTCATCACCCTGCATCAGTGCTGACCATTGCTTGTCGCTCATGGCTCCGGTGCCTGAGTCGGTTAGCAAATCAATAAAAACTTGTTCGCTTTTTAAATTAAATAAGTTGTATTTAGCTTCTTTTATCCATTGTTCGCGTTGTTTACGAGTACTTTTTTTGATGGTTTCTACCATCTTTATTTTATACGATTCTGCAAATGGTAATTCCATAATATATAAGTTTTATGATTAAACAAATTGATTATAAAAATGAAAATAAATTTCGTTGGGAGGTTTTTATAAAAAGAAAGAATCTCTTTTTTTAATATTGAGGTAAATGAATTTATTGGTTACTCTTAATATGTTGAGCAGATTTTTCATGTAACCCTTTTATAGTTTTTACAATTACAAATATAAAATATTCAACAGAAATATGCTAAAAATAAATAATTTTGTACAGCATAAAATAGAATAGTATTTTATTCAGTATTTTGATAATGAGTAAAATAAGATGCATTATTGTTTTTTTATACAATTTTAAACCAATGATCTTTTTTTTCATCTTAAAAAAGATTATATACTTAAAAGCAGTAAATCGATATTTATGAAACGTTTATATATTTTTATAATATTTTTATTTGTATTTAGTTTTCAAGGGGTTGGGAAAGAAGCCAATTATTTTTTCGATATTTCTGGAATTTTTACCAATCAATTTTACACATCGGATACAATAACTAATGATTCATTAGATTTGTATGAAAAATTAAATGATGAAGAACGTATTAAAGATACTTTGATGCATATTTTAGGAATTAAGCCTCCAGATGAAAAAAATCATCCATCAGACACTATTCCAAAAACTGATTCCATTTCATCAACGGCCGATTCTGTTCAAATCAAAATATCTTCCGAGTTCAATGCCGATTCATCATCTCTTAAAAACGTTAAAGCAATTAGTAAGTCTAATATGGGAATTGCTTATGATACGATCTTTGAGAAAGACACCATTTTTGTTCGGGATACTATTTTTATAAAAGATACAATTATTTTAAAGGATACAATAAGAGTTGCCGACACAGCAGAGGCTAAAGATTCAATTTATTCTAAAGAATTGACCTATGAAGAATTTATCAATCACCTGGAGGACTCCTTAATTTTTGAAAAACCAGATAGTACTTATTATGTTATTAGAAATATTCAAAAATTATTAAAACCACAGACGCTTGAAAAAAATGATACTGTAAAACAGGCCATTGATAAATTAATTCAGTATCAATCCAGCTATAATAGTATTGATACGATTAAACATTTTTTGGAATCAAAACTCGAACAAGACAAATTTTATTATTTATCAGAAGATAAAAATGCCTCTTTTCTGAACGATTCTATGAAAAATACTGTTAGGTATATCTTAAATCGTTTACCGAAAGATTCATTGAAACTTATTTTTAAGAATTCGGTGAATGATTCAATATTATTTAAAACCGCCAAAGAGCAAATTGATTCTGTTCATTTTAAAATCTATGATAATAGAGGAGAATATGCTGTTTTATGGATAAAAAAATATAAAGATAAAAGCTACGATTTAAGTCTTGAAGAAGGAACATATATTGAAAAAGCAAAACAGCAAAAAATAGTAACCCGGAAAGTTGATACGGATAAAATTACAACAGAATTAAAAAAAAGTCATAAAGTAAATATTATTGTTCCGATTTGGGATATTGGAAGTACTGCTGATATTAATTTTAATCAGGGATATCAGTCTAATTGGGTAGAAGGCGGAGAAAATAGCTTGTCTGCATTATCTGTATTCAGGTTTAATGCTCAATATACTTATGGAAAACAACGAATATGGGATACTGATGTTGAATATAAATTAGGATATTTAAAGGCAGGAGATAATCCTTTACAAAAAAATGACGATCGGTTTGAGTTTAACTCAAAATATGGACGTACAGCATTTAATAATTGGTATTATAGTTTATTATTTAATTTTAGAACTCAATTTTTAAAAGGTTATGATTATCCCAACGATTCGATTCCCGTTTCAAAATTTATGTCTCCCGGACATCTTGTATTTTCCTTGGGGTTAGATTATAAACCGAATAAAAATTTAACGGTACTTATATCACCTGTTACTTCTAAATTTACGATTGTTTCAGACACGATAACATATGATCAAACCCGATATGGTGTTGGTGCAAATGAGAAAATAAGGAAGGAAATTGGTGCTTATGTTAAAGCCATCTGGAAGTATAATATTACAAAAGATATTCATATGGAAAATAAGATTAATTTCTTTACCAACTATACAAATAATCCTCAAAATATAGATATTGACTGGGAATTAAATCTAAAAATGAAACTTACCCATTATATCAAAATGTCTTTAAATACCCATTTTATTTATGATGATAATGTAGACATACCTGTGTTTGAAGGGGGAGAGCAAGTTGGAGTAACCAAAGGACTACAATTCAGAGAAGTAATAGGTATTGGTTTTTTATATAGTTTTTAAAAAAGTAAAGTTGAATCAGCTTCTTTATTGAGGGTCCTTTTTACGTTTCCTTTTCCATCTTTTATGTGACCATAGCCAATTCTCAGGGATTTCCCTAATAATTTCTTCCAGCTTAAGCATATAGGTTTGTGTAATTTCACCCTCGTTGGTTTCGGCTGGAGCTTCAATTAATTTTTCTGCAGTTAGTTCATAATATCCTCTTTTTATACGTTGTATTTTTAAAAATACAACAGGATAATTATTGTTACGGGCATGTTTCTCAGGGCCATGTAAGCAGGCTGTGTCCTGATGAAAAAAGTTTACCCAATAGGCCTTTTTAACCGATGAGGGACTTTGATCGGCTACAAGAACATAAATACAAGGTTGATTTCTATACTTGTTAAAGGTTGCTGATGTTTTGTAGATAGATTTTAATAATGTTCCATTCTCAGCTCTGATTCTTTTTAAAAATCGATCGATATATTTATTGGATAGCGGTTTATAAAAGGCTATCGCTTTATGTTTTATTTGTGAACTGCCTGCTATGGCACCCCATTCCCAGTTACCATAGTGTCCCATAACACCAATAATACTTTTCCCTTGATAAAAATATTCGTTTAACAGTTCTGGGTTATTGATAGTAAAACGTTTTTTTAGTTGTTTTTCAGAAATAGTAAATCCTTTGATGCTCTCTACGAGGATATCGGTAAGGTTACGATACGTTTTTTTAGCTATTTTTTTGATCTCTTTATCTGATTTTTCGGGAAATGAATTCCGAAGGTTTGTGAGGATTACTTTTTTACGATACTGAAAAACATAATTAAAAAGAAAAGCTAATAAATTTGAAAATTGATATAAAAACCAAAAAGGGATGATTGCAATAAAATAAATAGAAATTAAAAAGATGATATATATAAAGAACTGCATTATTGTTTTTAGGAAATTTAAAAAATGTTAGATGATTAATGCTTATTTAACTTGTTGATATATTTTTTGTAAAGTTCGTTTTTAAATCGTTCAGCTTTCTCCTGCCTTTCTTTATAATCAGATCTGGATTCGTTTCTTCTTTTAGGGACAAATAAACCCGAATTTTTCATTTCTTTTGCAAATTCGTCGGCAAAATAATAATCAACCAGAACTGAAGGATGAAGCTCCCAAATAATTATTGATTTATCACTTGAACCACTAATAATATATTTATTGTCGTTGCTAATATCTACTGCATTTACAGGTATCTTGTGCCCAATATACTGATGAATTTGCTCCCCGCTCTCCACATCCCATAATCGTACGGTTGCATCATAAGAAGCAGAAATTAAATATTTTCCATTGGAACTGAATTTTACATCCATAACACTTCGTTCATGTTTATCAAGCAGATGTAGAATCTCCATTTTGGTTACATCCCAAATTTTTATATTTCCATCACGTCCGGCACTGGCTAATAACTTTCCATCAGGGCTAAAGTCTAGTGCATATACATTCCCTCCATGCGCACTAAATGTATGGATGGTTTCATAATTATCGAAGGTAAATAATACAATGGTTCCATCTTGTGTCCCGCATGCAATAAAATAATTTGTAGGATTTATTGCGGTAGCCAATATACTTTTTTTATCGATATCGAAAACATGGATTGTTTCGCCCTTATAGATATCCCAAATTCGAAAATTGTTATCGAATGAGCCCGTTACAATGTATTTATCATCTTTAGAAATGCCAATAGACCATATTGCTGTTGCATGTCCGTTTAAAGATTTTATAAAGGTTCCGTCTTTTTCCCATATTTTAATGGAGTTATCACCTCCACTTAAAAAATGATTCCCGTCATGAGTATATTCTAATGCATAAATTGGCCCGTGATGTTTTTCAAGGGTGTTTATGGGGCTTAACGTTTCAAAATCCCACAGAATAATGGTTTTATCTGCTGACCCCGTGATAAAAGATTTGCCATCGGGCGAGAATCTAACGGAATGTACCTCATCTGCATGTTTTGTTAATTCAGTAAGGATATGTTTATCTTTCTGAGAGAAACAATTGCCCTGGAAGAGTACCAGAAAAAAAATAAATATCTTACTTATGAATTTATACAAAGACATAAAAAATATTCTGATGTAATTAAAAAATTACCTGTTTTGATCGATAATGAATTTTGTAACAATTAAGCCACAAGCAATACCTCCACCTATTGCAATTCCTGTATTTACACTTCCAGGTGAGTTTGAAACAAAGTTATCCGGATTGTTGGTAAGAATTAGTGTAGTGGTTGCAATAGCAATACCTCCCGCAACATATAACATCAAATAATCATCTTTTCCACGTCTTCTTAACCGGGCATAATCCTTTACTTCTTTGGTTTCAATGTTAAGAAGCTGTGTTTTAAATTGTTGGTAGTTGGGAGTGTATAAAAGTTGTTTGTTTTCTTCGACCGATGACTTTACTGTATTCTTTTCATTTGTAAATGTTGGCTCAAAAGAAAATGAAACTTTAACGATTATTAAACAAATACTTAGTAAAAATATTTTTTTCATCTTAATAATTTTTTCAACAGCATTAACTCATTAAAATCAAAACTAATACAAAATGGTTTAAAATATTGAGTCAAAGTTAAATTTTTTTTTTAAAAAAATCATTCTATTTGTATTATTTATGATTAATGACTGATATTTAGCCTTTAATTGAAACGAACAATAAATAAAAAAACAGGGCTTTTTTAAGACTGCCCTGTTACAATTAAATTTCATAGGTTTTATAAGATTTGTTTGTTGGTTTTGATTTGTTTTGCTGAATCTTAGGAAAAGACTCTTTTAAAAATTGGTTTCTTAATGAATCCATTTGTTTTATCATTTCTTCGAAATGTAATTTTTCTCTTTCAAATTGTTGCATAAAGTAATCATGATCAAAAAAGTGCCTTTCATAAAAAGAGTCTATTTCGAAAAATTGCATAAAAGGATCTTGCATCATTTCAAAACTTCGGTCAAAAAAGTAAGGCTGGAAACTTTGAAACAGACTATCAATGTTTATGTTTTTCTGCTTTCCGTCAGGGTAAGTGTAAATGTATGAATAAGTAGAATCGTATCTGATGATGTTTCCTTCATTGTCGTATTCCTTATTCACTTTAATATCAATCTTTGGATTCGTTTTTAACGTATCTTCTTGTGGTGTATCCTTTTTGTCGGATTCTGTTTTATTTACATTGATTGAAAAACCGATAATTGTTCCAAGGATTAATAATGAAGCCGTAATCAATAATATTTTTTTATTTTTCATCATTACCTCCTTTCTTTTTTAATAAATAGAATGTATTTTTTTCCACCATTCAAAGTATTGGTTGTCTGTAATTATTTGTTCACCAAATTCTTTTTCGAATAGTTCTTTTTCTTTTGTGGACAGGTGTCTTTTTCGAATATGATAATTCCAGTCATTCCTTACCGGAATGTAATAACCACCCAAAATTGAATGTGAAGGTTTAAAAAATAACTTATCAGCCATAACCATCATTTTTAAGTCATTTGATTACTTATTTGATTATTTATAGCAAAAAAAGTTTGTAAAAAACAGAAATCAAATTTTGTGCCAACATGTTGCAGTAAAGCTGGTTATGTCAAAATGTCGTTTTGGCTGTATTTATAGTACCCAGATATCAAATACCAGTTCGGTAATGGTAAATACCGCAAAGATAATACTGGCAATTCCGTTGGTTGTAAAAAAGGCAAGGTTAACTCTGCTTAAATCGTTGGGTTTAACTAACAGGTGCTGGTAAATTAACAGTAGGATAAAGATGATACTTCCCAACCAGTACATTAATCCAAAACCGGCAATTACTCCTGCAATAATTACTATTATTGCCGATAAAAAGTGCAATAGGATAGAAGCGCTTAAGGCACCTTTTCGTCCAAAAAATACTGGAAATGATTTTAATTGTTCTTCCTTATCAAAATCTAAATCCTGTAAAGCATAAATAATATCAAACCCGCTTACCCAAAATAATACTACAAATGAGTAAAGAATGGGTAATACGTCAAAAGTTCCTGTAACGGCTAAATATGCTCCAATAGGAGCAAGCGACAAACCCAAACCCAGGATTAAATGGCAAATGGCTGTGAATTTTTTGGTAATACTATAACCTAATATAATGAAAAGTGCTACAGGCGAAAGAATAAACGTAATTTTATTAATAAAGTAGGTGGTTAAAATAAATAGTAGTGCATTAACAATTACAAAAATTAGTGCTGATTTAGCTTTAATAATGCCAGAAGGGATTTCGCGAACAGCGGTACGAGGATTTTTGTTGTCGATTTCACGGTCAACAAAACGATTAAATGCCATGGCAGCATTTCGAGCAAAAATCATACATAATACAATAAGGCCTAAAAGCTTCCATTCAAAATTTGAATTGGTTTGATATAAAGCCAGGAAATAGCCAATAAAAGCAAAGGGCATAGCAAAAATAGTGTGGCTGAATTTTACGAGTGACAGGAAATTTTTAACTTTTGTTTGTGTTTCTTTAATCATAAAATTGATTTGTATCCATTGAGCCGTTCAGCTTTTTAAAAAAAATTTGAGTTTATTTGAGCAATTCCTTATAAAGGCTATAATTTTCATTATCAAAGCAAACAAAATAAACTTTTTCTATTCTATTGTTATTCTGATTTAAAAAACCGGTAACTGTTTTTATCGCTATTTCAGCTGCTTTATCTTTGGGGAACCCATATACTCCCGTGCTTATGTTAGGAAAAGCAATAGTTTTAATGTTATTTTCTAATGCAAGCTTTAAGCTGTTTTTGTAGCAATTTGTAAGTAATTCGGACTCATTACTTTGCCCACCGTGCCAAACCGGGCCTACTGTGTGGATAACAAATTTAGAAGGAAGGCGATAGCCTTTGGTAATTTTAGCTTTACCGGTTTCGCAACCGTTTAATGTTTTACACTCTTCTAGTAGCTCACTACCGGCAGCCCTGTGAATTGCACCATCAACACCTCCGCCGCCAAGCAGCGATTTGTTGGCTGCATTTACAATGGCATCAACTTCTAATTTGGTGATGTCGTCCTGGATAAGTTCAATTTTTGCCATGGTTTAAAAGTTTAGATGTTCTGTTTATGAACTTTTTTGTGCATTTTTAAATCCTTCTGTCAAAGCTTTTATAATGGGCATCCCAATAAAATATTATGTGGAGCAGAAAGCAAAATAAGGATGCCTAAAATAAATGCTATAATGTTCCTTCTTTAATCTTTTCATTGTATTGTAAATAAATAAGATTATCGAATTTGAGCTCCAATTTCTTTTTCAAAAACCCGGATAAAATTATTCATTATCTTATCAATTTGCTTATCGGTAAGGGTTTTATTTTCGTCTTGTAAGATAAAACTTACTGCATACGATTTTTTATGGGTCCCCAGTTTTTCTCCTTCAAAAACATCAAATAACGAAACCTGTTTTAAGAGTTTCTTCTCTGTTTTGTATGCCAGTTCTTTTATTTGATTAAACCGCACTTCCTTATCAATTAAAAGTGCAAGGTCGCGCCTAACTTTAGGATATTTAGGTATTTCGGTAAATCGGATACTATGTTTAGCCGTAACTTTTAATAGGTTATCCCAGTTAAATTCTGCATAATATACCGATACATTAATATCAAAGGTTTTTAAAATCTTTTTATTCACAACCCCAAAATCAACCAAAATTTTGTTGTTAACTGAATAAGTTAACCCATCCGTAAAAATATCTTTTTTTACTTCGTTTTGCTGCATCTGGTTTAAATCTATACCCAGTTTTACTAGAATATTCTCAACAAACGATTTTAAATAAAAAAAGGTGGCTGGTTCTTGTTTATTAACCCAGCTTTCGGTGGTTTTATTACCGGTAATGAAAATTGCCGTTTGCCGGTTTTCATTAAATTTTTTAAGCGGGTTATCACTTTCCGTTTTTTTCTTGTGGTAGCAGTTTCCAAATTCGTATAATTTTAAATCCGGATTACGCCGATTAATATTGTGAGCAATGGACTCAAGGCCGCCAAATAATAAGGTTTGCCGCATTACATTTAAATCGTTGCTAAGCGGATTGAAAATCGGGACTAAATGATTTGCCGGATAAGATTTTAAATCAGTATAATACTCAGCTTTGGTTAACGAATTGCACATGATTTCATGGAAACCGTTGGCTGTTAATGTTTCCGATATCAGATTTTGAATTTTTTCTTTATCGGGTTTTTGTGAGTAGGAGATGCTTGAATTTACATGTTCAGTAATCTCTATGTTATTATATCCATAAATTCTAAGTATTTCTTCTATCACATCAGCCTCACGGGTAACATCTACCCTGTAAGTTGGAATCTCAAGGTTTAAAAGCTCATCATTCTCATGGATAATTTTAATATCCAACGATTTAAGAATCTTTTTAATCATATCTTTGTCAATCTCTTTCCCGGTTAATCGTTTTAAATTTTTAAACGTTAAATCAATTGTACAGTTTTTAACAGGATGTGGATAAATATCGACAATATCGGAAGATATATCTCCCCCGGCAATTTCTTTTATCAAAAGAGCCGCTCTTTTTAGTGGGTAAATAGTGTTATTTGGATCCACACCACGCTCAAAACGGAACGAGGCATCGGTATGTAAGCCATGCCTTTTAGCTGTTTTTCGGATGTATACGGGATTAAAATACGCACTTTCGATAAAAACATTTTTTGTATTTTCGGTTACACCGGATTTTATACCACCAAATACTCCGGCAATACACATTCCTTCTTTTGGATTGCAAATCATTAAATCATCAGCCGATAATTTTCTTTCTTTTTCGTCAAGAGTGGTGAAAATTGAACCTTCTTTTAACGTTTTGATAATTACTTTTTTCCCTTCGATTTTATCGGCATCAAAAAAGTGTAAAGGTTGGCCGGTTTCGTGTAAAACAAAGTTGGAAATATCAACCAGGTTATTGATAGGGTTTAGCCCAATTGCTTTAAGTTTGTTTTGCAGCCATTGAGGCGATTGGCCTACTTTTATATTTGATACTGTAATTCCAGTATATCGTGGGCATGCTTCCTTATTTTTAATCTCAATTTCAATAGGCAGTTTGTTGTTATCTACCTTAAAATGTGCTACCGGTGGTTTTTTGATATCGATTTTTTCTTTAAGATTTAAAAAAGCAGCCAAATCCCGGGCTGTGCCTATGTGCGAAGCACCGTCTATTCTGTTGGGGGTAAGCCCGATTTCGAAAATGGTATCGGTTTCAATTTCAAAATATTGATTCACAGGGGTACCAACTTTGGCTGTATCATCCAACACCATAATCCCTTCGTGCGATGTGCCCAATCCAATTTCGTCTTCGGCGCAGATCATTCCTTCTGAAACTTCTCCACGTATTTTTGCTTTTTTTATTTTTAATTCATCATCGCCAAAATATAAGGTAGTTCCTACTTTTGCCACCACTACTTTCTGCCCTTGGGCTACATTGGGCGCACCACAAACAATGGGTAGTTCTTTTTCTTCGCCAATATTAACCGTAGTTACACTTAGTTTGTCGGCATTTGGATGTTTTTTGCAGGTGGTAACCTTGCCAATTACTAACCCTTCTAATCCGCCTTTTACCGACTCAAAATGTTCTATCCCTTCAACTTCTAATCCTGTATTGGTTAAAATTTTTGCTGCCTCGTTGGGCGATAAATCTGTATCGATATAATTTTTGAGCCAGTTGTATGATATCTTCATAAGAATAAATTAATTTACGAATTTGAATAAAGAGCAAAAATATAAAAAAATGAGTAAGTATTAATCCTCGAGCCAGATAAATTCTTTTGGATAAAAAATACGGATTCCCTTAATTAAGTTATTTTACGCTAATGATTAACGGGAGGTTTAGGAATAAATTAAAAAGTGAATATATGGAAACTTTGGGCGAATTGAATATCTTTGCAAGGATAAATATTAATTATAAAAGTGTTGAACATTGGAAAAAAATAAGCCTTTAATCTTAGTTACGAATGATGATGGAGTGCATGCAAAAGGAATTCATGCTCTCATTGAAATGGTTAAACCTTATGGCGAAGTTGTTGTGGTTGCACCCTTGCACGGAAATTCAGGAATGGCTCATGCCATAACCGTGAAAGTTCCTATTCGATATAAAAAATTAAAAGAAGAAGAAAATGTAACTATATATGGTTGTAACGGAACACCGGTTGATTCAGTTAAATTAGCTATGAGTGAAATTGTACATCGAAAACCTGATTTAATTGTTTCAGGTATAAATCATGGTTCTAATGCATCGGTAAGTATTGTTTATTCTGGAACGATGGGTGCTGTCATTGAAGGTTGTATTTACGGAATTCCGTCGATTGGTTTTTCACACCTAGATTATTCAAGTAATGCAGATTTTACCGCTGCCATTCAATATGGGAAAAAAATAGTTGAGAATACATTAATTAATGGATTGCCGGAAAGCACCTGTCTTAATGTTAATTTTCCGCCGGTAACCCTGGAAGAAATTAAAGGAGTTAAAATTTGCCGACAAGCCAAAGGAGTTTGGAAAGAGGAGTTTGAAAAACGGATTGACCCTCGCAATAGTGAATATTTTTGGCTTACCGGCTATTTTGAAAACGCAGAGAATGGTTCTACCGATATCGACGAATGGGCGTTGGGGAATAATTATGTTTCAATAGTACCTATAAAAATAGACTTCACAGCCTACGATAAAATGGACTTTTTTAAACAATGGAAATATGAAATCTAGATATACATTTAATAATTTTATTTTAGGACTCGTTCTTGGTATTTTAGCTCCCATTGTTACGATGCTTATTGTTTATTTTTCCAGGTTTACTCAATATATTTTTACTGAGCTTATTGATTATTTAATTAACACACAGGTTTTTACTAAAATTGTAAGTTTGTGTGTTATTCCAAACCTTATTCTTTTTTTTGTTTTTATCTGGTTAAACTATTTGTATTCGGCACGCGGTGTTTTAATGGCTACCATTGTATTTGCCATTTTTGTGTTTGTTACTAAGTTTGCTTTGTAATTTTATCGAAAAGAAATGAAATATTATTTAATAGCAGGCGAAGCTTCCGGTGATTTACACGGTTCAAATTTAATGAAAGGATTGAAAAACATTGACCCGGAAGCTGAATTTCGTTTTTGGGGTGGTGGTTTAATGCAGCAACAGGGCGGCCATTTAGTAAAGCATTACAAAGAAACCGCTATCATGGGGTTTTTTGAGGTTGTTTTAAATCTTCGTAAAATCAATAATTTCCTTAAGATTTGTAAAAAAGATATTTTGAAATATGCTCCTGATGTATTGATTCTAATTGATTATCCAGGATTTAACCTGCGCATAGCCGAATTTGCCCAGGCAAAAGGAATAAAGGTTTACTATTATATATCACCCAAAATATGGGCATGGAAAGAATCCCGTATAAAAAAAATAAAAGCTTTTGTAGATCGCATGTTTGTGATTTTTCCATTTGAGGTGGAATACTTTAAAAAACATAACTATCCTGTTGACTATGCAGGAAACCCTTTGCTTGATGCCGTACAGGAAAAAATAAATGAACCGGGCAGTTTCGATGAATTTATAACTAATAACGGACTGGAAAATAAACCAATTGTTGCAATATTGGCCGGAAGCCGTAAACAAGAGATAGACAGGAATTTGGGTGTGATGCTGGAGATAATTCAAAATTATAAAAATTATCAATTTATTATTGCAGCTGCTCCTTCTATTGAACCTGATTATTACCAAAAATTTGTTCGAAACAATAAAGTTAAAGTAGTTTTTAATCAAACCTATGATGTGTTAAAACATGCAGATGCTGCCCTTGTAACTTCTGGAACGGCAACTCTCGAAACGGCTTTATTTAACGTTCCTCAAGTGGTTTGTTATCGTGCTGGAAATGTTTCCTACTTTATTGCTAAGCAGTTTGTAAAAACACAATATATTTCATTGGTTAATTTAGTTATGAACGCAGAGGTAGTGAAGGAGTTAATTCAGTTTGAAATGAATGCCGAGAAGTTGACAACTGAATTAAATAAGCTTCTTTATGATAATGATTATCGACAGGAGATGCTGAATAATTATGAAAAATTACGAGAGAAATTAGGTGGTAATGGCGCTTCAGAAAGAGTAGCAAATTTGCTTTATACCTATTTACAAAAGGATATTAATCCATCTTAATAAGCTTATCTATGGCTTCATTATTTACATATTCAATAGTTTCGGGGTTCCCATCGTAATAAATTAATCCGGTTCTTAAGATTTCTACCGAAAGATATTCGGTTGCATGAATATAACAATTCCCTATACTTTCATTTTTAGCTGTAATTTTTTTGGCTATAAAATCTTCAGCAAAAAGTTGTAACGACGCCCTGGCCCAAAAACCAAAATTAAAAGTAGACCCTTTTAGGCTTATTTGTCCGCCTGATGTGCCTGAATTTACAAGGTATAAATTATTACAATTTACTAAAACAGAGATTTCAGCATATTCCGAAATAGAAAATATTTTGAGTTCTGGGGTTTTTAATGTGTCCATACATCTCACGTTAGCAGGAGCATTAAGGGTTAAAAAGTGTAATGTATCCACGGTAATGTGTAATTCAATTTTTTCATAATCTCTTGACCATCTTGCATTATTTAAATTATCAATGCTTAGAGTTTTTTCCTGATTTACATCAAATGTAAGGTTTGAAACTAGATTGCTTCCTCCCTTAACAATTATTTTCTCAATAGTATCCTGATAAAGATAAACCTCAAAAATATCATTGATTTCAATATTTTTAAATGGCGAGG